>JANYLN010000222.1 GCA_025357795.1 Planctomycetota bacterium
CCCGGCGCAACGACAACCTCATCGCCGGTCCCAGCGGCATCGATCGCGGATTGGATCGTGATATACTCGGCCGGCACATTTCGCTCCACCGCCTGCACGCCGCACCACGACGACAAAACGACGGCAAGAGCCCCGAACACCCCACGCTGGCACATGCCCGCTGACATGGCATGAACCTCCCGTCCTGCGATAAGTCGCGCAGTCGCAGACCTTGTGAACTGTCTTGGAGGCAGCGACGGACGCAGCATCGAAGCGCTCAAAGATGCTGCCTAACCCCCCTTGAGTGAATGCGCTTTGCATTATCAAACAGTAGTCAGTCTCGGCCGCGTTTTCTAGCCGATCAGCAACGTTGATCGTCTCGACCGGACGTTCCCCCAACTCGATCAGCCCGGCCCCGCTGACAAAACCCGCCGTAGCCGCCCCCGCCCGCGCACGACAACGCCCCGCTGTGACTGGCGTTGCCGCCAAAGACCGCCATCCGGCCCCGGCGGGTTTCCTGCCACAGGCCCAGTCATCAAGCACGCACTGCCATTGTTGCCGTTGTGGTTGTTGTTCTACGACTCGTCATCCAGCAGATCATCCAGGTCCGTCGTCAACCCCGTCTCCAGGCCCGGATCGACCGGCGACTGGCCCGACACCTTGCGCCGCGCCAGCCGGATCTCAAAGATCGCCCCCTGCCCCGGACTCGACTGCACGCTGACCGTGCCCCCCATATCGGTGATCAACCCATGCACCACCGCCAGCCCCAGCCCCGGATTGCGACCCGCACCGCCCGCCAGTTCCCCCTTGGTCGTAAAGAACGGCTCGAAGATGCGATCGACCAGTTCCGGCGGAATCCCCGGCCCCGTGTCCCGGACCCGCAGGATCACATCCCGATCTGTCTGGCGCAGCGAGATCCGCAGCGTGCCCCCGTCCTTCATCGCCTCCCGTGCGTTGGTCGCCAGGCGGTTCAGCACCTCCAGCATCGACTGCCGCGGAACCGCATACACGTCCACCAGGCTCAGATCCAGCTCCAGCCGAATGCTGCACTCCGACAGGTCCGGTTCAGTCGCCTCGCAGAAGAACAGCACCACCTCCGTCAGGTCCGCCAGATCCGTATCCCGCCGCTGGGCACGGGCAAACACCTGCAACATGCGGATGAGTTCGCTCGCCCGACCAGCCGACGCCCCGATCCGCTCCAGTGCCCGCCGATGCACCGTCGAATCGTTGCTCCGCACCGCGAAGTCGATGCTCGTCAGCATGCCGCCCAGCAGGTTGCTGAAATGGTGCGACACCGCCCCCGCCAACTCCCGCAGCGCCGTCATCTCCACCGACCGCAGCAACTCCCGGTCCAGCGCATCCCGCGGGTTCGCCTGCAGGATCCACGCCGCCACACCATTCGTCTCGCCCGACGCGTTGTGCAGCGGCTTGAGATGCACCGCCACCTTCGCCGGCGAGTGGTTGGGCCGCCGCAGGTTCAGGAACAGCTTGTGCTCGTGATCGCCGGACAGGACGTGCTTGAACAGGCGATGGAACAGGTCCCGGCGGTTCTCCGGCGCCAGATCCAGGATCGACCGGCCCTGCCACGACTCCTCCTTCAGGTCGAAGAGCTCCCGCCCGACCCGATTCACGAAGGTCAGTTTCAGGTCCCGGTCCACCAGCATGACCGCGACCGTCGATTCCTCGAGGGTCTCGCGAAATACTTGATTGTCTAGCGGTTCAGATGTCATTTGCCTGGCGTCGCTGCCTTGCTTGCCTCTACCGGGGCTTGCTGGTTCAGGTCCAGCACCCGCGGCACGATCACGAGCACTGTCTCGTACGCTTCACCATCGATTTGCGTCACCAGGAACTCCCTGCCCAGCAGGCCCACATGGGACACGTCTTCGCCCGGCCCTAGAACAATATATCCACCGGGCGAAACAACCAGCCGCAACCCTAGTTCCTTGAAGATTCTGCCTTCGTAGATCGGTACCGGGGCAACCCCAAACGGAGTGGCCTTGAAACTCACGCCGCTCTGGTTCTGGCGCACCTCCGGCGTAACATACACGACCACCTGCTCGACATTGTCGTTGTTGAACTCCCAGGTGATCCGAAGCACATCGCTGGCACCGGGAAACGTGTCCCCTGACAGTGTCCGGTTCGCCCGAAAGAAGAAGATCGTCTGATCGACCGGCTCGTTGTTCAGCTGCAGCGAAACCGATACGCTGTTCGGCGGCGCAGGCGGCAGCGTCCGCACGATGCGGTGCTGCACCGTGTCCAGGATCGCCCGCACAGGCGGCCACGACTCCTGCGACCCCAGCCCTGCACGCAGCCCATTCCGCTGCAAAGTCATCTGCATTTCAGTCCCCACCGCCTGCTCGTCCAGGTGGTCCCAGATCTTCTGCGACCGGCTGAACTCGCCCAGCGGGGCCTGCACCTGCAACACCTCGAACTGCACGGCCTTGCTGGCCATGCCCTGCACAGCCATCGCCCCTCCCGGCGCCAGGCGGAACACGAAAGGGTTCTCCTCGGACGAGATCTTCGGGGCCACCGGCGCTGACGCCTCGGCAGGCGGCGACGCCGCCTTCGGCCCCGTCCCGAACAGCCCCTTGCCGAACGGGCCGCCGGACGGGCAACCGCTCACGCCAGCCAGCACCGCCGCAAGAACCGTCACGTACAACCCGGTCCGCGTCATCGCACACCAACTCCCGCGTGCTGGCCCATTCCGCATGAACATCCGCCTCACATCACTCCCGTGATCACCAGGTTGTCCCGATGTACAGCCTCCTCGTACGGCGCCGCACCCAGTGCCTGCGCAATCTTGCTGCTGCGAAGCCCCTTGATCTGGCCCAGCTCCTCCGACGAATAGTTCACCAGCCCGCGTGCCAGTTCGCACCCCTGCGGGCTGACGATCTGCACCACGTCGCCCCGCTGGAACCGTCCCGTCACAGCCACCACGCCGATCGGCAGCAGGCTCTTGTTCCCCGCCACCAGCGCCTTGACCGCCCCCGCATCCACCTGGACCTTCCCCGCAGGCCGCGCGACCATCCGGATCCACCGATCCCGCGCCGGCATCCGCTGCGTGGCCGGCACAAACACCGTGCCCAGCTTCTCGCCAGCCAGTAGCCGCAGCAGGATGTTCTGCGTCCGCCCATTGGCGATCGCCGCCACCGCCCCCGCGTCGGTCACCATGCGCATCGCCTCGAGCTTGGTCGTCATCCCCCCCGAGCCCAGCGCGCTCTTCTTGCCGTTGACCAGTGCGAACACCCCTTCGTCCACCTGCTCGACCATCTCGACGACCTGCCCGTCCGCCAGCAACCCGTCCACCACCGTCAGGATCACCAGCACATCCGCTTCGACCAGTATGGCCACCATCGCCGACAGCACGTCGTTCTCGCCAAACCGGATCTCTTCGACCGCCACCGGGTCGTTCTCGTTGATGATCGGGACCGCGTTGAGTTCCTGCAGGTTGGCCAGCGTGTTGCGAATGTTGAGATAGCGCAGGCGGTTATCGACGTCACTGCGCGTCAGCAGCAACTGCGCCGCGTGCAGCCCGTACCGCGAGAAGAACCGTTCGTAGACCTGCATCAATGCCGCCTGCCCCGTCGCCGCCAAGGCCTGCAGCTTCGCCACGTCCCGGGGCCGCGTCTTGATCCCCACCAGCCCCATCCCCGCCCCGATCGCCCCGCTGCTGACAATCGTGACCTCACAGCCGCGATTCCGCAGCTCGGCCACCTGCCGCACCAGGCGCCCGATCCGCGCGGTGTCCAGCGCGCCGCCCGCCTTGGTCAAAAGCGCCGTGCCAACCTTCACCACGACTCGCTTGGCCGCCTTCAGAGCTTCTTGCCTGAGCTGTGTACTGGGCATTGTCTATTGTCTCAGTGCTTCCTTACCCCAACCATCTCGCACAGCAACTCCAGCGTCCGCTTGCTCGCACCCTTGTTCGTGCGGATCGCTTCCTGGCCGCACCGCCCCATCGCGGCCGCCTTGCCGGGCTCTCCTAGCAGCTCCACCACCTTGCTGGCTAGCTCGCCCTGCCCCAGCACCACGCACGCCGCGCCCGCCTGTGTCAGCACCTTCATCGGCTCCACGAAGTTGAACGCGTGCGGCCCCACCAGCACCGCCTTGCCCAGCCCCGCCACCTCCATCATGTCCGAGCCGCCCATCGGCACCAGGCTCCGCCCGACGAACGCCACCTTAGCGATGCTGTAGAACTTCCGCAATTCGCCCATCGTATCCCCCAGAACCACCTGGTCCCGAGCCAGCCCCTGCCCCGCGGCCTGCTTGCACTTGCTGCGACGCACGCACCGATACCCCATCCGCGTGATCGTGTCCGCCACCTCGTCGAACCGCTCCGGCTTGCGCGGCACGATCGCCAGCCGCGCCTCGGGACTGCGCTGCTGAATCCGGCGGTGCGCGTCCAGAATCACCCGCTCCTCTCCATCGCCCGTCCCCCCGGCTACCCACAAATCCGTCTGCCCCGTCACGCCCAGTTGGCCCGCCAGTTCCTCCGCCCCGGCTACGCTGTCCGCCACCTCCGCCGTATCGAACTTCATCGACGGCACGATCCGGATCCGCTCGTGCGCCACCCCCAACGCCTCGAACCGCTCCGCGATCACCTCGTCCTGCGCGCAGACCAGACTCAGCGCCTGGAACATCGGCCGCACCAGCGCCCGCACCTTCCGGTACCGGTCATACGCCTTCTCGGTCAGCCGGCCATTGACCACCGCCACCGGAATCCCGCGCCGCTGCGCCAGCTCTAGCAGGTTAGGCCACGTCTCCAGCTCCACCAGCACGATCAGACTCGGCGCCAGCCGATCCAGCGCGCGGTTCATCCACCGGCTCAGATCCAGCGGAAACCGGAACACCGACCCAATCGACCCGTACAGCGCGTTCGCCCGCTCAAAGCCCGTGTCCGTGGTGCTGCTGATCATCAAGTCCACGTCCGGTAGCTCACCGCGAGCCTGCTCCACCAGCGACCGGATCAGATTGGCCTCGCCCAGCGACACGCAGTGCAGCCAGATCCCAGCCCGCCCCGCCTCCCGCGGCGGCACATACCCGGCCCGCTGCCTCCAGCCGTGGCGGTCCTTCCCCTTGACCAGGATCCGGTAGCCCAGGATAGGCAGGCCCACCGCCAGGTACGCCGCGTCCGCCAGCCACATTCGCGCCTTGCTCATTTGCAGGTTGACATCCACCACCAGCCTACTCGCATCCAGAGGGCAATCAGCCCTTTTCCTTGCCGCAGCACTTCTTGTACTTGTAGCCGCTGCCGCACGGGCACGGCTCGTTACGCTTGGCCGCCTTGCCCTCGTTCTTGATCGGATCGACGGGCTTGGGTAGCGCTGGCTCGTCCGCCCCGGGCAGCTGATTGCTGTAGAGCTTCTCTTCTTCCTTCTTGCGGAAAAACCGGCCGAAAATACTTTCTTTGGACATTCCTGTTTCCTTCCTGAACGACCGACGCAACAGCGGGCCGCCTCGTTCACTGTACCAGCGCCAGCCATCGCCGCGCCTTTGTTGTTACTGTTCTCGTACGTCCGTTGTGGCTCATTGTCGCCACTGGTCCGCTAATCGCCCAATCCTCTTCCATGACACTTCTTGTACTTCTTCCCGCTGCCGCACGGGCACGCGTCATTCCGCCCGACCTTCGGCACGTCTCGCCGGATAGGCTGCACCGCCTGCGGCGCATCCGTGCCCAGGTTCCGCATCGCCGCCTGCTGGTCCGGCGTCGCCTCGGCACGCAGACCCGCGTTGGTCGCATCGGCATGCCGCGCCTCGCTCACCTGGTATACGCTCCGCACCGCCGACTCGTCCACGATCTGCACCTTGAAGATGATGTCCGTGACGTTCTCACGGATGCTCGACATCATCTCCTGGAACATGCGGAAGCCTTCCCGCTTGTACTCGATCTTCGGGTCGCGCTCCGCGTAACCCCGCAGGCCGATCGACTCCTTCAGCCGGTCCATCGCGTACAGGTGGTCCTTCCACGCCTGGTCGTAGATCCGCAGCAGCACCACCTGCTCCAGCATCGTCAGCTCGTAGCGGAGCATCTCATGCCCCGCCTGACGCAGCACCGTGCGCGGGTCCGCCCCTTCCTGCTCCAGGGCCTCCTCGCGGAAGGCGTGCCCGAACCGCTGCTTCGCCCACTCGACCCACTGCTCCCGGGGCATCTGCAGCGCCCGGTCAATCTCCTCCGCCAACGGACCGTTCTCCGTGTACTGGCGGTTGATCTCGACCATCTCGGTGTACAGCTGCTTGCCGTTGCGCGCCCGAATGTACTCGTCGCTCCAGTCGAGGGCGTACTTCCGCTGGACCCATGTCCGCAGCCGCTCGATCGCGTATACGTCCGACACCTGGCCCTGCGCCGCCTGGCCGATGCTCATCTCCAGCGCGTACTCCACCGGGTAGCAGATCTCCCGCTCCCGGTACCCCGCCCGGACCCGCTCGTCCATCAGCTGCTCGAGCTCGTCTCGGCCGAGCGGGACCAGTTCCTGCACGTCGATGGTGATCTGGAACTTGCTGCGAGCCCAGTCTGCCATCGCCGCCTTGCCCGCCATCGGGTCCAGCCACCGCTGGATCGGCGCCAGGTCCGCGTGGCTGATCTTGTTCTGAGCCGCCTCCAGCAGCGCATCGCGGATCCCCGCCGGATCCATCTTCCGCAGCTGGTTCTGCGACAGCGTCACGCCCCAGCGCGTCTGCGACCACTGGCTCAGCCCTCGCAGGTCCCACTCCTCGGGCGGCGCCTCCTCGTCCACATACTCGCCCAGGTTCAGGTCGATCTGCTCCCGCGCCGCGTCCAGCGCCACCTCCCGGATGTCCCGCGCCAGCGCGTCGAACTCCTCCTCACGCAACTTCGCCGCCGGGATCGATACCTCCAGCGCCGTCCGGCACCACTCCGCGATGCACTCGCTCGGATACCCCGGCGCCAGGAACTTCTCGACCGCCTGCACGATCGACTCGTCGATCATGTTCCAGATCAGGTCCGACAGATCCCGCCCTTCCAGGATCTGCTGCCGCTGCCCGTAGAAGATCCGCCGCTGGTGGTCCATCACCTCGTCGTATTCCAGCAGGTTCTTGCGCGCCGCAAAGTTCCGCTCCTCGACCTTCTTCTGCGCCCGCTCGATCCCCTTGCTCACGCTGCGAGCTTCGATCGCCATCCCTTCCTCGAAGCCCATCGCATTGAGCATCTTGAGCGTCCACTCGCCCATGAACATCTTCAGCAGTTCGTCCTGCAGCGACAGGAAGAAGCGGCTGCTGCCCGGATCGCCCTGGCGCCCGGACCGGCCTCGCAGCTGATTGTCGATGCGCCGCGCCTCGTGCCGCTCCGTACCCACGATGTGCAGACCGCACGGCACGATCAGCGGGCAGACCTTCCGCCCCATCTCCGGAAACCGCGGATCCAGCTTTGGCTTCCAGCAGTGGGCGCAGTTCGTCTTCGGTTCGTAATCCGGACAATGGATGCAGCACTTCGTGCCCGTGATCCCCGACTCCTGCCAGACGCGACGCTTCTGCTGCTCCGACGCGCCCGGCCCCAGGTCCCCAATGCACTTGGGATATACCACCCCCGGCGCCAGCTTGATGTCCGTGCCGCGGCCGGCCATGTTCGTCGCGATCGTCACGTTGCCCCGCAGCGGCCCCTTCCCGCTGACAGGCGGATGCTGCTGGCCCGCCTTGGCAACGATCTCCGCTTCCCTCGCGTGGAACTTGGCATTCAGAACCTCGTGCTCGATGCCGTACGTCCGCGTCAGCATCGCGCTGAGCTTCTCGCTCTTCTCAATGCTCGTCGTGCCCACCAGCACCGGCCGGCCGATCACCACGTCCCCGCCCGCCTTCTCGTACGCGGGCCACAGCAACTCCCCCTTGCCCTTCCCGTCGTTCCACTCGCGCAGGGCCTCGTCGATGTACGAAACGTCCTGGCCCAGCTTGCGGTAAATGCCCTTGAAGTGCTCCATCACCTGGGCGACCAGATACAGGTCCTCGGCCTGGCTCGCGGCGTGGACCGCCTGGATCTCATCGACGATCGAGCGGTACTTGTCCTCGACCGTCTTGTAGATCTTGTCGTTGTGATCCACGCGGTTGACAGGCCGGTTCGTCGGGATCGCCAGCACCTCGAGCTTATAGATCTTCATAAACTCGTCGGCCTCGGTCATCGCCGTGCCCGTCATGCCCGCCAGGTTCTTGTATAGCTTGAAGAAGTTCTGAATCGTGATCGTCGCGACCGTCTGCGTCTCTTCCTTGATCTTGACGCTTTCCTTCGCCTCGACCGACTGGTGCAGGCCGTCCGACCACTGCCTGCCGTGCATCAGTCGACCGGTGAACTCATCGACGATGATCACCTCGCCCTCGACCACGGCGTAGTCCCGGTCCCGCTCGTAGACGGCGTGGGACCGCAGCGAGTTCTCGATCAGGTGCGGCCAGTCCATGTTCGCGCCGCTGTACAGGCTACCGATGCCCATCTCCGCCTGCGCGATATCCACGCCCTGGTGCGTCAGATGCGCGGACTTGCGCTCCCGCTCGACGACGAAATACTGCGTGTGGCCGATCGCCTCCCCCTCGTCCTCGCTGACCCACAAGGGATCGATCTTGAACTTCTCCGTCCCCCCGCGGTACTTCGGATTGCTCGTCGCCTCTCGCGGCGCGCCCTTCTCGGCCCACTCGCTCAGCCGCCTCGTGGTCTCGTTGTTGGCCTCCGCCTGCTTGCGCACCAGCACCCGCGCGACGTGGTCCGCCATCTTATAGCGGTTCACATCATCGACCGCCGGACCCGAGATGATCAGCGGCGTCCGTGCCTCGTCAATTAGGAGACTGTCGACTTCATCGACCACCGCGTAATCCAGCCGACCCTGCACCTGATCCGCCAGCCGCATCTTCATGTTGTCGCGCAGATAATCGAAGCCGAACTCGCTGTTCGTGCCGTACGTAATGTCCGCCGCGTACGCCTCGCGCCGCACCCCCTCGACCCCGCCCGGATCGACCTGGCTCTGGATGTAGCCGACCCGCAACCCCAGCAGCTCGAAGATCGGCATCGCGAATTCCGCGTCGCGACGCACCAGGAAGTCGTTGTGCGTGATGACGTGGACCTTCTTGCCCTCGAGGTACTTCATGTACGCCGACAGGTGGCAGACGATCGTCTTGCCCTCGCCCGTCCGCATCTCGGTGATGTCGTTGTTGTACAGCACCATCCCGCCGACCAGCTGCACCTTGAAGTGCCGGTGCTGCCGCGCCCGCCACGACGCCTCCCGCCCCGCCGCAAACGCCTCGGGCAGCACGTCCCAACTGGCTTCGCCGTTCTTCAGCCGCTCCCGTAGC
Organism: Planctomycetota bacterium; assembly: GCA_025357795.1. GTDB lineage: Bacteria > Planctomycetota > Phycisphaerae > UBA1845 > JANYLN01 > JANYLN01. Next base: position 9,265 of record JANYLN010000222.1, read on the forward strand.
AACCCCGTCACGGCAGCCAGGTCTTCCGGACTCTTGGCGCGGAACTCCGCCTCGAGAGCCTCGACCCGCTCGGCGAACACCGCATACCGGCGGATGATCCGCTCATTGCGGCTCCCGAGTATGCCCGTCAGGAACCGGTTGATAATCTGCTGGATATCCATAGATTGCCCATTTTGCCTAGATTACCCATCTTACCTTTTTCTCGGCCCGCCCACAACCTGTTTGGTGGCGCCTTTGGTGGCACCCATCCCGGCTCCGAAAACCCTTGGCGACCTGAGCCGGCGCTACGGGCAACCCATGTACAACTACATCTTCATAAGGAGTTGCCGTTCCCTCCGCCGTGCCGTTCTTACTCCCACTCAATCGTGCTGGGCGGCTTGCTGGAAATGTCGTAGACAACGCGGTTTACGCCCTCGACCTCGTTGATGATGCGGTTGCTCGCCCGAGCCAGCAGCTCGTAATCCACCCGGGTCCAGTCAGCGGTCATGAAGTCGGTCGTATCCACGCAGCGGATCGCGCAGACGTTCTGCCCCTCATACGCCCGGGCATCACCCATAACCCCAACGCTCGACACCGGCAGCAGCACCGCAAATGCCTGGGAGATCTTACGATACCAATTCGCCGCATGGATCTCCTCCAGCAAAATCGCGTCTGCCTCGCGGAGGATCTTGAGCCGCTCAGGGGTAATATCGCCGATCACCCGCACCGCCAACCCCGGCCCCGGGAACGGGTGCCGCCAGACGATCTCGTCAGGCAGGCCCAACTCGCCACCCACCTGCCGCACCTCGTCCTTGAACAGCTCCCGGAACGGCTCGATCAGCTCGAAACCCAGCTCCGCAGGCAATCCGCCTACGTTGTGATGCATCTTAATGTTGGCCGCCGTCCCCGCAACGTTGTACCCCGACTCGATTACGTCCGGGTATAACGTGCCTTGGGCCAAGTACTTGGCATTGCGGATCGTGCAGGATTCGGACTTGAAGACCTCGATAAACTCGTGCCCGATGATCTTGCGCTTCTCCTGCGGGTGCTTTACCCCCGCAAGCCGCGTCAGAAACCGCTCGGACGCGTCCACCACCCGCAGATCGATGTGGAAATGGCCGCGGAACGTCGCCTCGACCATCTTCGCCTCGTTCAGCCGCAACAGACCGTTGTCAACGAAGATACACGTGAGCCGATCGCCGATCGCCTTGTACAGCAGCACCGCCGCAACGGACGAATCCACCCCGCCCGATAGCCCGCAAATCACCCGTTCGTCTGGCTTTACACGCCGAGCGATCGCATCGACCGTCTCGCCGATAAACGAGCCGATTTTCCAGTCACCCTCGGCCTTGCAGATCTCGTACAGGAAGTTCCGCAGGATCTGCGAGCCGTACGGCGTATGCGTAACCTCCGGATGGAACTGCACGCCGTAGACCGGCTTGACCGCATGCTTGACCGCCGCGATCGGACAGTTGGCGGTCTGGGCAAGCGGAATGAAGTCCGCCGACAGTTCATTGACCACGTCGCCGTGGCTCATCCAGACGCTCATCTGTTCTGGGACGTTGGCCAACAGTTCGTTCGGATGCGAGACCGTCAGTTGTGTCCGGCCGTACTCGCGAGCCTTGGCACTGCCGACCTTGCTGCCCAGCAGTAGGCACGCCAGCTGTAATCCATAGCAGATGCCCAGCACCGGCAAACCCATCTCCAGAAGGGACTTGTCGCACTGCGGCGCCCCCTCTTCGTACACGCTCGAAGGGCCGCCCGAGAAGATCAGCCCGACCGCGTTGATCTCGCGAAGTCTCTGCGGAGTGACCGTCGGCGGCACGATAATGCTGTACACATGGTTCTCACGGACGCGCCGCGCGATCAGCTGGGTATACTGCGAGCCGAAATCGATAACCGCGATGCTCTGCCTCATCTGTCCGATCCCTTTGCTGGCTTTCGCCATCCGACATCTGGTATCCCCCGCCAGGGCCTCGCGGGAAACCGGGTATTCTATCGTGACAGTCTGGGCATGACCAGTACATACGGAATGGGACGAGTGAGCCAAACCATCCCCGCCTGCGGCAAGACCTATCCTTGGGCAGACAGGGCCACACCTTGTTCTGCCCTGCGCCGATACACAATCAGTTCCCCGAACTCCTCCTGCACAATGTAGTTACGCGCGACCCACGCCTGCAGTTGCCGTAGTTGGTCCTGGTACTGCGCCGCCTGCGGCGAGAGGTCCTGCGGGATCGGCCTGTTCAACCAGATCGCGAACCATCCCGTCGTCGCCGCATCGACGATATAGACTGGCCGACTCCGCTCGAGATCCTCGAGCATCTCCCCAAACTCCGCCCGCATCACGCGCCCGCTGTTGAGAAACGCCCCGTCAAAGACGAACCGCGTCGCGGGGGGCCTCTGCGCCGCCAGGTACACCTGCGGTGCATACCCCCAGACCCAGACCCGGTCCCCGACCTCGCAGCCCGCCCGGATCGTCTCCGCCGCGCGAATCTGGTCCATCGCCAGGCCGCTGCCCCGGCTATGTACCAGGCGCACCGTCTGCCGCCACTGGTCCGACACAGGCAGCCACGCCAGCGCCAGCGAGACTGCCACGCACGACACCCCAGTCAGCCGCCCACCCCCCCGCTGCAAACCGACCGTTCGCCACAAATACCCCGCCGACAGCCCCGCCAGGCACGACAGCGGAATCACGCAGCTCAGCAAGTACTGGCCATTGTTGAAGTTGCCCGCGTAGCTGCCCAGCCACTCGAAAAGTAGCCAGATCAGCAGAAACCGCAGCCCAGCCCTCTTGCCCTCCCGCAGCGGCCCGCCCTGTCCCCGCCTCAGCAAACCGGCCCCCAGCACAATCGCCAGCCCCGCCAACAGCAGCACGTTGTGCTGCAGATGAAACGTCCAGAGCTTCTGCAGTGTTGCCCCGTGCTCTACGTAGCTAAAATTGTATAGCAGCGAGGCATCGATCATCTCGCCCAGGCTGCCCTGCCGCCAGAAGAGAAAGCCCACCAGCACCGGCGGCCCCGCCAACCCCGCCAGGTACACCCCCGCTTGCCGTAGCATGTCGCCTCGCCGCCCGCAGCGCAGCATCTCCACGCCCATCGCCACCAGGCACGCCGCCATCGTCGTCAGCGCCGTCGGCTTGCACAGGGTCGCCAACCCCGCCAAGGCCCCCGACAGGGCCAGCAGTCCTACGGCCTTGGGGGGCTGCAGTCCCAGTCGTTCTCCAGTCCGGCTGCCGACGAATGCCCACCCCGCCCACGCCAGGCACGCCGTCATGTACACCTCGGCCAGCCCTCCGCCCTCATGCAGCGCCGCCAGGTTCAGGTAGAACGCCGCCGCAACCCCCGCGCCTGACGCGGCAGCCACCGACGACGTCAGCCGCCACGTCAGCGCCACACAAGCCGCCACCGCCAGCAGCGTCGCCACCGTGTCCGCCCCGACTGCAACCCGCCAGGAGGCCTCCCCCGCCAGCCGGAATGCCAGCGCGTCAACCGCGTACACCCCCGGCGGTTTGTGATCCCAGATGTCTCGGTACAGTCGACCGCCCCGCTCCAGCAGAAGCCCACCATACGCATACAGCGCGCTGTCCGCCCGGTCCAGGTCCCGCAGCTTTTGGTACGACCCGATCGCCGTGCAAGACACTACCACGATGATGGCTGTGCCCACCGCCAGCGAGCGCCTCGATAGGATCCACACGCTACCTGTCCCACCCATTTATTCGGAATGTATTGGCGGCACCGTCCCCCTTGGGTCGGCGTCCGTCCTTTGCCATAGGAAGTGTAGTCTTTACTCAACGGACAATCCGGCAGGCCAGGAGAGTTCCAGAGGTCGGACCCCGGAAATACCCACGGCCCGTTCCCAGCCTGGTCCTGCCCGTCTCGCAGGGTGCGTGACAGTTTATGCAGCCTTGGTATAGGCGGGTCGATTGTTCCAGTACCGGCTCCACCGGCCGTCTTGCGAGAGCCACAAGGCTCGTAACGACAGGATCGACTCCACCTGCGGCGGGTTCCAGAACGGTTCGGTCCCTTTCACCCGCTTGTTGAACAACTTGACGCCCGATTCGGCGACTCCCGATCCGATCGGCCAACCCTTGGCCCGATACGTCGGATAGTCCATGTGGCCCCGGTGCGTCTGGAAGTAGCCCACGTTGTTGGCCAGCACCCGGCCAGGATGATCCGGTCCGTCCGACTCCCGCGGTGGCCCCAGACGCTCCGCATGCTCCTGCAGGACCGCAATCACCTCATCCCGTTGGCCGTTCCAGAGATAATCCTCCAATGGCTCGGCGAACCCCGCGGCCTCGGGCGTCTCCCGGCCCAACGCCGCCCGCCCCGCCTCATACAGATGCTCCGAGGCATGGTAGTAGTCCACGACCCGCTGGTCGGACAGGCATTCTCGCTCGTTCAACGGATCGATCCCGTTGCCCCCATCACCAGCACCGTTTCCGCCTGGCGGAGTCCCCGCCGTTCGGCCTCCAGGCGAACCAACTTGCCAAAGGCCTGCGTATCGCCCATCGTCGCCACATACATCGTCACCAACGTCTTAAATGACCCGCGGAAACTGTCACGGACCCGCGGCAGGGAGGGAGGGATGTATCACGTTGCAGCGCAACACCCGCATGGTGCCAGTCTTGTGTGCAACGGCCTGCAAACCGACGCGGGCATGGCACGCGGCACTGCACCTGGTCCTTGGGGGGGCTACCAGCGTCTGGGTTGGGCTGACCAATGGGTATCGAAGGCTGGCTGGGCGAGGAGTTCCCGGATGATGGTCGGGTCAAAGGGCCAGTTGACATAAGGTCGTGGGGCGACCAGTACGGGGGCAACGGGGAGCGGGATGGGCAGGCGGGCGATCGACAGGTTGTAGGCCGTCTCCATGAGCCACTGGAGGTTGACAGCATCCTCGATGTTATAGCGCAGGAGGGCCGGCAGGGCCCGGGCGTCCCCTTTGACGTGGCGGTACCACAGCCGGACGGCCATGAAGCCATCGACCTCCTGCAGGGCCTCGGGTCGGGGGATGCCCATCTTCTGCTCGCAGGCTTTGAGCCCGCCGGTATATCCCAGGGCCGCCAGGACGTAGCGGAGGTCGATGTGGGGCTGGGTCAGGCGAAGGCCGGAGAACTCCCGCTCGAGGAAGGGCACGTCGAAGGACTTTCCGTTGTAGGTCACGAGCATCTGGTACTGGAGGATGTCGGCGCGGAACTGGTGGAGGTTCTGGTCGCGGACGTAGGTGCGGACGGACTGGCCGTCGTAGAGGGCGATCGTGGTGATCGAACTCCCCTGGCCCATGCCGGTGGTCTCTATGTCGAGGAAGGCTACGGACTTACCGAAGGTCGAGTACAGTCTCCAGTGGTGGGCGGGGGCGAGTCGCTGGGCGAAAAAGCCGGCGTCGCGGCGGGCGAGCGCGTGGCAGGACTCTTCGACGGCGGCCCGCAGGCACTTGCGGCAGCGGGCGGGTGTACCGTGGGGCAATTCCCGAGCGGCGCAATCCCAGTTGATCACTCCGAGCGACCAGAGGTGTTGTTCGGTCTGGTCGCCGATGCCAGGGATATGTACGAATGTATGGGTGAGCATTCGACCACCTTGCTGGTTCAGGCGGCGTCTCTGTGCGCGCTGTACACATCCGCCAGCGGCACAAGCGCCTCCCTTATCATACACGACCGGTCAAGGCGGTCAGGGGGTTCCTCTTACGAAAGAGCGAGGCCAGGTAAATTTCTCGCGGAATTTCATGTGATAAAGGCACCGCTCGTGCGTCTATAGTTATAGCCGGGCGCGGTCCACCAACCTCCCCCTTTGATGAAACGCCTTTAGCCCTCCGGACATCGCGTCCCGGTCAAGACATCGAGGTATTGGCAACGGCGGGTGGCTGGCGCGAGTCAGTCACCCGCATTGTTTGCGCGGAGAGTCTGCGGCGGGGGCGTATCGGGGCGTCGGCGGGCGACAGGGCCGCCGTATTGACGGGATCGGCCTTTTCGAGCATGCGGTACTGGACCTCGATGCCTGCCCCAGTGTCAGGGGCTGGCGGTGCGTTCAGCAGGAACGCTGTGTCAGCGGGGGCGGCCGCTGTCGGGCAGCAGCAGGAACGTCGCCGGGGGACAGGCCGCCATGAGCAGAAGGGCCGCCAGCAGCGTGAGGTAGCGAGTTGTCGCGCTGGCCCGCCGCAGGGCCCGGCCCGCCAGGAGGACCACCAAAGCGATTGCCACACCCTGCCAGAGGAAGTGGACCAGTGTCAGCGTGAGGCGCACGCAAAGATCTTCGTTAAATGGCAAGAGGGGTGACATGATCATTGCTCCTTTACCTTGCGGTCGATGGCGGCCCGAAGCTGCTTGAGGGTCTTGGGGTCCAGGTCGGCAGATTCCAGCAGGTTGACCATGGCGGCGACGGCGGAACCGTCGAAGGCCTTCCGCACGAGGTCCTTGAGCATGTTGCGGGTGGTGGCCCGGCGGGTGATCTTCGGGTTGTAGACGAAGCGGTTGTCCTGCTTGACGCGCTGGAGGTAGCCCTTGTCGACCATGATGTTCATGATCGTCAGGACGGAGGTATGGGCGAGGTCGCGGAAATTGACCAGTTCGTCCGGCACGTGGCGTACGGGGGAGGGTCCGTCTCGCCAGAGGACTTTGAGGATCTCCATCTCCAGATCAGTCGGATGAAGGGAAGTCGGCCTGGCCATGTGCGTTGCCTCCGTGAAAGAGTCTGCCACGCCTTCTAATTCATTCGAAGTTTACCCATCAGCCGGATCGTCGTCATGGGTTTCTTCGAACAAATTCGAACTGGTCAGGGGTCGGGGGCGATCGGGGTCCGGAGCAGCCTTCCGTTCGGTGGCGTTGGGCAGGCCGCCGTTTTCCGTTTCGGGGATCCCGGAGTACCTGCACGTGGCGGGCTGGCAGATGCTCAACCAGCCTTCGGTCGAGCAGCACGCCAGTGGGCTTGAGCAGACCAGGTAAACCGCGACAGACCGGTCCCTACGAACCGAACCGTTCGGGGAAGACCCATCTTGCCATATACTCACCGAGCCGGCCGAGAAACAGGCAGATGAACGAGACGATCAGGAACGCCATGTAGCGAGAGTCCATCGTCGGCAGGAGCATGGCCAGGCCGAGCACGGCCCAGACGGCTGCGTATCCGGCGGCAGGGACGCCATGCGATGTCCGCGGCAGCAGGATCTTGACGAGGCCGGACCAGAAGAAGGCTACTGCAAAAGGCAGCGAAAGAAGTGACGAGAACACCGTCACGCCGGGGGCTTCGGTCCTCCAGACCAGCCCTTTGAGCAGCACGAGCAGGATCACAATTGCCGCGACTGCACCTAAGAGGAAGGGGGCGAGGACGGGGCCGGGGGTGGCTGACGATTCATCGGTCATGCCTTCTCCGCCGCGAGTTCCCCTGCCCGCCGATACTCCAGCCCCCAGGTCGTCGGCTTGGGATGCCGGTGCTGACGGAGCAGCCCCAGCAGGTGCTTGAAGTCGTCCGGCAGCGGGGCCTCGATCTGCATCTGCTCTTCGCTGATGGGGTGGGTGAACTTCAGCCGCCAGGCATGCAGGGCCTGCCGCGAGAAGAACGGGTCCGTCGAGCCAGCCCCGGTGATGTCGTGCTCGCTGGTTGGCTTGCCGCCGTAGGCGCTGTCGCCCACGCACGGGTAGCCCAGGTACGACATGTGGATGCGTAGCTGGTGCGTCCGGCCGGTCTTGGGCAGCAGTTCCACTAAAGTGTAACCGTCGAACCGCTCCAGCACCCGGTAGCGGGTGATCGCGCTTTTCATGACCTGGTTGTAGTAGTGGGTTCCGGGCACCAGGTACTTGCTCTTGATCACCGGGTGGTTCGCCAGCGGCATGTCGATGATGTCCTCATCGAGTTCCACCACCCGGTGCACGATCGCCAGGTAGGTCTTGCCGATCGTGCGGCGTTCGAACTGCCAGCCCAGCCGGAAGTGGGCCTCGTCCTGCTTGGCGGTGATCAGCACACCGGTGGTGTTCTTGTCGAGGCGGTGGACGATACCGGGCCTGGCCGGGTCGCCCACGTTCGAGAGGTCCCGGCTGTGGTAGGCCAGGGCGTTGGCGATCGTGCCGGTCTGGCTGGGGCGGGCCGGGTGACAGACGATCCCGGCCGCCTTGTTGAGCACGATGATGTAGTCGTCCTCGAACAGGATATGCAGCGGGATGTTCTCGGGGACGATATCGGTCGACTCCGGTGCGGGGAAGACCAGTTCGACGACATCCCCCTCCTTGAGGGGGTAGCTAGGCTTGCTGGTCTTGTCATTGATGGTAATAGCGCCTTCGTCGATCATCCGCTGGATGGTCGTGCGGGACCACTTGCGAAAGCGTCCCACGACGTACTTGTCGACGCGCTTGCCTACGCCGCCCCGTCCGACGTGCAGCCGGACGCGTTCGACTGATGCCTCCTGGTCGTCCGCAGGTACCGTTTCGATAATGTCATCAACGAAGTCAGCCATAGGAACAACCATTAACCGTTAGCCATCAACTGCAACTACAACAGCAACAACCGGTGTCGCCAAGCCACGGATTATACCAGTTCAGCTGCGATGTCGGGATCTCACCACCGTTACTGTTGTCGTTCCCTGCCAACCGCTGACGGCCAGCAGTTGACGTCGTCCAAAAAACAACGCCCCGCCGGACATGCCGACGGGGCGTGTATCGTTCAAACGACCGGGTGCATCCGCGTTCTGCCTGGGGCAACCGCAGCCAAGCGGTCTTTACTTCTTGAGGCCGGCCAGCTTCGTTGCGGTCACGACCGCCGAGGCAGCGTCGGGCGAGTAGCCGTCGGCGCCGATTTCGTCGGCGTAGCTCTGCGTGACGGGGGCGCCGCCGATCATGGTCTTGACCTTCAGGCCGCTCTCCTTAACCGCCTTGACCACGCTGGCCATCTGGGGCATCGTCGTAGTCAGCAGGGCGCTCATACCGATGATCGAGGCCCCGCTCTCCTGAGCAGAGGAGACGAACTTCTCCGGCCCGATGTCGGTGCCCAGATCGACGACCTTGAAGCCACCACCTTGCAGCATCATCGCCACGAGGTTTTTGCCGATGTCGTGCAGGTCGCCCTTGACCGTGCCGATGACTACCGTCGCCAGCGGCTTGACACCGCTCTTGACCAGCAGCGGCTCGAGGATGCCCATCCCGGCCCTCATCGCGCGGGCGGCGATCAGAACCTCAGGCACGTAGACTTCGTTCTTGCGGAACCGGTCGCCGATGACGGCCATGCCGGCGATCAGACCCTTGGTAAGGATATCGCCCGGGTGGACCTTCTCGTCGATCGCCTGCTTGACCTTCTGGGTGACAACTTCGCGTTTGCCTTCGATTACCGCGGATGCAATGCCTTCCAGGTCTGCCATCACTCTATCTCCCAGGCAACTATGCCATTACACGTTAAGCGACGTACATATGAAGCGTGTGGCCAATGACGCTAACAGCACTAGCCGTCCCTGTCAAGGCGTTTTCCGGTCATTGCCCCTCTGTCCGGACGGCCCTTACATCTAGGCAGGCTGAGAGGTCGGCGTGGCGGCCTCGGCCGGCTGCGTGGTCGCCGCCAGCGGCGGCAGCTTGCGAGCCGCCTCCATCGCCGTCAGACCGGTCGAGGCCTGTGCCGGGTACGGCGTGTTCTTGAGCTGCTCGTTGTTGCCGACCTCTTCATAGTGGCGTTTGGCGGTGTCGAAGTCGCCCTTGCCAGCCGCCAGCGTCGCCAGCCCCATCTGGGCGATCGCGGCCGGGATCTGCTGATCCGGCGTCTGGCTCAAGACCGTCTGGAAGTCCTTCTCCGCCTGCTGGGCGAGATCCTGAGCGACCTTGGCGTCAGCCGCTACCGAGGCCTCCTCCAGCAGTCGGTTGCCCAGTTGCGCATAGGCCATCGCCTTGAGCTTGGGATCGCCATAGGAACCGGCCACCTGCTCCATTTTATCCAACACTTGCGGGTCCTGCTGCTTGCTGGTGGTCAGAAGGATCAACATCGTCTGCCAGCCTTCCGTCCGCCGCGATTGCGCCGACTGCTGCCAGTACCACGCCACGCCCAACACCGCGATCACCGCCACCACGGCGACGATGATGGCCTGCGACTTGGCCTGGATGTACTGGACGATGTCGTTCAACTGCTCGGCCAACGTGTTTGTCCGCAATTCCTGGCGTCTTGTGGCTTTCATTCACCTTTCCTCGTGTCCAAAATCTTGGCAGCCGCCATTGGGGCCGCCTGTCCTATCGTTCGCAGCCATTTCGGTCCAAAAAAACCACGGGGCGATCAATCGCCTGAGACCACCACCCCGATCGGTTTAACGGTCACCGTTACCAGCGCTCCGCTGCGCAGGCTCCGACGATCTCGCATCACGACCACCACCGCCGTCTCCTTCCCCTTCTGGAAGGACAGGTGGTAGCTCCCCTGGACGTTTTGATCGCTGAGGACCCGCCAGCCTGCCTTGGGCATCTCGTCGCGGTAGAAGGCGTACACGGTAATCGGCTCGGCATAGCCGAAGTACGAATGGTCGATCATCCGGAAGCCAGCTCGCCGGTACGACCGGCTCATCGTGTCGACCAGCTCAAAGGACATCGGCACGGGGATGTCCCGCACAAAGGGCGTACGGCTGGCGGTCAGCGGAGCGGTCCGCAGTTCCTCCTGGCAGCCCGTCGCCACCGGCAGCACCGCCGCCAGCGCCAGGCCCAACCAGACCAGACGGTTTGCGTCCACGCCGCTGATACATCTTGCCATGTCGCCTCTCCATGACCCCGTACAACCTGCGCCCTGAGCGGTTCCGGGAAGCTCACACCCAGCCATACGTTCCACGCGTCGAGCAAGCTCACGCGAGACGTGGGCGTAACAGTAAACGCGGATGCGGAATCATGCAATACACATCGACCCAGTGAGCCTTCGGCCTGAGATCCGACTGAGCACCCGGGTGTAGCGTCTATTGTAATTCAGACACATCGGTTCTGGCAATCGTGGAAAAACAGGTAAGCGGAACATCAAGGCGGCGAAGGCCCAGCCTTATCCCCGGCTGGACCCGTGGTTACGGAAAAGCGGGCCAACGACCGACAACGCATGGGGCAGACTGCTACTTCCTGGTGAGAGTGCCGTGGCCGGTGGCCTTCTGGGAGACGCTCGGACCATCGGTGCGGAGTGTCGATAAAAGGCTTGTATCGACGGACCAATCGACCTTGCCATCGGCCTGCCGAGTCGCGTTCACAGTACATGGTCCGGTAAATACCGCCCCCAGGCTGGCATACTCCGGGGAGTCATAAGTGACCGCCAGGACCATCCGAGTCGACATGTCCGTGGCGGCAAGGCTGTCCAGTTTGACGGTCACCGTGCCGGCTCCCGGGCCGCTCACCTGCAGAACCTGCTGTTCGCCGACGTTCGTCAGCGTGTCGGTCGCCACGTCCACCCAGATTAGCGGCACCTGGGTGAGATAGACCGTGATGACGTTGGGTTTGCCGTCGCTGTCGAACGTGATGTCCGTCGGTCGATCAACGATCGACGGTTTTCCGAAGCCGGAGTTGCCCCCATCCAAGCTAGTGACGATCCGGTAGTTCACGCTGCCGCTCCAGGTACCGGTCAGCGAAGTACCGCTTGGGCCAGGATTTGTGCCATCGCCGGGGTTCGTACCATCCCTGGGATTTGTGCCATCGCCCGGATTTGTACCGTTCCCTGGATCGGTGCCGCCGCTCGGGGTGGTTCCATCGCCGGGATTTGTGTTGTTGTCGGGATCTGTGTCGGCAGGATCGCTGGCCGCTTGATCGGGACCAAGCTGGTCCTGACTGGAATTAACCTGATTGTTGCTGGTGTTTGGGCAGCCAGCGGGCAAGAACACACCGACCGCTACGAGCGCAAGCACCGTCATAGAGACAGAAGTCAGCCGACTGCGTCTGGATTTGCCGCGCATAGGCTTGCTTCCTACCCCCGCGGCCAAGCATGTCGGCCTTGGCACTTGCGGATCTGGAGCCACTGGAAGATGGACTCCCGCCGGGGCACTCTTCATGGCAGTTGTGGCTACACGCCCACTTCGGTCGCGGAACTACCCCTTATGTTTGACGCTAGGCTGCACAAGTAGGCAAGTCCAGAAACACGAGAGGCCTGCCAATACGGACAGGCCTCCGAATTCCGATCCATTTTCTGGCTGGCACCGCAGTTGCCGCATCCGCCAGTCCGCGCCAGGCGCTACTTTGCAGGCAACGGCGATCCTACTGCTTGGTCAGCGTGCCGCTCACGATGCTGTTCCAGTCCAGCGCCGTGTCCCCAAAGGCAATCTTGAGGTTGGTGCCGCCGGTCCAGGACAACGTGCCGTCTCCCTGGATCGTCGCGGTGCGCGTGTAGGTACCCGTGAGGGACCCGAGGTTCGCGATTTCGATTGTGATATCCGCAGTTACACTGTATGAATTCTGAGTGCGAGAGACGTTCTGGACCGTCAACGTGACGTTTCGCGTCGTCGAACCGTCCACGAACGACTGGGTGTCCGTGCTGCCGGGACCCGTGAGATTCGCCGTCGACAGCAGTACGACCTTACGTACATCGACCAGCAATTCAACGTGGTCCGGCTGGCCATTGGCATCAAACGTGACGGTGAACGCCTGCTGGTATGGCTGACCGCCCTGACTACCGCCAAACGACAAGGGGGCCACGTAATCGAGGTTCCCCGTCCACGTGCCCTCGAGCGTTGCGGTGCCGTCACCTCCGCCGGGCGGGTTATTACTACCGGGACAACCGCCCAGGCTACCGACCAGCGCGATCGTCAATACTGCCGCCGTCACCCGCCATGTCGCACACCCGCGTAGAATCGTCATTTGCAGTCGCTCCGCAAAGCCAACCTGACATCGAAACTGCGTCACTGTAAACAAATCCGACGGTATCTATATACCATATATTCAGCAATTTGCGAGCACCGGCGGGCTATCCGCTGTCCTGTCTGCGGCACCGCCGGTCACTGCCTGACCAGGCTGCCCGTGGCCGTCGTCGTCACGGTCATCACAAAACTGCCATTCTGGAAGTTCTGTACTACGGTACTATCCCATGCCAGTGTGCCGTCCGGCTGCAATGTCGAGTGGGCGGTATACGTGGCGGAACCGATACTGCCGCCTGTCACGCTCGATCGCTGGACCAATTCAAGGGCGATGCCATACCCAGCGTCGTCGCGCGAGACGTCCTTGACCGTCACGGTTATCTTGTAGGTCACCACCCCGTCCGTTGGGGAATCGGGGCCCTGGAAGGCAATCTCCAGAGAATCACCCGGTTTGGCGAGCCACGCCAGCGGAATCGCCTGGGCGCCCCCGATGGCCGACCAGTTCACGCCGAAGGGTTGCCCCGAGCTATCGAAAGTCACCGTAAAGGGCGCTTCCGCACTGGAATCGATGGGTTTGCCCCATGTGCCCGGCAGATTTGTGACCGTGCGGCTCGCCAAGGCGACCTGTCCCACCCAAGTCCCGCCTAAGACGCTGCCGTCAGCGACTTCGGTCAACCGCACGCAGCCCGTGCCGCCGACGATGGTTGCCGCCGTCAGTCCAACAAATAATACCACCCACCTAGCCTCGAATTGCATAGCGCTGCTTCCCCCCCCCCAGTTCGCGAGCCAACGATCCTCCAGCGGCGTACGCGTGGAGCCGCTGTTGGATACAGAGACATACTCAGCAATGGCTTATGTTGTGTACGTAAGAGGTTAGGGCGCCATGTCCGCCAAGTCCAACGGGATCAAGCGTGTGAGAAATGCGCATAACAAAAAAAAGGCCCTGGTGGATTCTCCACCAGGGCCTCAAGTTAACAGTTTGCCTTGTCGGAAGATCGAGTCGCCCCGATCAAACACCTGCCTAACGGTCCGAAGACCGATGGGCGAGTTAAGAATGTACTGACCTCAATCTTGACTCCATTGCCCCGAAGGGCCAGCCTGTTGGCACTGGAAACCAGTGCGGTATAGGGCCAAGAGTCTAGACTCTAGGTAATCCCCTAGAAAGGAGGTGATCCAGCCGCACGTTCCCGTACGGCTACCTTGTTACGACTTAGTCCTAGTCACCAGACTCGCCGTAGGTCGCCGTCTCCTTGCGGTTGACTAAGCGAGCTTCGGGCGCTCCCGGCTCCCATGACTTGACGGGCGGTGTGTACAAGGCTCAGGAACACATTCACCGCGTCGTGGCTGATACGCGATTACTAGCGATTCCGGCTTCATGTGGTCGGGTTGCAGACCACAATCCGAACTGAGGCTACCTTTCATCGATTTGCTCCACCTTACGGTCTTGCATCGCTTTGTAGTAGCCATTGTAGCACGTGTGACGCCCTGGACATAAAGGCCATGATGACTTGACGTCGTCCCCGCCTTCCTCCGGCTTGACGCCGGCAGTCCCGTTAGAGTGCCCGCCATAACGCGCTGGCAACTAACGACAGGGGTTTCGCTCGTTATAGGACTTAACCCAACACGTCACCGCACGAGCTGACGACAGCCATGCAGCACCTGTGCACGTTTCACTCCGAAGAGCAGAGGCACCCGCTTTCACGGACCCCATCCGTACATGTCAAACCCAGGTAAGGTTCTTCGCGTTGCTTCGAATTAATCCACATGCTCCACCGCTTGTGTGAGCCCCCGTCAATTCCTTTGAGTTTTAACCTTGCGGCCGTACTCCCCAGGCGGCGCACTTAACGTTTTCACATCGACCCAGAAACCGTCAGAGGCTCCTGAATCTAGTGCGCATCGTTTAGGGCGTGGACTACCCGGGTATCTAATCCGGTTCGCTCCCCACGCTTTCGCGCCTCAGCGTCAGGTGGTCCCCAGAGAGCCGCTTTCGCCACTGGTGTTCTTCCCGATATCTACGCATTCCACCACTACACCGGGAATTCCACTTTCCCCTGCTGGTCTCAAGCTTCCCAGTATTGAATGGCGCCTCCCAGTTAAGCCGGGAGATTTCACATCCAACTAAAGAAGCCA
>JANYLN010000241.1 GCA_025357795.1 Planctomycetota bacterium
CGTCGTCTATCGAGCGCGGCTTGATCAGCGGCTGGCTCGCGCCAGGTGGGATCTTGTCGAAGTTGGAATAGAGCTTGTTATAGAGCTTGACGATGCTTTCTTCGATGTTCTGGCCGACGTAGAAGCGGACCACAGCCATGGACTGCCCAGCGCTGCTGGTCGAGTAGACGTACTCCACGCCGTCGATCTGGTACATGATCTTCTCCAGGCGGGTCGAGACCTGCCGCTCGACCTCCTGGGCGCTCGCCCCCGGAACCTGCACGAGGATATCCGCCATCGGCACGACGATCTGGGGTTCTTCCTCGCGAGGCGTCAGCAGCACGGCTGCCAGGCCGCAGATCACGGCGATGACAATCAGCATGCCCGAGAGGTTGCCCCGCAGGAATGCCTCCACGATCTTGCTGGTGATCCCGCCGCGATGATCCTGTGATTCCGACATGGCTCTGTAAACCCTCAGTTCCGCTTCGATTGCCGCAAGCCCATTCCTACCGCCAACGCAAGCCTACCGGTCCGCTGACGCAGCCGGCTGGCTCGCAGGGGGCAGCGACGACGCGCCGTAGTTGGCGACGATCTTCTCGCCGGCCTTCAGTCCGGACAGGACGATGACTTGATCGCCTGCGGTGTCGCCCAGTGATACGAACCGCCGCTTGGCTGTCTTGCCCTCGCTGACCATCACCTGCTGCAACTGGCCATAGGTGCGGACGGCGGAGACCGGGATGCGGGTCTGCTTGTCGCTGCCGTTGGGGATGAACAGCCGGCCGAACATTCCGCTGTAGATGCCGGGCGGGCACGGGCCGGTCACCTTGACCTGGAAGGTGCGGCTCTGGGTGGCGGCCTCCGGCACGATCTCGCTGACGGTGCCGACGCAGGCCATCGGCAGCACATCGAGTTTGACGTTCACGTTCTGGCCGAGGGAAAGCGAACTGGCTAGCATCTCCGGTACGCTGGCGACCAGCTGCATCTTGTCCCGGTTGTAGACCCGCACGAGCGTCTGGCCCGGCTTGACCAGATCGCCGGGCTCGACGAGCTTGTCGACGACCACGCCGTTGATCGGCGAGTGTATGACGGTCCAGGAAAGCGTGGCCTCGGCATACTTCAGAGCCTGCTCGGCTTGCACGGCCGCCGCCTTAGCCTTGTCCCGGTTCGTCCGGGTGTGCAGGAACTCCTGTTCCGTGATCGACCCGGTGTTGACGAGATTGGCTTGCCGATCGTAGTCCCACTGGGCCTGCTCGGCCGCCGACTTGGCCTGGTCCAGCTGGGCCTGGGCCTGCCTGGCCTGAGCCTGGAGGTCCGTGTCATCCAGCTGCACCAGAACGTCGCCCTCCTTGACCTCCTTGCCAGCCGTGACATCCACGGCTTTCACCTGGGCCATCAGCTTGCTGCCGATGTCCGCCGTGTGAACCGCCTGCACCGACCCAATGGCGGAGCGGTACTGCGGCACGTCTTCCAGGGTTACCGTGTAGAGCGATGCCCCGGACGGCAGTGGCACCGCCCCCGGAAGACTCGCCGGCTCTGCCGCCTGGACGCTGGTCGGGATCTTCTGGCCGAAGAAGTTGCTCAGCCACAGGATGCTGGTGACCACGATCACCAGCGTGACCAGCAGCGTGACCGATTGCCTGGCAACCTTCCAGATTCGGGTGTTCATCAGTGGGACCCTCAATAGCCGGTTTGGGATAACCTTTCGGACAACGCGCACATCGATCAGCTTCGTGCATTCCTTGCCGCCTTGGCCTTGGATCGTGGGACAGCACTCCCGTTCTCAGACGATCGCGTCACCTGGCACTGGAGAATGCATTCGAGCGCCTGCTTGCATTGATCCAAAGCGCTGCCCAATACGTAGTAATGAACGTGGTAGCCGCGCCGCTGGGCCTGCACGAGGCCCGCGTCGCGCAGGATACGCAGGTGCTGCGACACCGCTCCCTGCGTAACGTCCAGCTGCTTGGCAATCTCGCCAACACTCAGCGACTGATCCTTCAGCAGGCACAGGAGACGGACCCGTGTGGCCGCAGACAGTGCCTGGAAGATGCGCGCCATGACTTCGGGATTCTCAATCATGGAAAGCCTGCCTTGTTTTTAGTATCTACTAATAGTCTTATACAAACGGAAGGGATTGTCAAGCTTCGTTCTTAACGGGCACCCTTTTGGCACCGGGACTGGGCCCGCCAGGACAAGCCGATGCTGGCCGCCCGCAATATCCAATACGAACTGGCCGAGAAGACTCGCGGCGTCGGCGTCGGCGGAATCGGTGCGATGCACCTGCTGGCCCGGCGGACGGGGCTGATCGAGACGATCGACCGGCGGCTGCACCTGCTGAAGGTCCACAAGCCCTATATGGACGTGGTCAACCAGGCGCGTCAGCGGGGTCTGGCGGGTCCAGCCCAAGACGTTTCGCCAGCGAGCCATCCTGGACGCCGATGGGACGATGGCCCCGACCACGGGTGAGTGCAAGCAGGGCATGGACATCTCCTACAATGGCCAGTGGGGCTATCACCCGCTCTTGATCAATAGCGCCCCCCCGCCCGCCGCGCTGGCCCAAAC
>JANYLN010000255.1 GCA_025357795.1 Planctomycetota bacterium
GCTTCTGGGCCACCATCATCCCCAGCCTCGCGATGCCCATGTCCATCATCGGCACCTTCGTGACCATGCACCTCCTGGGCTACAGCCTCGACAACCTCTCGCTGATGGCCCTGACACTCTCGGTCGGCTTCGTCGTCGATGACGCCATCGTCATGCTCGAGAACATCGTCCGCCACATGGAGATGGGCGAGACCCGCCTGCAAGCCGCCCTCAACGGATCCCAGGAAATCAGCTTCACCATCTTGTCCATGACCCTCTCGCTGGCCGCCGTGTTCATCCCCATCCTCTTCATGGGGGGCATCGTCGGCCGCCTCTTCCACGAGTTCGCGGTCGTCATCGGCATGTCGATTCTGATCTCCGGCTTCGTCTCGCTGAGCCTCACGCCGATGCTCTCCAGCCGGTTCCTGAAGCCCGGCGGCCAAGCCCATCACGGCCACATCTACGCGGTGAGCGAGAACATCTTCACCGGCATGCTCTGGCTGTACGAAGTCGGCCTGCGCTGGGCCCTGCGGCATCGCCTCGTCACGATGCTGTTCTCGCTGGCGATCCTCGTGGGAACAGGTTACCTGTTCACAAAGGTCCCCAAGGGCTTCCTGCCCAACGAGGACACGAATCGCTTCCTCGCCTTCACCGAAGGCGCCCAGGGCATCTCCTTCGACGCCCTCAAAGATCGCCAGAACGAGGTCGCGGAGATCCTCCGCCAGGACCCGAACATCGATTCGTTCATGTCCTTCGTCGGCCGCACCCCCAATGGCGGCATCATCTTCGTCCGCCTCAAAGACCGCGACAAGCGCCCCCTCGGCGTCGAGCAGGTCATCAACGAGCTGCGCCCCCAGGTCAGCCAGGTCCCCGGTCTGAACACCTTCGCGTTCAACCCGCCGCCGATCCAGGTCGGTGGCCGCATGACCAAGAGCCTGTACCAGTACACGATCCAGGGCCCCGACACCGACCAGCTCTACAAGTACGCCTCAATCCTGGCGGACAAGATGAAGTCCATCGCCGGGCTCATCGACGTAACCACGGACCTGCAGCTGACCAACCCCCAGGTCAACGTCGCCATCGACCGCGACAAGGCCTCCACCCTCGGCGTGACTGCTGACCAGATCGAGCGTGGCCTCGGCGCCGCCTACGGTTCGCGCCAGATCTCCACCATTTTCGCCCCGACCAACCAGTACCAGGTCATCCTGGAACTGCTCCCGCAGTACCGCGCCGACCCCGAGGCCCTCAAACTCCTCTACATCCGCTCCATGACCACCAGCAAGCTGGTGCCCGTCAGCACCGTCGCCAAACTCACGCCCACCGTCGGCCCGCTGACGGTCAACCACACCGGCCAGTTGCCCAGCGTGACCGTCTCGTTCAACCTCACCCCCGGCACGCCCCTGGGCACTGCGGTCGACAAGGTCAACGCCATCGCCCGCCAGACCCTGCCCAGCAACTTCACCACCGGCTTCCAGGGCACCGCACAGGCCTTCCAGTCCAGCTTCAGCGGTCTGGTCACCCTGCTGATCCTGGCGGTCGCGGTCATCTACATGGTGCTGGGCATCCTCTACGAGTCCTTCATCCACCCGATCACGATCCTCTCGGCCCTGCCCTTCGCCGGCTTCGGCGCCCTGCTGACGCTGATGATCTTCCACGTCGAACTGAGCCTCTATGCCTTCGTCGGCATCATCATGCTCGTCGGTCTGGTCAAAAAGAACGGCATCATGATGATCGACTTCGCCATCGCCGCCCAGCGTAACGAAGGCAAGGAACCCCACGATGCCATCTACGAGGCTTGCGTCATCCGGTTCCGCCCGATCATGATGACCACGATGGCCGCCCTGATGGGCACCCTGCCGATCGCCTTGGGATTCGGCGCCGGCGCCGAATCCCGCCGCCCCCTGGGCCTGGCGGTCGTAGGCGGCCTGCTGTTCAGCCAGATGCTCACGCTCTTCGTCACCCCGGTCTTCTACCTCTACATGGAATCGCTCCGCCGCTGGCTGGGCAGCCGCCGCGCCGAAACCCCCGTGACCGAGGAACTCGCCGTAACCGAACCCCGCGAGCGCGTCCCGGCCGCCCGCAACCCCCATAAGCCTTGATCCAAGTGATTCCGATATAGAAAAGAACCGGGCCGGCCCCTTGGAGCCGGCCCGGTCCCTTTTTAAATTGTTGACTCGCTACGCTCGCGGCAGCCAGACAGCCATCGCCCCACCCTTGCGATTATCCCACAGGCAATACGGAATCGCCCGGATCTTCGCCGGCTGGCCTGGCGCACGACCAGCCGATTGATAGAGAGAGCCTTTGGACTCCCACCCCTGCAATCGCGCAACCCCTTCGATCACCATCGCCCCGCCCAAGAGCCGCTTCTGGAGCCGCGCCTCCAGGCCCGCCTTGTCCGGCAGCCGGATCGACCTCACATCCACCTTGTGATCGCACTGCTCCAGGCAATAGACGATCGGCCCGCGCTGTAGCGCCACCTTCCCCGCATCCTGCTCGACGTGCGGGTGCGCAGCGACCCGCTCGATCGGCATCCGCAGCGACACTTCCACCACATCGCCGCTCCGCCACCGCCGCCCGATCCGGGCATACCCCTTCTGCACCCGGCAGGCCGCGGCCTGGCCATTGACCTTGATCGCATACCTTCGGCACCAGCCCGGAATGCGCAGCATCAGGTCAAACTTCCCCGGCTGCGCCAGATCCAGCGTGAAACGGACTCGACCTTGCCACGGATAGTTCCCCTCCTGCCGCAGCGTAACCGCCTGCCCACCTACCTCCATCCGCACCTGCCCGCCGACATACAGATGAACGTACAGCGCCTGCTCGCTCGTGGAGTACACATACTGCCCCAGCGACGCCAGAATCCGCGCAACGTTCGGCGGGCAGCACGCACAGCCGAACCACTCCTGGCGATGATGCCCGCCCGACGAGGCCAGCGGGTTGACATAGAAGAACTTTTTCCCGTCCAGGCTCAGCCCGCTCAGCACGCCGTTGTACAGCGCCCGCTCCATCACGTCGGCGTACCGCCCATCGGCATCGATCTGCAGCATGCGATGCGCGAAGAAGACCAACCCGATCGCCGCGCACGTCTCCGCATACGCCGACTCGTTCGGCAGGTCGTACGCCCGGGTGAATGTCTCCCCCTGGTGACTGGACCCCACTCCTCCGGTCACGTACATCTTACGACCCACGACATCCCGCCAGAGCGTCCGGCACGCCGCCAGCAGCGATTCGTCTCCCGTTTGGCGCCCGACGTCCGCCATGCCGCTGTACAGGTACATCGCCCGCACCGCATGTCCGACCGCCTCCGTCTGCTCGCGAACCGGCACGTGCGCCTGGAAGTAGCGGTAATCCCCGCCCGCCCAGTGATCCTTCGGCTCCTCCCCGCGGGCACACGCCTCCTCGTCGAACATATGCGGCCGCTTGCCGCGCTCATTGATGAAGTACTCGCTGAGCTTCAGGTAGCGCCCTTCCCCCGTCGCCTCGTACAGCATCACCAGCGCCAGCTCGATCTCCTCATGCCCGCAGTAACCGGCCCGCTTGCCCGGCCCGAAGGTCGCATCGATGTGGTCCGCCAAGCGGCACGCGATCTCCAGCAGCGCCCGCTTCCCCGTCGCGTTGAAATGCGCCGCCCCCGCCTCGATCAGGTGCCCCGCGCAGTACATCTCGTGGCAATCCTTCAGGTTCGTCCACCGCTTGCCCGGCTCGACCACCGTGTAGTGCGGGTTCAAATAGCCGTCCGGCTGCTGCGCCGAACCCAGCAGCCCGATCACCTCATCCAGCAGCCTGTCCAGCTCCCTATTCGGGTGCGTCGCCAGACTGTAGCTGGCCGCCTCGATCCACTTGGCCACGTCCGAGTCCCAAAAGATGTGCGGCGGGTTCGGCTGGCCCGGCTTCCAGTCCAGCCTGTACTGGTCGATCCGCCCCGTCTCCTTCAACATCCGGTATTCATGCATCAGGACCTGGCCACGATTGACCTGCAACCACGAATTCCAGAACGGATCGTTGATAACAACCCTCGCCAGAGAAACAGGCCGTAACATCTTTGCCGCCATCTAGCACCCTTGCCTGTCAAAGCCGTAGTCGCTCCCCCACTGTTTGGCAGTATACGTTCGACCACAATCCACGCAAACGCCCATCGGGCCACCACGGCCAGATCCAGTCTTACAGTGGCTGTCCCGCCTCGCACAAACGTTTAAATGGCATGTATATAGGACCATTACATCTATAAGCAGTACGGGAGTCCGAATTCCACTTGAGGCAAGTGCATCTGCGGTCCGGCTCGGTTCGGCCGCTTGTTTTACAAAAGATGCCTTCCATTCCACGCCCCTATATGCTACTCTGCCGAACCGAAATATGGGCTCGGTCCTTGAGAAAACTGACGCAGTAATGGCAGTGCCCCTTGCGTATGCCGGTTCATCGTGGTCAAAATATACGTTTTGGCTTACGATGAATCGTCAGCCAGTGACGTGCAAGAGCCTACGGACTCAAAACCGGAGTGATTCGTGATAAGGTGGTTGGGTCGATTTGCAGGATTACTGTTGCTTGTCGCCGCCGTCTGGGGCGGTCGCCACATCCTTGCTGACAAGGATGGGCTTGAGATCCGCACCGCCTCGCTGACCAGAGGCCCCCTCATGCTGATGGTCAGCACTACGGGCAAACTGGCCCCGACGACCGAGGTCATCGTCGGTTCCGAGGTCTCCGGCACCGTCGAACAGGTGATGGTCAGCTACAACGACCGCGTCAACCGCGGCCAGGTCATCGCCGCCATCAAGCCCGAGTTCTACCAGGCCGAACACGAACAGGCCCAGGCCGAACTCGCCAAGGCCATGGCCCATCTCAACCAGATGCAGGTCGCCGAACGCGAGACCCTCCGCGAGTTCGAACGCATCGAGAAACTCCGCAAAAACGGCGCCGCCAGCGAAGAGGAATACAACGTCCGCAAGGCCAGCTATGACACCGCCCGCGCCACCACCGAGGTCGGCCGGGCCGCCATCCGCGCTGCCGAGAGCCAGGTCAATCTCACCAGCTACCGCCTCAAGCGGGCGGTCATCACCAGCCCCGTCGATGGCATCGTGCTCGACCGCCGCATCGATGTCGGCCAGACCGTCGCCGCCACCCTCCAGGCCCCCGTGATGTTCGTCCTCGCCCAGGACCTCTCCCAAATGGACCTGCTCGCCGATGTCAGCGAGTCGGATATCGGCTACGTCTCGCCAGGCCAGCCGGTCACCTTCACCGTCAACGCCTTCCGCGAACGAACCTTCCAGGGCCTCGTCCGCCAGATCCGCAACCAGCCCCACACCGTCGGCGACGTGGTCACCTACACCGTCGTCATCAGCGTGGCCAACAACCTCTACCTCTTCCGGCCCGGCATGCCCGCCGACGTCAGCATCCAGATCGTCCAGGAGCAGCAGGCCACCAAGATCGCCAACGCCGCCCTGCGATTCCGCCCGCCCCTGCCCCCGGACCTGATCCGCCAGCAGATCGCCCAACTGACCTGGCCGACCCCGCCCGAGTCCATGCGCGTGCTCGGCGGCGCGCCGACCGATAGCCAGCCCAACGCCATGCACATCGCCCCCCCGCCGATCGAGCCCTCCAAGGGCACCCTCTGGCAGTACGAGGGCGGGCGCTGGAAGGCCGTCCCGGTCTGGACGCTCTTTACCGACAACCGCGAGACCGCGGTGGTCGCCTCTGGGGTCGGCGAGAAGTCCGCCTTCGCCGTCGAAATCGGCAAGGTTGACGCCGACAAGAACATGCTCAAGCAGGTAATCATGATGTCCAGCCCCAAGAACCGCAAACTGTAGCCCCGGCCCTTGCCCCATACGGAGGGGGCCAACCGCCGGGTGCTGCGCCTGCCTCGCTGGCAGGCGCGCGTCGTTGCCCTAGACCCTGACTGTCCCGCAGGGACAACTGAATGCCCGGAAACCGCCGCAGGCCGCTCCCATGACAAACGTTGCCGAACTCCACGAACTTCGCAAGATCTACCAGATGGGCACCAACGAGGTCCATGCCTTGAACGGCATCGAACTGTCCGTCGCCACCGGCGAGTTCGTCGCCATCATGGGCGCCTCCGGCTCCGGCAAGAGCACCCTGCTCAACGTCCTGGGCTGCCTCGATAAGCCCACCAGCGGCGTATACCTGCTGGACGGCCACCGGGTCGACCAGATGGACGACGAGCAACTCGCCGCCATCCGCCGCACCCGTCTCGGCTTCGTCTTCCAGAGCTTCAACCTGCTCCACCGCAGCACCTCCCTGGAAAACGTCGAACTGCCGATGGTCTACCTGGGCATCCCCCGTCGCGAACGCATCCGCCGCGCCCGCGCCGCCCTCGAAACCGTCGGCCTCGCCCAGCGACTGGACCACATGCCCACCCAGCTATCAGGCGGCCAGCAGCAGCGCGTCGCCCTCGCCCGCGCTTTCGTGACCGAACCCAAACTCCTCCTGGCCGATGAACCCACCGGCAACCTTGACTCCCGGACCAGCGCCGAGGTCCTCGAACTGCTCACCCGCCTCCAGCGCGAAGGCAACATCACCATGATCATGGTCACCCACGACCCCGACATCGCCGCCTTCGCCCACCGCGTGGTCATCCTGCACGACGGCCAGGTCGTCTACAACCGCCCGTCGCCCAGCTGCGGCGGACCCGAGATCCCGCACATCAAGACCATCGGGCTGCCGGCCGAGCCGGCGCCTGTGCCGGCCGCCACCCAGGCGCCGCAGGAGGCCGCCTGATGGAATGGGCGATCTGGTTGGAAAGCATTCGCATCGCCATGCGCGAGATGCGCCGCCACCCCACCCGCAGCAGCCTGACGATGCTCGGGGTCATCTTCGGCGTGGCCGCCCTCATCGCCGTCGTCTCCATCAGCCAGGGCGCCAGCCAGCAGATCCAGGGCCAGATCGCCAACCTCGGCTCCAACATGATCCTTATCCTGCCCGAGTCCAGCAGCCAGGGCGGCCTGCGCAGCGGCGCCGGCACCAGCAATAACCTCACGGCCCAGGACGGCGAGGCCATCGAGCGCGAGTGCTCCGCCGTCACCGCCGCCGCCACCGCCACCCGCATCATCACCACCGTCGTCAGCGAGATGGCCAACTGGTCCACCGAGGTCGTCGCCGTTACTCCCACCTACCTGGACGTCCGCTCCTGGCCCGTCGAGAACGGCCGCGCCATCGAACGCAAGGACGTCGACAGCGGCGCCAAGGTCTGCGTGCTGGGCCAGACCGCCGCCGAGAAACTCTTCGGCCGCATGGACCCCGTCGGCGAGCAGATCCGCATCAAGGGCACCCCCTTCACGATCATCGGCCTGCTGTCGATCAAGGGGCAGAGCCCCACCAGCGTGGACCTCGATGACACGATCATCGTCCCGCTGACCACCGGCATCCGCTACCTCTGCGGGCCGGACCGACCCAAGGCCATCGTCGTGACCGCCGCCGGTGAGAAGGCCATCGCCCCCGCGATGGGGCAGATCACCTCGCTGCTTCGCCAGCGCCACCAGATCCACGAGGGCGACATCGACGACTTCACCGTCAAGAGCCTCGAAGAGGCCGCCCGCACCGCCGAGGACACCACCAACGTGATGACCACGCTGCTGGTCAGCGTCGCCGCCATCAGCCTCCTGGTCGGCGGCATCGGCATCATGAACATCATGCTCGTGACCGTCATGGAGCGCACCCGCGAAATCGGCATCCGCATGGCCCTGGGCGCCAGCCGCCAGATGATCCTCAGCCAGTTCATGATCGAAGCCGTCACCCTCGCCGGCGTCGGCGGCATCCTGGGCGTCGCCGTCGGCTTCGCCGGCAGCCACATCCTGAGCTACATCTCCGGCTGGCCCGCCATCTTCTCCCCCGCCCTGCTGATCCTGCCCCTGGTCTTCGCCATCACCATCGGCGTGGTCTTCGGCCTCCTCCCCGCCCGCCGCGCCAGCCGCCTCAGCCCCGTCGAATCCCTCCGCCACGAGTAAGAGACCCTCTGCGGTCTATTGCGACAGCCCCGCGAAGACCGGGACGGCAAAAACTCCCACCCTGGCAGAAATTCCTATTAGACTGCCTCTGTCCCGCTGCCTGACATCGATAGAATGCCAGAAGTCGAACTAAGGCAACGGCAACAATACGCGGCTCGCAAGCGAGCCGGCTAAATAGGGGAGGCGGACTAGGTACCTGACACCTTTACTGAATGGCAAATATGAAGAATAACGAAAAGCGGCGGCGGGTCATGCAGCGATCGATCAAGCTCGGGCACTGCGTGTGCGACCCGAAGATGGCGTGCCCGTGCGAGACGCTGAAACAGCGGGATGTGTGTTTGTGCGCGGGGGAGAGGCTGGAGCGGCCGGGGGGACCGGTGCGGTTGACGCAACTGGTTGCCAAGGCCGGGTGCGCATCGAAGATCGACCAGGCGGCCCTGAAAGGGGTGCTGGCGGGACTGCCGTTTGGCAGTGACCCGCGGGTGCTGGTGGGGGCGTGCGCGGGGGATGACGCGGGCGTCTTCCAGATCGATGAGAGGCGGGCGCTGGTCCAGACGGTCGATGTGTTCTCGCCTTCGGTGGATGACCCGTACACGTTCGGGCAGATCGCGGCGGCGAATTCGCTCTCGGACATCTATGCGATGGGCGGGCAGGCGGTGACGGCGCTGTCGATCGTGGGCTTCCCGATCCGCGAGATGGCGGACGACGTGCTGCGCGAGATCCTGCGGGGCGGGATGGACAAGATGGCGGAGGCGGGTGTGGCGGTCATCGGCGGCCACAGCATCAAGGACAAGGAGATCAAGGCGGGCTTTGCGGTGACGGGGATCGTGGACCCCGCGAGGATCGTCACGAATGCGGGGGTGCAGCCCGGGGACGTTCTCATTCTCACCAAGCCGATCGGTACAGGGGTGCTGTCGTTCGCTGGGCAGATCGAGCGGGCGCCGGCGGCGAGTCTGGAGGCGGCGGGGCGGTCGATGGCAACGCTCAACAAGGTGGCGGCGGAGTTGATGGTGGAGGTCGGCGCGCATGCATGCACGGATGTGACGGGCTTTGGGCTGCTGGGTCATCTGGGGGAGATGGCGCGGTCCAGCGGGGTGAATGCGGAGGTGGTGTTCGATACGATTCCGCTGTTTGACGGCGTGCTGGAACTGGTGGCGGCGGGGGTGGTGCCGGGGGCGACCGATCGCAACCGGGAATCGTCGCTGGAGGGGGCAGAGCTGGGAGAGGGGGTTACCTCCGAGATGGTGGACATCTGCTGCGATCCGCAGACATCCGGGGGATTGCTGATCGCGGTGGGGGCGGAAAAGGCGGCGGAGCTGCTGAAGCGCCTGCACGGGGCGGGTATCGCGGCGGCGGCGTGCATCGGGCGGGCGAGCGGGAAGGGACGCGGGCTGGTGCGAATTGTGCGGGAACACCAAGGGACGAGTGCGGCGGCAGAGAGGGTCGGTTGCGTGAAAGGGGACGATATGAGCCAGCAGGATGGGCAGGGGTGCTGCTCGCAGGGGCACGGAAGCGAGGCGGCTGGGCCGGCAGGGGCGGGTGTGTCGGCGATCCAGCAGAAGTTTCAGGAGTTTGTGAAGGCGGCGAACGGACCGGGGGCGCTGGATGCGGCGACCAAGCAGGCGATCGCGGTTGCGCTGTCGGTGCTGGCCAAGTGCGAGCCGTGCGCGAAGACGCACATTGCCAAGGCGCGGCAAATGGGTTTCTCGCGGGCGGAAATCGACGAAGCGGCGTGGATGGCTATTGCATTTGGCGGCTCGCCTACGATGATGTTCTACAATGGCGTGGCGAGTAGCTAATCGCTGATTGTTATTACGGAATGGTGAGCGGCAGCAGACACACGAAGCCTGGGCGTTCCCAATCAGCGATTGACGATTTACAATTGACGGCTGATCCGCGGAGGTGACTGGCGTCTGGTGGCGTCCCTGGTCTTCAAAACCAGTGTGGAGTCCGCAAGGGCCCCGGGTGGGTTCGATTCCCATTCGCCTCCGCCAATTTGAAAGACACGCTGGCGGGTAAGCCGCCAGTGGCACAGATACAACAGGCAGGAGGGTTTGGACATGGCTGGGAGGGTTCTGCGGGCCAGCATCCCGATCGTTCTGCTAGTGGCGGGCGCGGCGTCGATTGCAGCGGGGGTGAAGTTCAATACCCACGAGGTGCTGGCGCAGATCGAGCAGAAGCAGTCAGCGCCGAAGGATCTGCCTGGCGGGCCGTCGGCTATGTGGATGCAGCGAGGGACGGCTGGGCAGCAAGGGCCGCAGTACATCGCGACGTGGCTGAAAGAGACGGAGCCGCAGCTGATCCAGGAAGTGACCGTCGGGGGGCTGCGCCTCGCGGAGGGCGGCAAGATCGAGCGGACCTACAGCGGCGACACGCCTTCGCTGTGCCCTACCTGAGTACACTAACCGGAGGTCATGGTGGCCATGACCACTTCATCGCGATCGGGTGTTGTTGCCAGGCTGGTCCGCTGGCGGGGGTGGATCCAGGCGGCGTTTCTGCTGGTCTGGCTGGACCCTCTGCTGCTGCGGCTGCATACGGTGTGTAGCCCGGTGTTCCACTGCTACTCGTGTCCGCTGGCGACATTCGCGTGCCCGATCGGGGTGCTGGCGAACTTCAGCGCGATTCATGTATTCCCTTTCCTGGCGGTCGGGCTGCTGGTGGTGATCGGGGCGCTGGTCGGGAGCCTGCTGTGCGGGTATGCGTGCCCGTTCGGATTTCTGCAGGACCTGGTGGGCAAGATCCCCACGCCGAAGGTGCATCTGCCTGGGTGGCTGGGGTACACGCGGTATGCGGTGCTGGGGGGGCTGGTGCTGGCGGTTCCATTTTTCTGGGGGGAAGGCCATCCACTGTTTTTCTGCCGTGTCTGTCCGGCGGGGGCGCTGGAGGGCTGGCTGCCGAACGCGACGAAGGCGGCAATCGACAGCGGGGTGTTCGTCTGGGCGAACCCGCTCAAGCTGGGCGTGCTGGTGTTCGTGGTGGTGGCGATGTTCGTGAAGTGGCGGCCTTGGTGCACGCTGCTGTGCCCGCTGGGGGGGATCTTCGGGCTGTTCAATCGCGGGTCGCTGCTGGTGCTGCGGTACGATGGCCATGCCTGCAGCGGCTGCGGACAGTGCAGCCGGCTCTGCAAGTACGACGTTCTGCCTGGCGGCAACGTGAACAACACGCAGTGCATCCGGTGCCTGGAGTGCACGAAGTGCGAGGCGATCCGGGTGGGCTGTGCGCTGGGGCGGGGGAGCAACGGCGAGCAGTGCGGGCCGGCGGGGGCGATTCGGCAGCGGCGCGAGCGGAAGGGGTCCAGGTTATACCCGTGAGGTGATGCTTGCCTCGCGCAGGCCGAGCCTGTCGTAGATTGGCAGGATCTGGCGGCGGAAGGTGCGGAGGCGGCTGGCGTAGGCGGCGGCACCGGCGATGCAGACGCAGCCGCTGATCAGCAGGGTGCTGGGCAGGCTGATGTAGTGGGCGAGCCAGCCGGCTAGCAGTTGGCCCAGGGGGACTGTACCCATGAAGGCCATGGTGTAGAAGCTCATCACGCGGCCTCGTTTGTCATCGTCGCAGATCGTCTGGAGGATGGTGTTGCTCGAGGCGGTCTGGACCATCATGCCAAAGCCGGTCAGCAGCAACAGCGGCATGGCCACGTACCAGACCCGGGCCTGGGAGACCAGGATCAGGCCCATGCCGAAGAGCAGGGCCGCCAAGGGGATGATGTTCTCGAGGCCGGGGGCGCTGCGGCGGCGGGCGAGGAAGATCGCGCCGATGACGGCGCCGATGCCGACGCAGCCTGTCAGCAGGCCGAAGATCTTGGGGCCCACATGAAGCACGTCCCGGGCGAAGGCGGACATGAACTGCTGGAAGGGCATGCCGGCAAAAGTAGCTCGAAGAATAATTCATGACCTCAGTTTTTGCCTATTTTTCCAGCCTTTTCTTCAACATGATGTTGTAAAGTAGTGGCCCGAACAGGCCCGATCCGGTCCGTTTGCCAACACTAATTTGAAATATATATTTCTGACGTCATCTGACGTCATGGATTCAGTAAAAAAGTGAAAGTGTCATGGTTCCTCTAGAGAC
>JANYLN010000282.1 GCA_025357795.1 Planctomycetota bacterium
CGGCAACAAGGACCCGGCCAAGGCCGGAACTCCGAACGCAACTATACCGCGCCGCTACCGCCGATGCTTCTTGCGGTCCTTGCGGCGCTGTTCCTTCCGGCGATGTTCCATCGCCGGGTTCGGTGCGACCGGGGCCTTGAGCTGCGGCAACTTGCCGCCCATCATGCCCATCTTGCCCAATTGGCCGGCCAGGCCCATCCGCTGGCGCAGGCCCATCTTGGACATTTCTTTCATCATGTCCCGCATCTGGCTGAACTGCTTGACCAGGCCCGAGACGTCCTGCGGGTCGACACCGGCGCCCTTGGCGATCCGGCGGCGGCGCGAGGCGTCGATCAGGTCCGGGCCCTTGCGCTCCCTGGCGGTCATCGAGTGGATGATTCCGCGGACCCGGTTCAGCTCATTCTCATCAATCTGCAGGTCCTTCAGGGCCGAGCCAACGCCCGGGATCAACTTCAGGATCTCCTTTATCGGCCCCATCTTGCGCATCGCCTGGAGCTGATCGAGGAAATCATTGAAGTCAAACTTACCCTTGGCCATCTTCTCCTGGGCTTTGGCGGCCGCGTCGGCGTCGAACTGCTCTTGCGCCTTCTCGACCAAGGTGACAATGTCACCCATGCCCAGGATCCGGCTGGCGATCCGCTCGGGGTGAAACGGCTCGATCGCGTCGAGTTTCTCGCCCACGCCGATGAACTTGATCGGCTTGCCGGTCACGGTCTTGATGGACAGCGCTGCGCCGCCGCGGGTGTCGCTGTCGAATTTCGTCAGGATGACGCCGTCCAGTTCGAGGCGCTCGTTGAACGCCTTGGCACTGGTCACGGCGTCCTGGCCGGTCATCGCATCTGTCACCAGGTACACCTGGTGCGGGCTGACCGTCTGGGCGACCTTGCCGATCTCGTCCATGAGGGCGTCGTCGATCGCCAGGCGCCCGGCCGTGTCCAGGATCACGACATCGAGGCCCTGCTTGCGGGCATGCTCGACGGCATTACGGCAGACGCGGACCGGGTTCTGGTTGTCCCGTTCGGTGTAAACCGGGACATTCAGCTGCTGGCCCAGGATCTCCAGTTGGTCGATCGCCGCGGGCCGCTGCAGGTCCGCCGCGACCAGCAGGGGCTTCTTACCCTCGGCCATGATCCGCCGGGCGAGTTTGCCGCACGTCGTCGTCTTGCCGCTGCCCTGCAGGCCGGCCATCAAGATGATCGTTGGGCCGGGACTGACGTACGGGATCCGCGAATCGACCGGGCCCATCAGTGCGACCAGTTCGTCATAGACGATCTTGACGATCACCTGCTCGGGGTGCAGGGTCTTGATGACGTCGGCGCCGAGGGCCTTTTCGAGGCAGCGGTCGCTGAAGTCGCGTACAACCTGTATCTGGACGTCTGCTTCCAACAGCGCGGTCCGGATGCGGCGCATGGCTTCACGGACGTTCTCGTCCGTGATCTTGCCGCGTCCGCGAATGCTGCGGAACGCTTCGCCGAGTTTGTCTGTCAACAGGTCAAACATACCAACCTTATCCCATGACCCACAGGAAACTTAATACCTTAGCCGGGGACGGGCATTCCTTCAAGACAGCCGAGGCTGGTATTAGCAAGTCCGACTAGTATACGGATCGAAGGGCCTTCTTGAAAGGGGTATTTCACAGGCCTCGCACATAATGCGCGGCAGTCGTTGCGAGAGGTCGAGAACCTGGCGTCACCAACCTAAGGCGATCCGGATTGTCTGGCGGGTAGTCATTGTGGCCCTTTGTTGTTGGGCGTGGCGCAGCCGAGGGATGCGGATGGTGGGCGGGGTCGAGGTCGGTTTGGGGCCGTTTTGGCTGCTGCGGGCGTACAGCGGGTAGTCCTATAAGAGTGGCCCATCTGACACTGTTACAGGAGCTTAGCAGTGTCGCTTGCTGAATACTCTGAATAGGAAAGACCCAAACAAAAGGCGAACAGGACGCGGCGGACACGGGATTTCCGACCCTGTGAGAATCTGCGGTCGGCACAATTCGGACACGTGTAACGTATGGCACTGTAATAGCTTATAGAATTTGCAGGCAGCCAGAGAACTCGCCGGACTTTAAATTGACACCATTATCCTCGTTTGCTATAGTCGGTCGGGTAGTCAAGAGGCGAAGGCGGCGTGGTCGCAAAAGCGCCACTTCCGGCGCCACTTGACGGTACGGATCGTAACGTGGAGATATGTGGCCGTGCTCGGGCGAGGGCGCGGCAGATCAAGAATACGGCTGTTTAGGCCGTGGCGCACTTCCGGGTCGAGGGGAGGATTCCCCTTTCCCGGAAGTTTTTTTGCGCGGGAATACGGACCGTGAGCAAACCAATCCATCCACTGACGGAAACCATTGGTGACGAAGGCAAGCGCGGGATCTTTCTGGCGAGCGTGGCGGAGAATCGCCCCGTCTGCCCGGACCACTTTGTCATCCATCTGGACATCAAGGGCTTGCCTGCCAGCACGGCGGGTCAGTTCGTCAACATAGGGCCCATGATCGGCCATACGGGCGAGCCGTTTCAGCCTGCCCGGCCGCTGCTGAAGAGACCGTTCAGCATCCTGTCACGGGAGGATCGGGGCGACGGGGTTGCGCGGATCGGTGTGCTGTACCGCGTGCTGGGCTTCGGCACGGGGTGGCTCGGCACGCTGCGGCCTGGCGATACGGCGCAGGTGATCGGGCCACTGGGTCACGGTTTCTGGGTGCCCGAGGGGATCCAGACGGCTCTGATGATCGCCGGGGGTACGGGCATCGCGCCGCTGATCTACCTGTCGAAGCGGCTCAAGGTGAGCCACCCGCAAGTGCGGATCGTGATGTTCGAGGGGGTTCGCACGAAGTGTCTGGTGCCGTTCCGGGTGGACCTGGCGGAGCCCTGCCCTGACCCCAAGGTTCTCAGCAGTGAGATCGCGGACATCCCGATCCTGATCGCCACCGATGATGCCTCCGCGGGCGTGCCCGGAACGGTGATCAACGCCGCGGAGCAGTGGGCGGCGGCCAACATCGACGATCCGGCGGGGACGATCGCGTTTTCCTGCGGGCCGGAGCCGATGATGGCGGCCTTGGCGGCGATGTGCGAGCGGCAGAAAATCCGCTGCCAGGTATCGCTGGAAAAGAGCATGGCGTGCGGGATGGGCACGTGCCAGTCGTGCGTGGTGAGGGTCAAAGACGCGAAGGACCCGGAGGGGTGGGTGTACAAGCTGTGCTGCAAGGATGGGCCACCGTTTGATGCGGCGCAGGTGGTGTGGAGATGATTGTGTCAGCCCGGCATCGCAGGCCTCCACGTGCCTGGGGTGCCCTTCTGAGATCCGCCTCAGAATGACCACCACAGCCACAGCCAGAACCACGGCAACAAGGGCTATTCAGTAGCGGACGGCTGGGTTGCGGGGATTGCGCCGGCGTTGAGGGCGTTCTGGCGGAACTCCTCGGCGCGGTTGAGCAGGTCCTGCTGTTCGGGCAGTTGTTGCAGGGCCATCTCAAAGTGCCAGCTGTGGCGGTCGTAGATCGTGCCGGGGATGAACAGGTCGGCGAAGACGTCGACCGGGGGCAGCTGGTACCAGGGGGCATTGATCTTGCGGTGCGTCTGGAGGGTCTGGTAGCCTTCCTTGCGCAGGATCACACCGTAATCACCGTAGAACTTGAAGGAGACCTCGGTGGGGGTGCGGCCGACCTCCTCGTCGTTGAGGTAGACGGCGGCGCCGCTGGGCTGGGAGGTGATCTTGATCGTCTTCTCCACGCAGCCTGCCAGCACTGCCAGGGCTATCGTCAGCGCTATCGCCGTCAGTCGCTTCATGCGTATCGTCCTCGGTGCATCCGGTTAAAGCGTCAGTTCCACGATTTCGACCTTCATCGCAGCGGGGTCCAGTAAAGCAACCGAACCCTTGCCGGTCAACCAGCCGCAGCATTCTCCCGGATTCAGGAAGAGTTTGCCATCCTTCGTTTCGACCTGGCGGTCGTGGGTGTGGCCGACGACGATGATATCGGCCTTTTCCACGGCGTCAGCGGGCAGGAGAGCGGGGTCATGGTGGACGGCGATGGTTTTTCCGGCGGCCTCGATGTACATGGGGCCGTCCTGGATCTGCGGCAGGATCTTCTTGAGGCCTTCGCGCTCGCCGTCGTTATTGCCATAGATGATATAGAGCGGGACGGTGACGCCGGCCTTGAGCCGCCTGGCGGCAAAGGGGGAAATCAGGTCGCCGCCGTGGATGACGAAATCGACGTTGCGCTGCCGAAAAACCTCCAGGGCCCTGTCGATGGCGATCAATTGATCGTGGGTGTCACTGAGAATGCCGACAAGCATGGTCGATCCTCCGCGGCCGGCGCCAGCTGGCCGAAAATGGTGTCCTCATTATCCACAAAGTGCGCCTGCTGAAAAGTACAGCCGGGGTTTGGACAGGAGTCAACCGGGGGCGGGGATAGTGAAGAAAACGGCGATACCAGTGCCTGGTCGCGCGGGGCGGGGGGGCATGCCCTGCCTGGCCGGTTATTTCTGGTGGTACCAGACGATCTGGCTGGTGGCGGCGTCGAGGGTGGTGAGCAGGTCGTATTTGCCGTCGCCGTCCACGTCGGCGATAAGGGTGCGGCCGTAGTTGCCGGGGGTGGTGTCGATGGGGGTCTCCACCCAAGCCTGGGTCAGGCTGTCATACTTGTAGAGGCTGAGTTTGCCGGTGCCGCTGGTGCCGGCGATGATCTCGAAGACGTTGTCCTTGTCGATGTCGGCGGAGATGACGCCGGAGCCCTTGTCGTCACCAAAACTGGCGATGGTGCCCTGGGCCCAGCGCTTGGTCGTATCGAGCAGGTCATCGACGTTCTGCGGGGCCTGGAACCAGAACAGCTGCTTGCCGTCGCCGGAGCTGACGACCAGATCGAGGAAGGCGTCGGCGTTGATGTAGGAGAAGGCGATCGAGCGGGCGTTGGCGACGTGGCCGATGGCATGGCGGGTCCAGGCGTTGGTCAGGGCGACGTTGGCGCCGGGGTTGGCGTACCAGACGACGCTATCGGAGCCTTCATTGCGGGCAATGGTCAGCAGGTCGATGTCACTGTCGCCGTCCATGTCGATGGCGAGGACCTGGGCAGCGCCGTTGCGGGCGGTGACGGCCACGTCCACGCGGGTCCAGCCGACGCCATTGAGAGGCTTGCTTGGCGGGTCGAAGATGCTGAGGCGGCCACCGGGGGAATCGAGGGTGGCAACGACCTCGAGCTGGCCGTCGCCGTCGATATCGACGGCCTGGAGGCCGGACCAGGAGTCCAGGCCGAGGCCTTCGGCGGCGGCGATGGCGGAGGCCGCCCAGTTGGCGGGGGTGGCGGAGTCGGCACCGGTCTGGCGGAGGTAGAGGATGCGCCCCTGGCTGGTGCCAACGAGGATGTCGGGGCGGCCGTCCTGGTCGAGGTCAGCAACGGCGACGGCTTGGGCGCCGGCGGCGAAGGAGCCGGAGGCGAGGGTGACGTTGTTCCAGGTGATCGCGCCGTTGGTCCGCTGCTGGAGGTGGAGGCGGACGTAGCCGAGGGTCTTCCAGACGCTGACCAGGTCCATGCGGGAATCGCCGTCGAAGTCGGTCGCCATGACGGCGGTCGGATTGCCGAAGGCGGCGGAATCGACGACGACGCGGTCGAAGGCGAGGCCGGTGGTATTGTCGCCGCCGGTATCGCCATTGTTCACCGGGGGGCAGCCGCCCAGGCCCAGCGGCACCAGCAGCGTTGCAGCCAGCAGGAACAAGGGCAATCTCGTCAAACGTTGTCGCATGTACAGTCCTCCAAACGCGCACAGTCAGCCGCGATACACGACTGGCCGTAGTAGAGTATTTCGACGCGACCGGCCGCCCCGCTACAAGGAAATTAGCGATTGGGTGTCTTGCATTTCAGATATACAATCGGCAGGACCAAGAACACTGACATGAATCGATCGAGCTGGCACATTCCGGGGAGCTATCTGCTGCTGTCGGTAGCGCTGTACGTGTCAATGGGGATCCTGCTCGAAGCGGACAGCGCGGTGCTGTTGCGGATGGCGCTGGTGCCTGCGGGCAACCTCCTGGTGCAGGGGTGTTTGCCGCACTGATCGGTCCGTCGCGATACCTCGTGCCGATCCCGCCGTGGCGGCTGGTGTTGGGTTCGTTCTATGCGACGGCGCTGCTGACAATGCAGGCGTTCGCCGTGCTGATCACACTGGACGAGGCGCGGCTAGTTTCGCTGCCCGATAGCGAACTTGTCGGCTGGACACTGTTTCTGGCAACGGTGCTTGTGATCGCGGCGGAATTATGTGCGGGGTGTTGGCACGGGGAGCGGTTGGTCGTGCTCCGGCGGCTGGCGTCCTGTGTTGGAACCGGCGCCCGCCGGTGTACCTGCTCATCGTGAAGAACCGCCAGGGTGGCTTTCTGTACGGCATCGGGAGCATCCTGGCGATCTTAACGTTGGCCTGGAGCCTCGGACCGCTCTTCGTGTTCCTCTATTGCCGCCGACTGCGCCGGATGCTCAAGGGCCAGTACCTCGCCTGCGGATACGACCTGCGCGGCCTGTCGCAGATGCGCTGCCCCGAGTGCGGCCGGCCGTTCACGTTCGAGGAGGTTCACGCGACGGCGGAGGGATTGCAATTTGCGGGAAGGACGTCGCCACAGGCGCCAGCCAACAGCTGACCGCTGGCGGTTGACTACTTCAGTTTTTGCTCCCACGCCGCGTACAGCGTCTGCAGTTCGCGTTCGAGGTGGCTGCACTCGATCTGGAGCTGCTTGAGTTTGGCGGGGTTGGAGGCGACGTGGGAGTCGCCGAAGCGCTGCTGCTTGTCGGTCAGCTGCTTCTCCATTTTCTGGATGCGCTTTTCGATCTCGCCGGCGTCCAGTTTCAGCAATTCGTAAGGGATCTGGATGTTGCTGGCGGGCTTGGCGGCATTGCCCTTAACGGGCCTGGCGTCGTTGCCGCCGGGCTTGCGTGGCTGTTGCTGCGGCTGGGGCTTGGATTTCTGTTTTTGCCTGGAGGGCTGCGGCCCGTACAGGGGAGTGTGGACCTGGCTGAGGCCGAGGGTGGGCTTGGCCTTGACCCGTTCGGTGTAGCTGGTGTAGTTGCCGTAGTGGTGGATGTGCTTGCCGTTGTGCTCGAGGGCGAGGATCTTGGTGGCGACCTTGTCGAGCAGGTAGCGGTCGTGGGTGACCAGCACGATCGTGCCGCCGAACTGGTTAAGGGCGACCTCGAGGGCCTCGCGGGCGGCGATGTCGAGGTGGTTGGTGGGCTCATCGAGCAGGAGCAGTTCGGGCTCGGACCAGATGCGTTTGGCGAGCAGGAGGCGGCTGCGCTCGCCACCGGAGAGGCCGACGACGGGCTTGAAGACGTCCTCGCCGCGGAAGCCGAACGGCGCGAGGTAATTGCGGATCTCGCCCTGGCCGGCCATGGGCTTGTGGGCCCACATTTCGTTGATGATCTGGTTCTTGTCGTCGAGGTCGCTCTGTTCCTGGTCGTAGTAGCCGACGCTGTGGGGCTTGTAGATCTTGACCTCGCCGGTGTCCTGCTTGACCAGGCCGACGGTGATCTTCAGCAGGGTGGTCTTGCCGACGCCATTGGGGCCGATGATGCCAAGGCGATCGCCTACGTTGACGTCCAGGCTGACGTGCTTGAGGATGGTGTTATTATTGTAGCTCTTGCTGACATCGGTGTAGCGGACGGCAAGATCGCCCGAGGAGGCCTTCTTAGTCAGGTTGAACTTGACGACGGCGGGGCCGGCGGGGCGATTCTCGACGAACTCATCGGACTCCTGGAGCTTCTCGATCATCTTGATGCGGCCGGCGGCCTGGCGGGCGCGTTTCTTGTCGGCCTTGACGCGTTCGACGTATTCCATTTGTTTCTTTATGAAGTCGCGCTGGCGATAGTAGGTGTCGACCTCGGCCTGGCGCTGCTGCTCGCGGGCGATGGCGTAGGCGGAGTAGTTGCCAGTGAAGACCTTGATCCTGCCGCGGTCGAGTTCAACGATCTTCTTGACAACGCGGTCGAGGAAGTAGCGGTCGTGGCTGACAGTGATGACCGTGCCGCTAAAGGTCGTGAGGTAATCTTCGAGCCAGGCGACGCCCTGGAGATCGAGGTGGTTGGTGGGCTCGTCGAGCAGCAGGAGGTCGGGCTGCTCGAGCAGGACCTTGGCCAGGGCGGCGCGGCACTTCTGGCCGCCGGAGAGAGTATGCACGGACTGGCTCTGCTGGGCGAGGGTAAAGCCGACACCAGCGAGGGTCTCGCCGAGGCGGGCCTCGCAGCGGTAGCCGTCGGAGGCCTCGAAGGCCTTCATGAGGTCCTCGTACTTGTCGATCCACTTGGTCTCTTCGGGGGTGCCGTGGAGTTCGGAGATCTTGTGGGCGGCCTGCTCCATTTCGTGCTGGAGTTTGACCACGTTGGTAAAGACGCTGGCGACGGCGTCGATCAGGGGCTGGTCGCTATCGAAGTTGGGCTCCTGAGGCAGGTAGGCGATGCGCTGGCCGGAGCGGCGGGCGACCTGTCCGGCATCGGCTTCCATGATACCGGCCAGGATGTGCAGCAGCGTGGTCTTGCCCGAGCCGTTGCCACCGACCAGACCGATGCAGTCGCCGGGGAAGATCTGGAGGTTGACCCCATCGAGCACGAACTGGGGGCCGTAGTTTTTCTTGACGTCTATACAGGTTACGGATGACATTTCGTGCGAATCACCTTTTGCAGCGGGTGGGCCACGGCGGCAAGAACGCCCGTCGCAGCGGCCCGAATTCCTTCGGATAATCCAGTCAAAGTCGTGTAGTATACACCAAGACGGCTTGGAAATGAAGGTCAAACCCAGGGCTGTCCGGCCGATGCCAGGGCAATCGCATGTACACCTAACAACAGGCGAACATGATAGTCCATTCCCTTAGAAGATCTGCTTTTCAGGGGTTTTGATACCCCAAGTGGGGTGGTAAGCCCATGAAAATCTGCCGCTTTTCTTCACATGCGATTGCCCTGCGGCCGATGCGGTTAGAACGGACGCTTGACCGGCCACCATTGACGCCGTTTCAGATCACATAATCTTCGACGTGGGGCTCGTAGGCGTGGACCATGTGGGGGGCCCGGCTGCGCAATTGGGGCCGGCCATTGCGGTTACCGATCAGTTGACGGGCCCGTTCCACCGCCCCCAGGACGGAGCCGAAGATGTTGTGGTCGGTCAGCAGGGCGATCGCGTTGGTCGGTCCGGTGACCAGGAAGCGGCTGGACTGGTCCCTGCGTGTTACCGGAGAGTGTTTAAATAGAGTAGCCTTCGAAGGCACGGCCTGGCTCTTCTCGCATCAGCAGGCGGTCGGCGGAGTCGCCGGCGAGTTCTTTGGCACGGCGGACCGCGAGGTGGACCGAGCCGAAGATGTTGCGGTCGGTGAGAAAGACGTTGTCCGGGCCGATGGCCTGGATGAGGCCCATGCGTTCGACGAGGCCGATCGTCTCGGGGCGCAGGCCACAGAGGACCAGTTCGGTGCCGGCCTTGCGCCAATCGCGGGCGAGGTTGCGGAGGTTCTCGGCGATGGTGGCGTCGAGGTGGTGGGCGCGCTTCAGCCGGAGGATCACGACTTTGGGTTTGTGCTGGGCGACCTGACGGAGGTAGGTGACCAGTTCGTCGGCGGCGCCGAAGTAGAGGGCCCCCTCCAACTGCAGGAGGACGATGGCGCTGGTGCCGGTCTGGCTGTCGGGCCTGCACTCGTGCCAGTGGGCGTCGGTGCCGAAGACCATTTCGCTGACGACCAGCCGGCTGGTCCGCTGCAGGGCCGCCAGCACGGACAGGAAGGCCCCGACGTAGATGGCGTGGTCGAGCCGCAGCAGGATCGTCGAGAGGATCGTCAGCACGAGCACGAGGGCATCGGAGCGGGTACCGGCGATGAGGCGGCGGATCTGGGCGAGATCGATCAGGCCCAGGGCGGTGTAGATGACAATCGCGGAGAGGGCGGGCATGGGGATGTAGCTGGCGGGCCGGGCCAGCAGCAGCACGATGATCGCGGTGAATACGCCGCAGGAGATCTGGGCGAGGCGGCTGCGTGCGCCGCTGATCATGTTCAGCACGCTACGGGTCTGCGAGCCGCTGGGGACCAGGCCGCTGGTAAAGCCGGCGGCGATGCGTGCGAGGCCCTGGCCGACGAGTTCGTGATTGACGTTGAGGCGATCGCCGGTGCGGGCGGCCAAGCCCTTGGCGGCGGTGATGGCCTCGAGGATCCCAAGCAGGGCCAGGGCGGCGCCGCCGGAGAGGTAGTCGCGCCAGAGGCTGAACTCAAACAGGGGCATCGATAGCGGCGGCAGGGAGGCGGGGATGTCGCGGGGGTGGGCGAGGTCCTGCGGGTTCGTGCGGACGAGGGCGACCAAGCCGTTGCCCCAGCCGCTGAGGACGACGGCGGCGCTGATGATCACGAGGGTGATGAGCACGGCGGGGAAGCGCGGGTTGATCCTGCGAATGGCCCAGAGCATGGCGAGGGAGACGACGGCGACGGCGAGGGTGCGGTAGTTGGTCTGGGCGAGAGAGGCCAGCAGGCGGACCAGGGAGGCGATGGTGTCGGGGAGCGGTTCGGCCCAGGCGACGGGGTGGACCTGGTGCTGTTCGACGCCCAGGGCGGTCCGCAGTTGGCCGAGGATGATCAGGATGCCGGCGCCGGACAGGAAGCCGGTCAGCGCGGATTGGGCGACGTAGCGGACGATCTGACCGAGTTTCAGCAGGCCGGCGAGCAGGAGGATCACCCCGCTGGCGACGGCGTAGGCCAGCATGATGCCCATGACGACCTCGACGGGCTGGCCGTCGCGGATGTAGGGGTGGATCAGCGAGAAGACCAGGAGGGCGGTGGCGTTGGTCGGCCCGGTGATCAGGAAGCGGCTGGAACCGAAGAGGCCGGCGATGATCGGGGGGACGATAGCCGCGTAGAGGCCGGCGCGGACGGCTTGTTCCAGGGGCAGGCCGCGTAGGGCGATCAGGGCGTAGGCCATCGCCTGGGGCACGCCCATGAGGGCAACCGTCAGACCGGCCCACAGGTCCGCCCGTATATTGGCCGCGCGGAGAAGCCGTGTCCGGCTGCCAATTTCTACCGTGCCTGCTTCCGTCATGAAGCCCTGCCCGTCAGAACACACCCCCTGGCAAAGGGGCCAGGATAGGGACTCTGGCGGCCGGCTGCAATGCCGCGTTTTCCGCGGGCAGGCGGTGGTGCCCGGCCGGGCCCGTGGGGAAAACGCTGGCCAGACGGGCGCCGCCGGGTAAAATGTGCCGTATCGACTCGAAAATCCGTTCGGACTGTCTGGGGCGCGAACCATGCACATGCACCTGCTGCGGTACCTGGTTGTTTATGTGGCGGTGTCGGCGACGATGGGCCTGGCTGGGGAGCCGGCGGCCAGCCCGGCGTCCACGCTGGCGGGGGCCGCCGAGAGTCAGCCTGCGGCGGCTGGCAAGCTGCACTGCATTGTCGTGGATGAGGCGAGCAGTTCGCCCGGCAAGGCGCAGATTGTCGTACATAGGATGGGGGCGGCGGGGTGGGTCCCGGTCGACGGGTTGCGGCCGGACAAGACGGGGGCGTGCGACGTGCCGTTCGCGGGCGGCAATCCCGGCCTGCTGATGCTTACCGTCAGCGCTCCGGGGTACCAGGACGCGGAGGCCCTGTACCTGCCGGACCCTGAGCAGGTCATCCCATGGCTGACCATCACGCTCAAGGGGGCGCGGCAGGTGAGCGGAACGGTTGTCGCCGAGGACCAGAAGCCGGTCGAGGGCAGTCGCGTCACGATCGACCTGCCCGACAAGGTACACAAGACCAGCACCGATACCCAGGGCCGCTTTGTCCTGAAGGACCTCATGCCCGCCAAGGCGACGGTGCGGGTCGAGGTGCCGGGCGTGGGCATGGGCAGCTACAAGGTCGATCTGGCCACGCAGGAGGAACCCATTGAGATCGTCATCCGGCCGCAGCGGCGGATGAGCCTGGTGGTCGTCGACAGCGACAACAAGCCCGTCGAGGGGCTGAATATCCAGATCCTCTCACCCGGCAAGGCCGAGGTGCGGACGGATGCCGACGGGCGGGTCGAGATCCCGGGCGTCGGCGGCAATGCCGGGCGGATCAGTGCGAGCCTGGAGGACAAGTTCTACTGCTTCGATGAAGCGGTCATGAAATTCGAGATCGACGAGGGCGACGAGCCGGTCGAGCGGGAGGTCTTTGCCGCGCACGGGGGACGGATCGTTGGGCAGGTGGTGGAAATGGACGAGGGCGGCGAGGCCAGCGGCATCCCGGCGGCGAACGTCTGGCTGGTCGAGGGGGGCAGGATTGGCAAGAACGTCACCTGCGATGAGGACGGGCAGTTCGAACTGAACGCCGTGCCGCCCGAGGGGTACCTGGTGGCCGCGGGGCTGCCTGGCTACTCGGTCGCCGTCAGCCAGGCGACGGTCGAGGCGGGCAAGGAGGTCAAACTCCGGTTCACCCTGGATTACGGTACGACGCTCAAGGGCACGGTGGTCGAGCCGGGGGGTCAGCCGGCCGAGCAGGCGATCGTCCGGGTCGTGGCCTGGTATCCCAAGGGGCAGCCGACCTCGGCCAGCGGGGAGTCCGAGCCGGTGGAACT
>JANYLN010000041.1 GCA_025357795.1 Planctomycetota bacterium
CGGCGTGGGCTACGGCGAGGCGGAGCCGCAGTTGCGTGGCCGTGCGAACTTCAACGCGGCACTGGGGGCCTGCGACCCGAACGCCTACTTCCGTCGGGGCGAGCGCCAACGGCCCGTGCTGATGATCCTGGCGGGGGTGCATGGCGCTGAGGTGGAGGGGATGATCGGGGCCCTGTCGGCGATAAGCATCCTGGAGACCGGCGTGGACATCGCGGGCCGGGAGGAGCCGAGCCTGGTGGAGAAGCTGGGGCGGCTGCGGCTGATTGTCGTGCCGATGGCGAATCCAGACGGGCGGGTCCGCGCGCCGTACGACGGCTGGGTGGGCCTGCCGGAAGCGGAGATGCACCGAGTTGGCCAGGGGACGCGTCGCGACGGGACGGCGTACGGCTGGCTCGCGTGCAAGGCGGTGCACCCGATGCGCGGCGACGTGGGCGGGTTGGGCGGTTACTTCGACGACGCGGGCGTGAACCTCATGCACGACGAGTGGGCGGCGCCGATGAGCGAGACGACGCGGGCCCTGCTGCGGCTGGTGCAAGAGGAGGGGCCGGACCTGGTGCTTAACTGCCACAGCTACGGGGGCGTACCGGCCTTGTTGCACACGGCGTATGTGCCGCAGGCAGTGAAGGAGGACCTGGCGCGGTTCGCTGGGCGGCTGTACGCGAATCTTGCGGACGCGGGTCTGAGGCACCACGACACGCTTCCGGAGCCGATGGTCGAGGGGCCCAAAGGCCAGGTGCCGCCCGCGTTCAACCTGACGAGCATGCTCTATCATAGCGGCGCGGCGCTGCCGATGACGTTTGAAGGGCCGCATGGGTTGGCGGACGGCTCGGTGCCGTTTACCTATGAGCAGATCCTGCAGGTGCACCAAGTGTTGTTTGAGACGGCGGCGGACTGGCTGCTTGGTTCGGCAGGTTGAGACCCTCCTATAATCAATGTTAGCTCAATGGCGAAGCAATGGCCTGCAACGGAGGCGCAATCATGGCCCATGAACTGCCGCTGACCGGGATGCGGATTGTGGTGTTCGCGGGGGATGTCTACGAAGACCTGGAGCTGTGGTACCCGGTGCTGCGGATGCGCGAGGCTGGGGCGGAGGTCGTGCTGGCGGGACTCGAGGCGGGAACGACGTACACGAGCAAGCACGGGTACCCCGTCAAGACGGACGTGGCGGTCCGGGACGTGAACCCCGATGAGTTCGACGGTGTGATCGTGCCGGGCGGCTTCATGCCGGACAAACTGCGGCGGGACCAGGATGTGCTGCGGATCGTGCGACAGATCGCGCAGGCGGACAAGCTGGTGGCAGCGATCTGCCACGGCGGCTGGATCCCGATCTCGGCGAAGGTCTACAAGGGCGTGAAGGTGACCGCTACGAGCGCGATCAAGGACGACCTCGAGAACGCCGGGGCGCTCTGGCACGATACGCCGGTGGTGGTCGATCGGAACTTCGTGTCCAGCCGGCGACCCGACGACCTGCCGGACTTCTGTCGGGCGATCATCCAGGTACTAACGGCGAGCAAGCCGGCGGCTGGCTCGATGAGGTGATCGGCGGGTGGCGATGGATCGGCTCTTTTTCGCAGCGGGGGCGCTGTCGGCGTTGGGGGTCGGCTAGGCTCGGCTCTCTCGCCGGCCGTGGAGTGCCAGCCAGAGCAGGAGTAGCACCAGGATGGCCGGGCAGATCGCCACGCTGGCGATGGCCGTGCGCAGGCCGCTGTGTTCGGCGATGCTGCCGATGCCGAAGTTGATCACGCCGCCGAAGTTGCCGGCCGCGGCGAGGATGCCGAACATCATCGCGCCGCCGTGAGGGAAACGGTCGGCAGTGATGCCGAGCATGGTGGGCCAGAGGATACTGACGCTCAGTCCGATGCCGATGCCGGCCAGCAGCGCGACCGGGCGGATGGGGGAGTATGCGGACACGAGGTAGAGCAGGGTGGTCAGCCCGCAGCAGGTGACCAGCAGGCGGATCGGCCGAAAATGCCGGCCCAGGAAGCCGCCGGCGAAGCGGCCGAGGGTCATCGCCACCGCGAAGGCGGTGAGTGCCTGGCTGCCGGCCCAGTTTGGGTAGCCCAGGCCCTTTTCGGCGTAGGCGGGCAGCCACTGGGCCATGCCGAGTTCCGTCGCGCCGGCCAGGAACATCGCCACCAAGACGACCAGGAACGGCAGGCTGGCCAGCAGGGTCCAGACGGAGGTCCGCTGTCTGTTCTCGGCCACCAGCGGCGGCAGGCTGGTCCGCCAGAAGCCCAGCAGCACGATAAGCGGGGCCGCGATCAGTGCGATGCAGAGGTTGCGCCAGCCGAAGAGCGAACCGGGGACGTGGAGGCTGCCCAGGGCCAGCCCGCGGACCGTGAGGCTCATCATCAGTGAGGCGATGAGCGTGATCATGATCTTGCCGACGGCGTAGAAGGAGTGCAGCCAGTTCATGGCGCTGGTGCGGCTGTGCGGGTAGAGGGCGGCCACGATGGGGCTGAGGATCATGTCCAGGACGCCGGCGCCCACGCCCATGACCAGTGCCGCCGCCAGCAGGATGGCGTAGGTCGGGGCGAAGGCCATCAGCCCGAGCCCGCCCGCGATGAGCGCATTGCCCAGCAGCACGAAGGTCTTTGCCCCGAGGCGGTCGGCCAGGGGACTGCTGACCAGCAGGCCGGCTGTAAGCCCGACGAAGAGCATTGTACCGATCCAGCCGAGCTGCTGCTCGCTCAGGCCGCCGAAGTCCGCCGAAAACGTCGTCAGGTAGACTGGCGGCAGGTTGACCGCGATGGCGATCATGACCATGCCGGCGTAGCAGAGCAGCAGCGGTGCCAGGGAGCGTTGTTCCGGAGACGTTGAGGGCCCGGCACTCACGG
The DNA here is from genome assembly GCA_025357795.1 of Planctomycetota bacterium. GTDB lineage: Bacteria > Planctomycetota > Phycisphaerae > UBA1845 > JANYLN01 > JANYLN01. The sequence goes on from JANYLN010000041.1 coordinate 2,838, forward strand.
ATACTTCCTCGGTAGTCAAGTCTTGTCCTTCCTGCAAAGATCCGCCGCAGGCTTCGTCGCCCCGCAGGCCTGAAGCAGGCCATTGTACGGTGTGGCGACGGGGCGGGCGAGTCAGGGCGGGGCAAATACAGCAACGGCAGCGGCGCCGCGGCTGGTTCAAGACGGGCCGTGGCGCCTTGGGGGGAATCGACTCCGGCTATGCCGTTGTCCTACTTGGTGGCGGCCGGTACCGCGGGGGCGGCGCCGTAGTGGCCTCCATGCTCGATGCGTACCAGAGGGCGTTGCCGCTCGGAAGCCTGCCCGAGCTCGCCTCAAACTGTCAGACCTGCGCTTGCTCATCGAACCGCAGCAGAGAACAGGTGTCAGAGAACAGGAAGGAGAACAGGTGTCAGGAAGAATTGTTTGACAGCCAAGGCGGTTCTGGCATCCGCCAGAGGGTAGAGTCGAGCGGTGGCGCGGTGGCCAAAGGCAAGGCGTAGTGTGTTGACCGGCCCTTTCGGTTGCCGGGGCCTTAGTATCCTCACCTGTGCTCCGTTTCCATCGCTTGCTCATCGAACCGGACGTGCGGATTGCCCGGCGATCGCGTGCGACTTTTATCTGAAGGGCAAACCGCGGTCGAACTGGCGAAGCGGGGACGTGGGCGTTGCGCAGCTAGCGAACATCGAAGACGATGCCGCGGCGCGG
>JANYLN010000059.1 GCA_025357795.1 Planctomycetota bacterium
TGGACGATGCTCGGCACATCGTTACGGGCTGGCTGGGCCGTCATCGAATTCCCCGGCCCCGCGGGCGGGAACTGGCGGTCTTCGTTGCCGGGCGTGGTCGTGCGGATGACCAAGCGGCCCGGCAACGTCGCCGCCGTGGCAACCACGCTCCTGGACATCGGGCTTCTGGATCTGGCCTGCGCGCAGCGGCTCCAGCGACAGCGCTGGGCCGCTTGATCGCAGATGCCTCCCGTAAGTTGCTGCCCGACGGTCCGGGCCAGACCGTGCCTGCTGCAGCGGGCCTATAATCATTGGTATCGTGGAGCTTGCGCATAGCAGGTACGTACGAGGCGACCGAGGCTGTCCGGGCCTAAGGGGGCCATGGATGAACCTGATACTCGCAATCACGGCGTTGTTCGGGATCGCGTCGCAGGCCTCTGCGCCGAAGGTTCGGACTGTCGAGGCGCTGGTTACCGCCTACTGCCCGTGCCGCCAGTGCTGCGGTCCTGAGGCGCGCGGCATCACGAGCACGGGGCAGGACGCTCGGAGATCCGGCTGTGCGGTCGATCCCAAGTGGATCCGGTACGGCTGCCGAGTGCGAATCCCCGGAATTGGCTGGCGTACCGCCGATGACACAGGATCAGCGATGCGTGCCCACGGCGAGCAGGGCATCATCCATGTTGATGTCAGGATGGCGTCGCATACGCAAGCACTGAAGTTTGGTGTGCGACGCACGAAGATCCAGATCTTGAACGCGCTGGACGAGCCTTAGCCGCACAGCCCGGTCCTGGTGCCGCGCTGCCGGGTCTGGCCACGAGCCGTTCGGGATGATGGAGATAGCGACAAGATCGCTTCGCGTTTCCTTGGCCGCCTGGGGGAGGCCAAGGCCAATCTTTAGCAGCAATTGCAGAGTGGTGCCTGGCTCCCAGTCGGGCAGGCCGCGTGCGGCGGCCAGAGGTTCCACTCGCAACGAGAGATGCCAGTCTGGCTTCGACGAGGACATACTGCTTTCCGTCCCGACGCGGAGTTTGCGTCGATAGTCAGGGCAGTTGCGTCACTTTGACGTTGTTCGCTCGATGTTCATACCGCCGAAGAGTTCCTGCAACATCTTGTCGAACGATTGGCAACGGCTGGCGGCCTTCTCGACGATACGAGTGACTTGGGCTTTCTTCTCCGTTCCATGGCCGACGAACACAAACTCCACCAGGTCGTCGCCCTGGATCGTTTCGACGTCGCCATTCGTCTCGAACGCCATCTCGTCGCCACACTCCGTGCGCACGATGCCTCTTCGCATCCGTGGCCGGAAGCAAACGACTCTACCTGTCATACGGACCTCCTGCTCGAGGCAACGGCGCAGGGTAACACCGCTACCTGTGTAGGCAGTTAGCACATGCATGCGGACAGGGTATGCAAGAGTCAATGACGAACTAACTCAAAGGTGTCAACAATGTTGTACGAGCAAGATTCAGACCGCTCGTCACACTCTTAGCGAAAGAAATGAACCTCCACTCCGAGATTCACTGCCCTTAGTTTACCGTTCTTCGGGGATGCAGATCAAGTGGTTACACCACAAGATTTTGTCTTTTTCGTGCGTCTTATGCTTGCAGATTGGGGGGTTGGCTAATTGGGCCCCTGGAAATCCTCCCGGGATCGGCCCAGGTATCCGCTGCCGCCGACAAGCCAGCCTGGTCCTGTAACAGCGGATGTTCTGGTTAGTTATACAAAGAGACACCCTGCCTGGTCTGGTCACGCATGCGCCTGACAGCCGGCCGGGGGCTGCACGTCCGTGTCGTCGCCAGGGTGGGTTGCGACGAGCGCCCCCTGGCAGCGACGTTCCATCATTCTGCAATGCGGCGGAGCGGCAGTCCTACGCGCCGCCCTCTGTTTTACAGAGGCTGCTCCGCCAGCCGGAAGAACTCCTCCTGAAGTCGGGCAGGAGTGTTGTCGGATTTGGCGAGGCGGATGATCGCCGCCATCTTCTCCGCAGGGTCACGAATGAGGGCGAGGCCTTTGGCGGCGGTGGCATACTCCGCCTGGCCTGCGTAGTGGGTCGGGTAGTCGGCGTACCAGAAAATGGCAGTGAAGAGCTTCTTTGTAAACGGGTCCATGCGGCCCAAGGGGTTACCGTCCTTGCTGACCTTGTCCATCTTCACGGTGTCAGGGGCGACGACGAGCATCTGGCTGGTCTCGACTTCGTCGGCGTGGGCGTGATTGGTCGTCTCGAGCAGTGCATCGACGTCTTTGGAGCGGGGCTGGTTTTCGTATAGGAAGACGACGTAATCCCGTTTCTTTTCCAGCATTATCTGGCAGAAGAACCTCAGGAAGAAGGTGTTGCCGCCGTGACCATTGACCAGGATGATTTTGCGGAGTCCGTTGCGGGCAATCTCGTCGCAGCAGGCTTCGAGCATGGCTATGAGCAGTTCGTGACGGATCGCGATCGTGCCGGGGCAGTGGCGGGCGCAGTTGATCTGGCTGAGCCAGTAGTGTGGGAAGACGATGGCTGGCTCGAGCCTGGCCGCCTCGCCGCACATGTACTTGATGAACAGGTAGTCGGTGCCCAGCGGCAGTTGCTCGCCGTGTTTTTCGAGACAGCCTATCGGCAACAGGCAGACACCAGCACTCGTTTTGACGGCCTCAGTGAACTCAGGGGCGGTCAGTTCTTCCCAATGCACGTTTGGCTCCTAAGAATTCACGGCCCTGCGGCCGGACCCAAGACCATAGGCATGTTGTATACGTTGCCCGGGCGGGCCTGACCGCGGCACCTGATCTTTCTACGAAGCAACGATGAACCGTCAGACCTTCAGTTCATTCAGACGGTCTGTGTCGGCGTACGCGGCGGCGATTTCACCCCAGTAGGTGCGGTGGAAATCGCCGCTGGGGTAGGAGCCGGCGACGATCGACTGGATCAGGGCGGTAGGCTCCAGGTCGCTTTTGTGCAGGACGCGGCACTCGTAATGAATGATGCAGTCGGCGATTACGGGCGACTGCACCTTCTTGGCGTGGACTGTCCGCAGCCCGGCCTCGGCGAGTTTGTCGTGGTCCCGGCCGGACTTGCTGCCGCAGATCCTACAGGCCTTCTCGAGGTCGGGGCCAGGGACGCTGATAGTGAAGTCGCCCATTTGTTCGATCAGGCCGTAGGTATAGCGGCTGGGCCGCACGAGGATTGTCCAGACGGGCCTGCCCCAGACCGAGCCGATCATGCCCCAGCCCATGATCATGGAATTGACCCGGCCATCACGGGTCTGGCTGGTCAGGAACAACCCGCGTGAGGCCATCACCCGCATCACTTGAGCGAAGTACTGGTCGTAGTGTATTTCCTGCATGGGCATGAGAGATCTCCGAAGATTGCTTGCCAGTCCTTTTTATACCCGTGGCCGGCAGGAAGTCCAAACGGCTCATGGCCCTAGCCGCGGGGCCGGCAAAGACAGGCCGACGCTTGCCTGTTGGCCATGGAGGCCAAGCAGGAGAGAAGGGTCTCGCCTGCGAAAGCCAATCTGTACGTGATCCATGTCAATCCGACAACGCAGACCGGCCACAGTCGCAGGTATTTGTCGCATAAAGGATTAGTGTATCCATTTGTCGTTGTCCTAATATTGACGACTGCAGGGTTCCGGCCCAATGGAGGCCTCTCTATGCACGCTATCAAGCCCATACATGCCAGGCCTTAGGATTGCACCGTAGGAGTGGCAGTAATAACAGTCGGTTTTTATCTTGGGTCATGTTCCACGTGTATGTTAGAGTGAGATTGCCCGAGGTACTGGTCAGGGTGATTATTTAGAGGAAAGAAGCATGCGTTATCTAACGTCTATGGGCACTCTTGTCCTAATGGTGGTTTTCTGTGCGACTATTCAAGGGGCGTGGTTTACTGTCCCACCACCTGCGGGTGTAACAACCGTTCTGGACAGCCAGGACGCTCAGTTCAGCTCGTATTCGAGCCCGAGCCCGAGCAACCAGGAGGAGTGGCTGAACAATTACGGCAGCAATTCCAGCATCCGGATCAAGGGGGAGGAGTGTCCGTCGCTCTTCCAGTTCACCCTGTCGAGCTACAAGGGGCAGCAGGTGGTGGCGGCGGAGTTGCACTTGGCGAGGTCCAACGTGGACATCGTCAGCGCGCTAGCGGCGTCGACGGTCAACACGAGTTGGACGGAGGCGCAGGCGTCGTACCGGTACAAGTCCAACAGCGGCAGCGTGGAATGGACGTACCCGCACAGCGACCTGACGACGGCCACGTTCGGCAATTTCGGGACTCTCACCAGCTGGGGCTTTTCGGCCAGCAATACGTTGCGGACGTACAGCTACAACGGGTACACGTGGGTGGCGATGGTGATCGACCCGTCCCTGATCCAGGCCATGATCCTGGATCAGCCTGGCGGTCTTGCCGTCACCGACGCCCGCTACCACAAAGGCGCCATTGGCGGCAACCCGACGGTCTACAGCAAGGAGCTGAACACCACCGCCCAGCCGCGCCTGTTCATCCAGTTCGCGCCAAGCACGGATACGACCGCCCCCGTAGCGGTGGGCAGCCTGGCGGCTGTGCCCGGCATGGACAACGGTACCGTGGAGTTGAGTTTCACGGCCCCATCCGACCCGGACGATGCCAAGGCGTTCGGGTATACCGTCCGGTACTCGACCAGCAGCAACTTCAGCGCGGCCACGAGCGTGGATCGCTGGCGGATTCCGAGGCCCAAGGCGCCGGGCGCGTCGCAGAAGATGCTCATCGAAGGGTTGACGGCGGGCACGGCCTACTACTTCTTCGTGCAGGCCTATGACGCCGTCGGCAACGCCGCCACGCCGGCGAGCATACAGTTCACGTTGCCTGCCGCCGTCGCCACGCCAGTGCTGGCTAACGGGGGCCTGTCCACGCCCGATCCCGTCGGCAAGAACGTACAGGCCGTCCCCGGTATCATGCGCTACTTCGCCGCCTCGGAAGTCGCCAAGATCAATCCCTCCAGCGGCGACCTTTACGGCGGCACCGCCGGCGACGATTACAAAAAGGCGAACATGGTCTGGGACGCTGGCACCAATACGATCTCGCTGCTGGGCTGTCGCAACGAGATGGTGGGCGCGCAGTTGATCCTGCAGCGACTGGGCAGCACGCTGGACAATGTCCGCGTGGTCGTCAGCAACCTGACCGGCCCGGGCGGCTCGACGATTACGGCCAACCCCAACGTCGAGCTGTTCCAAATGCACTATGTGACCAGTGGCAGCTACAAGTACTCCGAGGCCGCCATTCCGCTGTTCTCGCCGTTCTCGACCACCTTCTCGATCCCGGACGCCAATCGCAACGTAGACGGCACCTATCAGTCGGTCTGGATGGACCTGTACGTCCCGCAGGGGGTCAATCCCGGCGAATACACTGGCACGGTTACGGTGAACGCCACCGAGCTGTCCAGCCCGGTAACCATCAACCTGAAGATGCACGTCAGCTCGCTGCTGATCCCGGACTACCCGACCTTCCTTGTGGACCTGAACGGGTATGGAAGCCCGTGGAACTTCGGCCCCAATACATATAACACCTGCCTGAAGTACTTCCAGGTCGTCCATAAGCATCGCGCCGTGCCCAACACCCTGCCGTATGGTTGGAATGGCAACCCGAGCAGCACCGACCGCTGCCCGACGCTGACCGGCGCCGGCCCGACCAGGCATGCCAGCTCCTGGGCCTTGTTCGATGCCAAGTACGGCCGGTTCTTCACCAGCAATCCGAGCACATCGGCGTTCACCAATGCCAACGGCTATTACGGCCCCGGCGTGAACACGCCGATCACGCATTTCTATACGACGTTCAACGAGGGTTGGCCGGTAGCGATCATGGACACGACCTACGGCTTCGACGCGGCCGGACAAGGTCCCGCCTATTGGGACGGCCTGAAGACGGCGGCCAACTGGGCGACCCTGTTCCCGACCCTGCCGGACCTGTACCTGGCGTTCCCCAGCGGCTACAGGCAGGGCCACATGAATGTCATCTCGGACTGGCTCCAGCACGCCCATAATAACGGCTGGACCAAGACCGCTTTCGAGATCTACCTGAACGAAAAGTACAGCTACAACGGCGCGCACGTCTTCTGGGCGATGGAAGAGAACGAGGCCGCCGACGACTTCCGTGCCGATGGTTTTTACCACCAGATGTGGCGCGACGGCCAGGCGGCCAGCGGCGTGACCGACGTGCCTTGGCACTTCCGCATCGACGTCTCCGACCGCTATGGCCAGAACTGGGGCCAGCTCGACAATCGCATCAACTGGTGGAACCTGGGCAGCGGGGCGGCCGCCTGGCACTGGCCCCAGAAGAAGTACCGCCAGTACTTCCTGGACAGTGACAAGCAGGAAGGCTGGATGTGGTATGGTTCGGGCGCTACCGTGGACGACAGCGGCATGGGCAACACCCAAGACTTTCTGCAGCGGTGGTGCCAGGGCTTCAACGGCGGCCTGCCGTACTGGGACTCCTACAACACCAACTGGACTACGGCCGACGACGGCACGCCGTGCGTGGTCTACTCCGGCGCGAGCGTGCCGGGCTATGGTGCATATTCCGGCCCGATCATGAGCATCCGCGTCAAGCAGATCCGGCAGGTCCAGCAGGGGATCGAACTGCTCAACATGTGGGCCGGCACCAGCAACATGAACCGCAACCGCGTCCGGAACTCCCTGAACGCCAAGTATGGCAGCGGAACCTGGGATTACGCATTCACCGGCGTGGATGAGACCAAACTGTACAAACTGCGCGCCGATCTGATCGCCCAACTCGAGCCGAGCCTCCTGCCGGCTGCGCCGGGCATTCCCAGCCCGGGCCCGGGTACGACCGTGCCGGCTAATACAACCCTGTCGTGGAGCGGTGCCGCTTCCGGTGTGACGTTCAATGTCTACCTCGATACGGTCAACCCGCCGGTGGCGAAGGTCGCCAGCGGCCAGGCGGCGGCCACCTTCGCGTCCGCCTCTCTGCAGACCGCTACGACGTACTACTGGCAGATCCTCGCCATCAACAGCAACGGGTCGACGTTCGGACCGGTCTGGTCGTTCACGGTACAGGCCCCGCCTGCTGTGCCGAGCAACCCCAGCCCGACGGACCTGGCGGTGAATGTGCCTGACAGCAAGACTTTGTCGTGGAGCGGTGCTGCTTTCGGTGTGACGTTCAATGTCTACCTCGATACGGTCAACCCGCCGATGGCGAAGGTCGCCAGCGGCCAGGCGGCGGCCACCTTCGCGCCCGCCTCTCTGCAGACCGGCATGACGTACTACTGGAAGGTTGTGGCGATCAACGGCGCCGGCCAGACACCCGGACCGGTCTGGTCCTTCCTGACAGCCATCCCAGGCGACGTCAATGGGGATGGCCACGTGGACGTGGTTGACCTGCTATTCCTGGCGGATGCCTGGGGCAGCGTCACAGGCAACGCCAACTATAACGCCGCTTGCGACCTCAATGGCGATGGCAGTGTGGATGTAGTCGACCTGTTGATCCTGGTGGAAAATTGGGGCCGGTAAGCCGCCCAGGGATGTTCTTGTCAGAATACAATCCAGCACGCCGCAGGTTCTCACCTGCGGCGTGCCTGTTTTTGCGCCTCGCAATCGAGGATTCGGGATTTGTCCGGAATTGTCGGCCGACAGGGAGTACCGCCCGCCGACAGATTGCTTGTGGCCACGTCCCTGGCTATGGTAACAACCAACCAATGCACACAAAGGAGGCGCACATGTCCCGATCCGCCGCAGCCGTCGCCGCATTTGGCGCAACCGTTGTCTTGTTCTGTTCGGTGAGCCTGGGGGCCGAACCTGCCCGGCAGGGGCGTGTGAGATTGGCCCAGGAAGCCTTCGAGCGGACCCAGAACGTCAAGGGCGAATTCACGCTGACGGAGCCGATCGCCACCAAGGGGGCCACGGTCTCGTACGAGGTCGTCGATTCATTCGACCGCGTGCTGGTCCGCAAGACGGAGGCGGTCTCATCTGGGCAGGAGACGACCCGCCGCATCCAGATCGATCTGGCTGTGCCGAACGTAGTGGTCATGCGGCACTATCTGGGCGTGACGGTGCAGGACGCGAGGGGACAGGCGTACTGCGGGCAGGTGTCGTTTCTCTTCAAGCCGGCGCCCGGTTGGGATGACTACCAGACGATGATCTACCAGAAGCACCCGGCCAACCGCCTGGGCTTCATTCGCGAGGCGTACGTGACCGGCAACCTCTGGTACGGCTCGAACGCCGGCGTGCCGGACTACATGGTCGACGCGAACCTCCGCTGGTACGTCGAGAACATGGCGGTGCCGGTGCTGGCGCCGTATCACCGCTGGTATGCCGATGGCCGGCCGGTGCAGTGGCTGTTCGAGAAGGCCCGCGAACGGTTCCGGGCGGATCGCAGCCTGGAGAATCTGCAGCGCACGCCTTGCCTGTCGCAGGAACCGACGATCGAACTACTGGAGCGGTGCGTGCAGTTTCCGACGCGCAACATGGCGGCGTACCGACCGATCTGGTACAGCCTGAGTGATGAAACGGGCCTGGGCAACCAGGCGTCGGCCAGCGGGTTCTGCTTCTCCCCCGAGTGCAAGGCCCGATTCCGGGAGTGGCTCAAGGCCCGTTACAGGGACCTCGATGCATTGAACGAGGAGTGGGGCACCGACTACGCGAAGTGGGAGGAGGTCCGCGGCGCGACGCCGGACGAGATCTTCGCCCGCAAGGACGACAACTTCGCGGCCTGGTGTGATCACACGGACTTCATGGACGACGTCCTGATGGGGGCGTATACCATTGGCGCGAAAAAGATCCAGGAGTTCGATGCGGGGGCATTCGTGGGCATTGGCGGGGGGCAAGGTCCGGTGGCGGTCGGCGGCTGGGACTGGTGGAAACTGACGCGCACACTGACCTGCTCGGAGCCGTACTACATCGGCAGCAACTGGGAACTGATCCGCAGTTTCAACCCGGCGTTCAGGCTCGTCTCGATCACGGGTGGCGGCGACAACGAGGCGAAGCACATGCGGTGGTTTGGCTTCGTGCATGGCGACGCTGGTTCGCTGATGTGGGACGACAAGACCACGTTCGTCGACGACGAGGGCCAGTACGACAAGCAGGGGACGGAGTCGGCGAAGTGGCACAAGGAACTGACCGGCGGGCTGGGCAAGCAGTACATGGCGGCTACGCGGGTCGACGATCCGATTGCGGTGTACGAGTCGCAGGCGTCGATGCGGGTCCACTGGGTGCTGCACGTGCGGCCAAAGGGCCAGGCCTGGGCCAGTCGCGGCAGCCGGGACGAGCGGGTGGACAACCCGGTCAGCCGGGTGCGAGAGTCGTGGCTGCGGCTGATCGAGGACGCTGGCCTGCAGTATAGGATGCTCGCCCCGCAGCAGGTGCTGGTGGGCGATCTGAAGGTCTACGATCCTAAGACGGGCGAGGGCTTCAAGGTACTGGTCCTGCCGCGGATCATCGCGCTATCCGATAAGGAGGCCGAGGCGATCCGGCAGTTCGCCCAGGCGGGCGGCACGGTGATTGCCGATGGCCTTGCGGGGCTGTTCGACGAGCATGGCCGGCGGCTGGAGAAGGGGCAGCTGGACGATCTCTTCGGGATCAGCCGCCCGGCGGAGTACGGGATCGCCGAACTGGGCAGCCAGGAGGCCGGGCCGGCCGGGCTGAAGCTGCTCGAGGCGAACATCAACGTAATCGCCGGCAAGCCGATGAACACGGGCGCCATGCAGGCCCTCATCGAGCGGCACGTCGGCGACGGCCACGCGATCTACTTGAACCTGGACCTGATCGACTATCACCGCTGGCGGCTGCATGCGGGCGAGGAGAAGCCAACTCGCGACCTGATGAACCCACTGTTCTATGCGGCACTGGGCAAGGATCGCCGGACACCGGCATGCAAGTCGGCGGACGGGCAGGTGCCGGCGGGCGTGGAAGTGACACTCAAGCAGGCGGGCAATGTCCGGTTCGTCGCCCTGATGCGCAACCCGCAGACGATGATCAGCGAATTGGGGCCGATGGAGTACCAGAGCAACGAGGGGTTCGAGAAGGAGATCGAGATCAAACTCGACGGCAATGCGCCGGGCGAAGGGAAGGCGTTCATCTACTACGACGTGCGGGCCGGCCGAAGGCTTGGCGAAGGCAAGGGTGTGAAGGTGAAGGTGGTGCCGTTCGAGCCGACGATCGTGTCGGTTTGGCCCCAGGATCCGGCGGAGTTCGCTTTGGCGGCGCCGGCGAGCGTTCAGCGGGGCGGTGCGGTAAACATCAAGGTACGGCCCGGTTCGACCCAAGCGAACTTATACGTCTACAACGTCGAGGTGACGGGGCCGGATGGCAAGCCGCGGTTGCACTATCGCCAGAACTTCGCGTTTACGGGCGAGGGCGGCCAGTTGCAGGTGCCGCTGGCGGTGAGCGATCCGGCTGGGGCCTGGACCGTCGCCGTCCGCGAGGCTGCTACGGGCCGGACGAAGAACGTGACGGTGCAGGTGGAGTGAGTAGCCAGGTGCCAGTAGCCGATGACAGCGAGGCGGCAGTACATGTACGGGCCCGGCGGCAGATCCTGTCACCGGGCCCGCGGCGTTTGTCGCCTTCCTCTGCGCGACACTTCGAAAATCGGCGACTTGTGCGGGGCCGTGTGGCGGGCTATCCTTGTCTGCTCTTTGCGAAATCGAAGGCGTGGGTTTGCTTGTATAGAGGAGAGTGAGCATGAGGCGTATTGCGGCGTTGTGCCTGGGCGGGTTGCTGGTTCTGGCGGGTTGTCCCTCGCAGCAGAGTGATGTGCCCTCGGTGGTGACGATCCTGGCGGCTGGCACGTACACCGGGGCGGTGACGTGCACCTCTAAGGCGACCGGCAAGACGGACGTGCAGAACGAGTCGAACGTGCAGGTCGACGTGAGTGATACGGGGCAGCTGTATGTCAGCGGGCTGCCGTACTACAACGGGGTCCAGCAGGACATGTCGGACCCGGACCACGGGATCACGGGCGGCATGACGATCAACAGCGTCGTTGAGAACGCGGCGGCCGGGACGATCGATATCGCCGGCACCGGCACACTCAGCGATAGCCAGACCACGTACAGCACGAGGCACGACATCGACCTCGTCAAGACCAGCGACACGCAGTTGCAGATCACGGATGTCTACACGGGCGAGAGCGCCGCGGTCAGCAAGACCTTCGAGTTGAGCTGCAGCGGGACGATCACGAAGCAGTAAGCGGCGCCACGTTTTCGCGGCAGAAAACAGTGACATACGCGGCCGGCCGACCCCTATGGGTTGGTCGGCCCCCCATGCTCCAGCCATCTGATCGGCGATGGCAGCGGCAACGCCAACGGCGGCTGACGCCCCTCCGATGTTCCCCTCTTCTGCAAAAAGGCCAAGCCCCGCGTCATTGTCGAGCGTGATGAGCCCCATCGGAACCCGCAGCATTGATTCCGCTATTGGAGCCATGTCAGGCGGCTGACGCCGAACCTTTGTCAGCTTACGACCGTTGCGCCTTCGACCTTCACGCCATCCAGGCTGCCGTAGAGCACCTGCACGGTCTTGTCGAGTCTGCCCTTCTTGTTCTTCTTCTGAGTATAGGTGCCCCAGGCCTTGCCCGTGCTCCAGAAGCATGTGAAATTGTCCTTGTTGATGACCGGGGCGAAACTCATCGTCCCTGCCACCATGTCGAACTGGAAGCCCGATAGCGCCGTCAGCAGGGCCCAGCTTGCCATCGCGCGGGCGTAGTGGTGGCCGCACTCAACTTCGTTCCAGGGGTTGCGGCGGACGCCGTCGTGGCGGTCGCGCACGGCCTTGACGATGGTGAGGCCCTCATCGACCAGCCCCTCGTAGATCAGGTGGGCGGCCACCTGGTACTCGATGCCGGTCCAGATCTCGTCGGCGTAGGGGAAGGGGAACCGCGGCCTGCCGCCCTTGGGCCAGGCGCACAGCAGCAGGCCCATCTCGTCGTTGAGAGCGTAGGTCCGTTGGACGCTTTCGTGGCGGGTCAGGTCGGCGCGGAAGCAGTGCTGGAAGACCGACTGCATCGCCCTTTTCACGTGGTTCCTGGGCAGGATGTGGCCCAAGCCCACCACGTGCGCCAGGAATTGGCCCAGCAGCTGGTCGGCGAGGCACCCCAGCCCGTACTGGTAGCGGTAGGCGTTGACGTCGTCGATCCGCTGGACGTAGTACGAGCCGTCCCAGAGCAGCTCGTCCATCTTCTTGCTGCCCTTTTTCAGGGCGTCGCGGTAGCGGGCGGCATGGTCGGCGTCGCCGACGTGGTCGGCCATTTCCGCGCCCGCCTTCAGTGCCGCGAAGAACATCGAGTTGACCAGCGAATTCGGCCCGTAGAACTCGATGTCGTAGGTGTTGTGCTGCTGACTGTCGAGCACGCAGTCCTTGTCGGCGTCCCAGTATTCGAAGGCGAAGTCCAACGCCTTGGCGGCCTGGGGCCAAAGGTCCCTCAGGAACGCATCGTCTCCGGTGAGCTTCCATTCGCGGTAGAGCCGCACGATCGTGCCCATCTGGCCATCGGCGGCCGGGTGGTGCTTGTGTGGTTCGATCCCGAACACTGTGTTAGTGCGGAAAGGCATCTTGCCCTGCGCGTCTGTCTCCATCAGGAACTCGACGCGCCGCATGGTTTGCTCGAGTTGCGGGAACAGGAACGCCAGTGTCTGGGCGTAGTTCCACACGTGTGTGCAGGTGCCGTGGCAGCAGCCGTTCTTGTCGGCGCAGCCTTCCCAGCCCAGCAGCGTGCCGTTGTCGAGGCGGAAGACCGTCGGGCTGCGCAATACCGTGATGTTCGCCTGGACGGCATCGATCACGTAGCCTGGCAGCGAGCTGCCGAAGAGGGCCTTGTGGAAGTCGCGGGAACCCTGCTCCAGACGCGGCAGGTTCTCGTGAAGGTACTTGCCAACTGCCCAGGCGTCACGGAAGAGGTTGGCGTAGTACATCCGCACCGTGCCGCATGTGCAGTCCGGGCCGCATTCTTCCTTCCACTGTTTGGCACGGTTGGGGAAGTGCCAGGTGAGGTAGAACTCGAAGACCTTCTCTTCTCGCGGCTTGAGCGTCTCGTGTGCCTCGACCGAGCCGATCAGCGTGTTGATCTTATGGATGGCCGACTCGATCTTGATCTGGCCGTAGTCCGGTTCGGCTTTGAGCCGCCCGTCGTCGCTGAAGTCGTCCCAGAAGTCGTGCGCCCCGTCCCACCAGGCGTCGTTCAACCACTTGCGCTTGTAGGTGACGTTAGGGTTGGAGGTCATCAGCGACATGGTGCCGCCGGTGATCGTCCCGAAGGGGATTTTGTTGTTGGAGAAGAGCAACCCCTTGAGTGGGCCGTCCTCCTTGTACTCGTTGAGCAGTCCGTCGCGGTCGCGCTGGTTGGCCAGGGCGTCTTTGCCGCTGTAGCCGACGGCATTGGCGAGCGAACCGGCGATGCTGACGTCGACGGCCTTGTTGCCGGTGTTCTTCACGCGGTACCGGATCACCACGCCGGGGATGCCGGAGTCGTCGGCATTGAGCGGGATGAACGGGTTGAAGGCCTCCAACTGGACCTGTATGGGCAGGTCGGCGTCCTGGAAATCGACCCAGGCGAAGGGGTATTCGCCCCGCATCGTTGAATTGGCCATCCGCGGCAGGCCGCCGAGTTCCCAGTGCGACAGGCCGAAGGCGTCGGCAAACGGCGGCCGCAGTTGGCTTTCCAGGATCCTGGTCACTGGTTTGGCACCGGCCTTTTTCGCCCGGATTGCGAAGAAACTGTACGGCAGGCGGACGCCCTTGCCGGGGTGGTTGAAGATTTCCCAGTCGCGGAATTCGCCGTTGGCGGCGACGGAGACGTTGCCCGTGCCGATGCCGCCCAGGAGGAAGGCGGCCTGCTTGGCC
>JANYLN010000057.1 GCA_025357795.1 Planctomycetota bacterium
CGAGACGGCTTGGCACCCCACTGGCCGTAGACCTTCAGGAATTGGTCTCTGGAAATGCCGGATTGGGTGAGGAGGGTTGATGCCTTGCGCGTTCGGTGATTGGGCATGGTCAGAGGGGTCCGCGTACCATCGGATTCTCACGTACCATGGCGATGTGGTTGCCCTCCCGGAGCAACTGGAATCCAAGACGCTCCAGTGCTTTGATGACCTCGCGGATGGATGCATCCACAGGAAATTTCGGCATCAGATCGGTACCCCTGCTTCCGCGATGAACACCTCCAAGATAGGCGGGTCAATCAGAAATCCACACTTTGATGATGGATTGCCGAGTGACTCCGAGACGATTGGCTTCCTTGCCCAGGGCATGAATCATCCAGGAGGGGAAGTCCACATTCACCCTTCTCTGTTCCTGGTTGACTCTCTTGGCCCAAGCCAGGTCCAGGTATCGCGAGATGTCTTCCCCTCGTTCGAACTGTTTGTCGAGATCCTTAGCTTTCATATAATTCTCTCTCTTGATCGCGGGATCGTCTCACAGAGATGATTCGAATCCGTTCACCGCGGCATATGATGATAGCCGACCAGTGCTTTTCCCCGATCCTGCCGATCACAAGGCTGCGTGGCTCATCCTCGGTCCTTGCCGGGATTTCGAGCAGATCGACGTCCTCCCAGAGGACCTTGGCGGTCACGAAGTCGATTCCATGCTTGGCTTTGCTGGCCTTGCTCTTAGAGGCATCGAACTCGAATTACATGGTATAAAACGTATACCATTCCGATACCTTGCGTCAAGGTAGGACTGTCAGACATGGCGATTCCTCCCTCTGTGGCTCAAGACCGGCCGTCGGCGACGTTCTTGAAGGCCTGGGCGGAGGCCTGGATCGTCTGGGCGATCTGGTCGTCGGTGTGGGCGAGGCTGACGAACCAGCATTCGAACTGCGAGGGGGGCAGGTAGACGCCGGCGCGGCGCATCGCGTGGAAGAAGCGGGCGTAGGCGGCGGTGTCGCACTGGAGGGCCGAGGCGTAGTCGGTCACCGGAGCCGCCGTAAAGAAGACGGTCAGGGCACTGCCGAGGCGGTTGATCGTGACTTTCGCGCCGGCGGCAAGGGCGGCATCGGCGAGGCCAGCGGCGAGGGCGGCGGCCTTGCGTTCGAGGTCCTGGTAGATGCCGGGCTCCTGGAGGATCTCGAGGGTGGCGATGCCGGCGGCGACGGCGAGGGGGTTGCCGATGAGGGTGCCGGCCTGGTAGACGGGGCCGACGGGGGCGATCATCTCCATGAGGTCCTTGCGGCCGCCGTAGGCGCCGACGGGCAGGCCGCCGCCGATGATTTTGCCGAGGCAGGTGAGGTCGGCCTGGATGCCGTAGAGTTGCTGGGCGCCGCCAAAGGCGAGGCGGAAGCCGGTGATCACTTCGTCGAAGATCAAGATCGATTCGTATTCGTCGCAGAGGTTGCGCAGGCCGGCGAGGTAGCCTTCGGCGGGGGGGACGAGGCCGATATTGCCGGCGACGGGTTCGATGATGAGGGCGGCGATCTGGCTGCTGTGGGTAGCGAAGATCTGTCGCATGGCGGCGAGGTCGTTGTAGGGGGCGACGAGGGTTTTGCTGGTGAGGGCGCTGGGCACGCCAGGGCTGCTGGGGACGGCGAAGGTGGTTGCGCCACTGCCGGCCTGGACGAGCAGGCTATCGACGTGGCCGTGGTAGCAGCCTGCACACTTGACGACCAGATCGCAGCCGGCGGCGGCGCGGGCGAGGCGGATGGCGCTCATGGTGGCCTCGGTACCGCTGGAGACGAGGCGGACCATGTCGATCGATTCGAAGGCGGCGGCAACGATCTCGGCGAGGCGGACCTCGCCGGGGGTCGGGGCGCCGTAGGAGGAGCCGCGTTGGAGGGCCTTGCTGACGGCGGAGATGACGCGTTCGTCGGCGTGGCCGAGGATGAGGGGGCCCCAGGAGCCGACGTAATCGATGTACTCGTTGTCATCGAGGTCGGTCAGGGTAGCGCCCTTGGCCTTGGCGATGAAGATGGGGGTGCCGCCGACGGCACCAAAGGCGCGGACGGGGCTGTTGACGCCGCCGGGGATGACCTTGACGGCGGCCTCGAAGGCGGCGATGGATTTGGCCAGCGAGGGGTCATGGTGGGCGGCCGGTTCTGTGGGTATCTTTGCCATTGCTTCCTTTCCCAGGTAGCGGGCGCGATGCGGGCGCCTGCCGGGTTGTACAGCCCGGGCCTGGCGCCTCAGGGGGCATTGTACCCTTTGCGGTTTTGGATGTCGCGATCTGCCGGGTCGGCCCGATCAGCTCCGTGTGCGGGCCTTACCGTCGCCAAATTCCGTCAGGGCCAGGCCGGCGGCGCCGATGAAGCCGGCGTCATTGCCGAGGGTGGCGAAGTCGATCAGGGGGTAGTCCTTGGCGGCCTTCCAGGTGAAGTCGAGGAAGTACTTGCGGATCGGCTCGAGCAGGTATTTGCCGGCGCCGATCATGCCGCCGCCGAGGAGGATCTTCTGGGGGTTGCTGAAGTGCTGCATGTTGACGCAGGCGACGGCGAGCAGGCGACAGGTCTCGTCCCAGATGCGGGCGGCGAGTGGGTCGCCGGCGTTGGCGGCCTCGAGGACGTGCGGGGTTTCGACGGGCAGACCCTGGTCGAGGAGGGCCTTGAGGGAGGATTTCTCCCCGTTTTTGATGGCCTCGACGGCGCGGACGGCGGTGAAGTGGGCGGAGGCGTAGGCCTCGATGCAGCCATGCTGGCCGCAGCCGCAGAGCCGGCCGCCGGGCTGGACGATCATGTGGCCCAGTTCGGCGCCGTTGTCGAAGAAGCCGCGGACGAGGCGGCCGTCGATGATGATGCCGCCGCCGATGCCGGTGCCGAGGGTGAACAGGACCATGTCGTTTGTGCCGCGGCCGCCGCCAGCCCAGAATTCGCCGTAGGCGGCGGCGTTGGCGTCATTTTCGAGGTTGGTGGGCAGTCCGGTGCCGGCGGCGACCTTGTCGCGGATGGGGACGTTGGTCCAGCCAGGGAGGTTGGGGGGGGAGATGATGATGCCCTGTTTGTGGCTCATCGAGCCCGGGGCGCCGATGCCGACGGCGAGGATGCGGTCTTTGGAGAGGCCGGAGGCCCGGATGACCTCCAGGGCGCCGGCGACCATGCGGTCTATCACGTGATCGGGGCCGCCCTGGCCCTCGGTCGGCACGGATAGACTGCTGACGACGTCGCCGGCCGTGGTGACGACGCCCACCTTGATGTTGGTCCCGCCCAGATCCACACCGACAACATGATCGCGCGCCATAACGTTTGGTCTCCTTGGCCGAATTGCGGCTTATGGTAGTGTCGCCCAAGGGCGTCGGCAAGCGGCCGCAAGGGATCGGCAAAGGCTTTGCCTACCAGGCGAGGCTGCCGACGGCCCCGAAGCGGTGCCCATTACACATAGCTTATGGCATGAATCGGGCTCTGTCGGTCCGGGCGGCGTTTGGCGGCACGGATTTATTTGCGGTCCAGCTATGAGCGCGCCTCGCCTACTACTTAGTGGCCGGCTGCAGGAGGCACCTGCCGATGCGGCAGGGAGGGCGGGGGGGCAGCCGGCCAGTTTCACAGCCCATCAAGCGGTGAAGCGGGCAGCCTGGGGGTGGGACTCGGTTGGCGGGGGCGAGCGTGGGCGAAATAGTGATTCCGGACAGCGAGATTGCGAGGGTTTCGACGTTGCTGGGGCTGCTGCCGTACCAGCGGCGGCTGCTGCGACGCGACGCGCGGTTCACGTGGAACTGCTGGGCCCGGCAGACGGGCAAGAGTTACACGCTGTCGCTGCGGCGGGTGATGCGGGGCATGAGACGGCGGCAGACGCAGTTGTTCCTGTCGGCGGGGATGCGCCAGACGCACGAGTTGATGCTCAAGGTCCGCCAGCACTGCCATCTGCTGAACATCGAGGCCAGCGAGGTCAAGGGGGAGGGGTCGGACAAGCTGCAGGCGAGTGCCACGCAGATCCGGCTGCCCGGCGGGGTGCGGTTGATCGGGCTGCCGGCCAAGCCGGAGACGATTCGCGGGTTTACCGGGGATGTGTTGCTGGACGAGTTCACGATGCACCAGGATGACCGGGCGATCTGGGCGGCGATCTTCCCGACGATCCTGCGGGGGCGGGGCGAGCTGGATGTGGCCAGCACACCCAAGGGCAAGGACAACCTGTTTTACAACCTGCGGAAGAACCTGATGTTCGCGCGGTCGACGGTCTCGCTGCCGCAGGCGATCGAGCAGGGGCTGGAGATCGACATCGAGACCCTGCGCCAGGCGATGGGCTGCGATGAATTGTTCCGCCAGGAGTTCCTGTGCGAGTTCCTGGATGAGTCGCAGGCGTTCCTGCCGTACCGGGTGATCGCGGCGTGCGAGGACGGGGCGATCGAGAAGCATCCGGATTGGCCGGGGTTGGAGCGGACGGCGGATGAGGATGAGCACCGCGAACGGGTCGATCTGTATGCCGGGATCGATGTGGCCAGAAAGCGAGACTTCACAGTGATCTGGCTGTGGCGGAGGCAGGCGGCGCCGGCCGAGATGAGTCCGGAGGTGCGGCGGAGGAACTGGTCGCTGCGGTGCGCGGGGGTGATCGAGATGGGCAACGCGCCGTTCGCCGAGCAGCAGGAGGCGATTCGGCGGGTGCTGGGACTGCGGAACGTGCGGCGGTGC
>JANYLN010000089.1 GCA_025357795.1 Planctomycetota bacterium
CCCCGTTCTTCTGGCTGGTGACGTGCCAGATGGCCCGAAACCAGGTTCGCAACGGCTTGTGCGTATCCTGAAAGATCGTCCCGGCTGTCACCGATGTCTGGTGGCTGCACCCGGCACACTCCAGGAGCACCTGACGTACCGGCCAGGCCTGCCGATGGCCACAGCAGGGGCAGCGGAATCCTTCTGGCCAGCGCAACGCCACCAGATAGTCCCGGCAAGCCGCCTCGCTTGAGAATCGATCTTCGAATTCCTCCAGCGTTTTCGGGTAGTCCTCCATCGCCCCGGCATACTACCCATAGGGGCTACCTGAGTCAATCGGATACCCAGATCGGCGGATTCAGTTGTTGTTATCTTTGTCGTTCAGTTACGAGCCAGCCCCGCGCCGCGCTCCCTGGAGCCCGCCTTGTCGCCGTTGTCACCGGTACAACTCCTCCGCCCGCACCTGGTCCACGGAAAACGCCCGCAGCCGCATCGCGAACCGGAACGGCTCCGCTGCCACCCGGTAGCGCTCGAACGTCTGCGGCCCGCAGCTCCCGCTGCCCAGCCCGCACTGCCGGTAATCCAGGTTCACCGTGACAAACTCCCGCGGCTCCAGTTCATTCGTATGCCGCGCCTTCTCCAGGTCCTTCGTCGTAAAGTACTGCGCGCTGAAGTTCACCAGCGGCATCCCCTGCACGTACAACCCTACACCCCGATCATTCGTCAGAGCGACCCACCGCACATCCTCGCGGTTCCCGTTCTCCTGCGGATACACGTACGGCGTGTACAGGTCCATCACCTTGCTGCCATACCGCCCCACCGGGCACGCCCGCTTGCTGTCGACGTAACACTCGCCAGGTCCCCTGCCATACCACGCCGCGTTCTCGAACTCCATGGGCAGGCTCATCTGCAGCCCGATCCGCGGCAAATGAGGCCACTCCCCCTGCGGCGTGCCGCTCACCGTCAACACCACGTCCCCGCTGTTGTGGATGACATACTCATACTCGCACAGGAACCCCGTCCGCAGCACGGGTGGCGCGACACGACTCCGCACCCGGATGACCACCTTTTCCCGCCCCTGCTCCACCACCTCGCAGCCGATCGTGCGATGCTGCAGCGCATCCAGCCCCGCCTCCCGCCACACCTTCTCAAAACTCGGCCCGAACCGATCGTTGTCGATCGGCGCCCGCCAGAAGTTCAGCCGCGGCCCCGCCTCGATCAGAGCTACCCCCTGGTACGTCCAGTCAGCAATCACCCCATGCACCTTGTCAAACACCAGGCTGAAGTCCTCTGCCACCACCGCTACGCCCGTCTTGTCCTGCTGGACCTCCAGCATCGACCCCGCCGCTCGGCCGATCGCGAAGCCCTTCGGCTCGCCCCACGGCACCGCCGCCTGCGCAAAGGCCACCTCGTGCCCTGCCTTCGCCCACCCCGTATCCGCCTTCAGCGTGAACCGCAGGTTCAGGAAATACTCCTTCCCAGCCGCATTCACAGGCCGCACCAGCGGCACGCGCACTTCCGCACTCTGCCGCGCCCCGACTTTCGCCGACTCCACCATCCCGCCCTGCACCGCCTTGCCGTCCTCGATGAGGTTCCACCCGATCGCCAGATGCTCCAGCGACACGAAGTCGTACCGGTTCGTCACCCGTAGCACGCCCTTCGCCGCATCGATCGCCTCAACCGCGACCGGCTCGCAGTATTTCTTGTACTCGATCAGGCCAGGCGACGGCGTCCGATCCGGGAACACCAGCCCATCACAGACGAAGTTGGTGTCGTTCGGCTCGTCCCCGAAATCCCCGCCGTACGCATACCACTCCTCGCCGTTCTCGTCCTCCATCCGCAGCCCGTGGTCCGCCCACTCCCACACGAACCCGCCCTGCACGTGCGGGTTCGACAGGAACACGTCCCAATACTCCTGGAACACGCCCGGTCCGTTGCCCATCGCATGCGCGTACTCGCACAGGATCACGGGCCGCTGGTTGTTGTACTTGTTCGCCAGCTCTACCAGTTGCTCAGGCGAGGCATACATCCGCGAGACGACATCGACGATCTTGTTTTCCTGGTCCCGCTCGTAGTGGATCAGCCGCGTGTTGTCCCGCTCCCGCGTCCAGTCCGTCATCGCCTCGTGGTTGCAGCCGAAGCCCGACTCGTTGCCCAGCGACCACATCACGATGCTCGGGTGGTTCTTGTACGCCTCGACCATCCGCTGCATCCGATCGACGAACGCCGCCTGCCACTCCGGGTACATCGAGATGTTGTCCTGGTACCCAAAGCCGTGCGTCTCGACGTCCGTCTCCGCCACCAGGTACAACCCGTACTCATCGCACAGGTCGTAGAACCGCGGGTCGTTCGGGTAGTGGCTCGTCCGCACCGCGTTGATGTTGTGCTGCTTCATCAGCACGATGTCGCGCACCATCGCCTCGTATGTCACCGCCCGCCCCGTGTCCGGGTCCGTGTCGTGCCGGTTCACACCCTTGAAGATCACGTGCCTGCCGTTGACCAGGATGCAGCCGTCCTTCATCTCCACCTTGCGGAAACCCACCCGCACGCCCGTCGCATCCACAACGTGGCCCGCCCCGTCCCGTACGTGCAGCACGAGCGTATACAGATACGGCGTCTCCGCCGTCCATTGGCGAGGCTGCGCCACCCCCGCCTGGAGGTTCAGTGTCGCGGTCCCGCCCGCCGGCGCATCGAACGTCCCGACCAGGGGCTTATCCAGCACCGCCTGCCCCTGCCCGTCCAGCAACGTGCAGTGCAGACTGTACCCGTTCACCCCCGCCTGCCCCATATGGCGGATGACCGCCTCAACGGCCAGCTCCGCATCCTTGTATTGGCTGTCCAGATTCGTCTTCACGAACACATCGAACACGCTCACGGACGCAATCGCCGTCAGGTACACGTCGCGGAAGATGCCGGACAGCCACCACATGTCCTGGTCTTCCAGGTACGTCGCGTCCGACCACTGCAGCACCTCGACCGCCAGCACGTTCTCGCCAGGCTCGATCGCGTCGGTGATGTCGAACTCCGCCGGCAGCCTGCTGCCCTTGCTGAATCCGATCTTCTGCCCGTTCACCCACACATAGAACGCCGAGTCCACCCCCCGGAAGTTCACGTGGACCCGCCGCCCCTCCCACCCCGCCGGTACCGTGAACACCTGCCGGTAACAGCCCGTCGGGTTCTCCGTCGGCACGTGAGGCGGATCGACCGGGAACGGGTACATGATGTTCGTGTAGTGAGGCCGGCCATACCCGTGCATCTGCCAGCAACTCGGCACCTCCAGGTCATCCCAGCCCGCGTCATCGAAATCCGGCGTCGCAAACTCCTCATCCACCAGCGACGGAGCTGCGTAGTACTGGAACTTCCACACGCCATTAAGAAGCCGAAAGTAAGGCGTCCCCGCCCGCGACCCTACGCTCGCCAACGTAGTGTTGACACCCTCTCTGTCCGCGCTGCTACCCGCCCCGTGCCAGCCACCACCCGCCTCAGAAGCGCCAAGTGGCGCCGGTTGCGGCGCCACGGGTGGCGCGGGCAGCAGCTCCGCCCTCGCCGCCACCCGGTTAATGCCGACGATCGCCTGGTTTTCCCAATCGTGTGCCGTGGGCTTCATGCTCTTTCCTTCCGCTGTTCGCGAACGAACCGATGCCTGGAAACAAGACCGACCGCGCCCAGTATTCTCCAGCCCCCCCAACCGTAGTCAACAACCGGCCCTGCCGGCGTTTGCCGCTCCCTGACCGCGCACAAAAAAACAGGCGGGGCCATTTGTGGATCCCACCTGTCCTGAAAGTCTCACGAGCTTCTCGAGATTACTTCGTGCCCGTCAGCGAGAAAATCGAGCTCAGCATGTCCGCAAAAGGCTGCGTGTTGATGCCCAGCACCTGGCTCACTAAGAGCAAGACCAGCCAAACGATCTGTACCATTGTTCCTTCTCCTGTTTTTTCGAATGCTAAACGTCGCACACTCGCACCGCAACATCCAGTCGGGCCAGATGCTACGTCAACCGACTCAGCCCTGTCAAGGCTTGGTTGAGAACCAGTCCCGACGACGGCCCCTCGCAATCGTCAAAGACGCTCTGCAACCCCTCCGGCCCAACGCTGGCACGCTCCTGCCGGCCCCTCCGGCGAAGTACCATGTGTTGGCATCGTTGCGGACCCGCCCGCAACCGCCTGCGACGGGCGGATTTATTGGCACACGCTTAACCGACCGCCAGGATCTGATGTTATCGGACAAGACCGCGTTGTTATGCAAAATTATAAAGTTGAGATTTGCCCCGCGTTCGGCTATATTGCACTTGCTCGGCCACTCTCTCGCCGGAGTGACCGCCGGACAGGGGAACACAAATAATGTTTTCGTTACTTTGCAGGAAGGGCTCGTTAGCCCTCATGGTGCTAGCCGTTGGGCTTGCGGCCTGCCCTGTGCACGCCGACATGATCCCAAGCGGTGTAGACCTCTGGTTCTCTACG
>JANYLN010000143.1 GCA_025357795.1 Planctomycetota bacterium
TACGTGTTCACCACGCCGCCGCCCCAGGTCGGCTTCGGCCAGGGTGACCCCGAGGTGCACATGCACGAGGTGCACGCTTGCGGCCTCCAGGCCGGCGCCACGTACTACTACCAGGTCGGCGGCGGGGCCCCCGGCAGCGGAGTCGACCTGCGCGGCGGGCTCATCGTGCGGGAGGGCCTCGCCCGGGGCGGATGCCGCGGTGTTGCCTGCCGCGGCGTGGGTCGCCGGGACGGGGGGAATTGCCCAGAACAGGACGAGGGACATCGCCAGGGAACCGGCCACGCCGAGGATGCTCAGCCAGTGGGATTGGCTGCGTAGGACCCGACTGAACAAGCCGATGAGGGCCGCGGCTGCCAGGGGCAGTGCGACGATCAGCCAGGACCACCAGGCGATGTCGAAGAAGTTGGATGCCGTCGCGATCATATTTGCCGTCCGATTTCCATCACAACCTTGCGTACTTCGGAATGGTGGGCCGTGCCCACCCTACATTCGGGACCCGCGTCGATCAGCCCCAGAGGGCGGTCCAGGCTTCGGCGTCGAGGGTCGGCTTGCGGCGGAAGAGCAGCACCACCAAGCCGAGCGCCATGGCGGCTTCGGCGGCGGCGATCACGATCAGGAAGACCGCGAAGACCTGCCCCTGCAGGGCCGCCCTGCCCTGCATCATCGTACTGAAGCCGACGAGGTTGAGAATTACGCCCTGGAACATCAGTTCGGTGCAGAGGAACATGATGATGATGTTCCGCCTGACGAGGAAGCCGACCACGCCGAGGCTGAAGAGCACCGCGCCAAGAACCACATATATCGGTACAGTTCCCATAGTCCCTACCTTAGGCCTGCTGCTGCTTGTTGATCCGCATACCTGCCAGCACGATTGCCCCGACCATTGCGATCAGCAGGAAGACGCCGGCGACCTCGACGGAGACGGGGTACTGGCCGAAGAGGACGGAGCCGAGGCTGACGACGTTATTGTCCGCAGAGATCGCCTGGGAAGCCGCCGCGGAGCCGGCGGCGCTGACCACGGAGCCACCAGACCCGGCGGCCTCTCGCGCGACCGCGTAGGGCGATAGCATGAGTGCCCGGAGGACGGCGACGATCAGGCCGAGGCCGGCAATGACGGCGAAGACGGGCTGGCGGACGTTCACGTCATAGTCTACCGGCTGGGCCTGCTGGGCGAGCATGATGACGAAGATGTAGGCCACAAGGATGGCGCCGGCGTAGACGATCACGAGGATGGCGGCGAGGAAGTGGGCCCCGGGGACGAGCACGAGCACGGCCGAGCAGAGCACCACGCCACCAAAGTAGATCGCGGCGTAGACGGGGTTGCGGTGGGTGATCATTCGGCCTGCGAGCCAGACCGCCAGGAGGGCGGCCGGGACCACCGCCGAGGGCAGGATCGGCAGGCCGAACAGCCGGAGCGCGCCGAATGTTGTGATGGCCAGGCCGATGGCCGCTATGGCGGTACCGAGCCACCTTGCCGGGCGGGGCTGGTTCGGGAAGCACAACAGCAGCCCGAGCAGCGCGACGGCCGGACCGATATAGCAGAAGACTGCAGGATCCATATTTGGCACATCTCCGTAACTTACAGGCCTTCGTGAGTCGAGGTGCCCCGCTGGTCGGTCGGCTTGGGATAGCCGGTGATCTTGGGGCCCTTGCGGGGCTTGTAGCCCTTGGTCAGGTCGAAGAGTTTCAGGAGTTTCTCCTTGTCGAAGAGCATCTCCTCGCGGGTGTAGCCCAGCAGGCCGTACTCGCTGGTCAGCTCGATGGCGTCGACGGGGCAGACCTCCTCGCACATGCCGCAGAAGATGCAGCGGAGTTCGTCGATCTCGAACTTGACGGGGTACTTTTCGCGGTCGGGCCAGGGGGACTCGCCGGCGACGATGTAGATGCACTGTGCCGGGCAGATCGACGGGCACATGAAGCAGGCGACGCAGGCGACGCGGCCCTGGTCGTCGCGGTTGAGCCGGTGGATACCGCGGTAGTTCTGCACGCGCATCTGGCGTTTTTCTTCGGGGTACTGCAGGGTGAATTTCTTCTGGAACATGTGGCGCAGCGTCGTACCGAGGCCGGCGACCACCTGCGGGAGGTAGGTCCGCTCGAGCGCCGTGAGTTTGGGCTCGGATACGTGCAGCACGTCCTTGTCTTTCCAGTCCGCCATCTCGAGAAACCCTCGCTTGGCCGGGGCCAACCGCCCGGCCGCGTTTCTAGTCGAACTGCACGATCCGCGCGGCGGGCAGGTCCCGCTGGCGACCGGTGATCGGGGCTGCCCGCAGCGCGCCGACGAGTACGAGCAGGGCGAAGATGCCGATCTCGCCCGCGGGCGCCAGCCAGGTGTTCTGCCGGCCGATGAGCGTCAGGACGGCCGTCCAGGTCAGCAGCAGGAGGCCCAGGGGCACGAGCGTGAGCCAAGCCAGGTGCATGAGCTGGTCATAGCGGAATCGCGGCAAGGTCCAGCGGATCCACATGTAGAAGAACAGGAATAGGATGATCTTCGCCCAGATGATCACGAAGCGGACGAGCGCCCAGCCGATGCTGGCGGAGTCGCCATTGACGCCGGGCAGGTGCCAGCCGCCGAAGAACAGGACGGCGAGCACGGCGCTCATGGTGATCATGTTGGCGTACTCGGCGAGGTAGAACGCGCCGAACTTCAGGGCGCTATACTCGGTGTGGTAGCCGCCGACGAGTTCCTGCTCGGCCTCGGCGAGGTCGAAGGGGAGGCGGTTGGTCTCAGCAAAGGCCGTTACCAGGACGAGCAGGAAGGTCACGGGGTGCAGGAAGAAGTTCCAGGCGGGCCAGATCGAGGCGTCGCCCAGCTGCCACATGCGAGCCTGGGCGCCGAGGATCTCCTCCAGGCGGAGGGAGCCGTTACCCAGGATGATCACGAACAGGCCCAGGCCCAGGGGGATCTCATAGCTGAGGACCTGGGCGGTACCGCGAATACCGCCGTAGAAGGGGAACTTGCTCTTACTGGCCCAGGCGCCCAAGACGATGGCATAGACCGTCAGGCCGCCGACGGCGAGGAAGTACAGGATGCCGATGTCGATGCTGGCGACCTGGGTATCTATGGAGGTGCCTTCGGGCATCCAGGGCCAGCGGACGGGGCCGGCCCAGGGGATGATCGCAAAGCCGATCAGGGCGAGGATGAACATCAGGACGGGGGCCATCACGAAGAGGGCCTTGTCCGAGTACGGGGGGATCCAGTCTTCCTTGAGGAAGAACTTCAGGCCGTCGGCGAAAGGCTGGATCAGCCCGGCGGGGCCGACCCGGTTGGGGCCGTGGCGGTCCTGGATCCAGGCGGAGATCTTGCGCTCCCAGTAGATGCAGTAGGTCACCACCAGCATGATGATGTTCACGAGGACGAACGCGAACACCACACTGAAGCCCACCTGGCTGGCGAGTATGGATTTGATCAGTTCCACGGTGCAGACACCTCTGTTACGACTGACAGACTGCTGACGATTGCCTCTGATTCCGCGTTAGCGACACTTGTTATTTGTGAACAGCAGATGCCGCCAGCGTGCCGCATCTCACCTTCGAAGCGGCGATGGCAAAAATAACCAATAACGGCTCCTCTCAATGCATTCCGCGGGCTTCGGCCGGGGGGGTCCAGAGGTCGCGGAGTTCGGCGACCTTGTCGAGCATCTGCTCGCGGACCTTTTCGGCGCGGTAGAGCCCTTCCATGCCGGCCAGACGATAGAGGTACTGGCTGTCCTGCTGACAACCCACCGGCGGCGGCAAGGCCCGGTCGAAGGGCTGGGCGATGCCGGCGTGATTCACAAACGTCCCTTCGCGTTCGACCCAGGCGCAGGATGGCAAGGCGAGGTCCGCACGGGCGGAGAGCGAACTCGGGAAGATGTCCTGGACGATCAACTGGCTGACCTTGCTGAGGGCGTCGCTGCAATCCCTGGTCACCCATTCCTGGGAGTAGCCACCGACGATCCAGGCCAGGGCGAACGTGCCTTGCTTCGCCTTGGCGAGGAAGTCGGCGAAGGTTGCCTGCGGGCCGCCGAGGGCCTTGCATACGGCTTCGACGCCGCAGCGGTTCGGGCACTTTTCGGCGCGGATGATGAACTTGGCCTTGGCTTGGTCGGTCAGGCCGACCGGGAAGAGTTCGTCGGCGGAGGCCTTGGGGACAAAGCCGGTCACGAGCGTCGCCTGGGGGGCGGCGGCACGGACGACCTTGGCCAGGAGCCAAGCTTCCTCGCAGGCCATCATCGGCGAGAGCACGACGGCCACGCCCTTGCCCTGCTGCGCCTTGCCGGCCGGGGCAAGCAGTTGCTGCGCAGCGGCGAGGGCGGCGTCCCAGGTAACGCGGGCACCCTTGAGCATGGGGGCGAGGAGGCGCTGATTGCTGTGCACGTACTTCCAGCCAAAGCGGCCCTCGTCGCAGATCCACCAGGTGTTGACCTTCCTGTTGGTCCGGGGGCGGAGGCGCCAGACGCGGCCGTTGTTATGGTCGATGCAGATCGTGCAGCCCGTGCTGCAGTTCGGGCAGATGCTCTTTGAGGTCTTGAGATACCAGACCCGCTGCTTATAGAGGAAGTCCTTGTCGAGCAGGGCGCCGACGGGGCAGATGTCGACGACGTTGCCCTGGAGTTTGTTCTCGAGGGGGATGCCGGGGAAGGCGTCGATCTCGGCGTAGGAGCTGCGGCGGATGACGCAGAGTTCGTTGGTGCCGGCGACCTCGCGGCAGAAGCGGACGCAGCGGCTGCAGAGGACGCAACGGTCCTGGTAGAGCAGCGTCTTGGAGCCGACGCTCTTTTTGGGGTTGACGGTCTTGGGCTCGGTCATGCGGCTGAGGGCGTTGCCGTACTTCATGCTGTAGTCCTGCAGCCAGCATTCGCCCGCCTGGTCGCAGACGGGGCAATCAAGCGGGTGATTGAGGAGGTAGTCCTCCATCACGGCGCGCTGGTTCTGCCGGACGTTGGGGCTGTCGAAGCGGACCTCCATACCGTCCCTGGCGGGGGTCTGGCAGGAGGGGATGAGCCTGGGGGACCAGACCATCTCGCCCGTCTTGGGGTCCTTGGAGCGCATTTCCATCAGGCAGAGGCGGCAGGAGGCCACGATCTTGAGGCCCGGATGGAAACAGTAGAACGGCACGTCGAAGCCGGCGTCCACCGCGACCTTCAGGACGGGGGTCCCTTCCGCACACTCCACCGCGCGACCGTTGATGATGATCATCGCCATGCTTTATTTGCCTTTGACTGCCTGCGGCGCGGTCAACTGGGACCGGGCTTCGGGATCGATCGGACCCTTGCCAAAGTCAGGGTTCCAGCACGTCCGCAGGACGTACATCCTGCGGTCGCCACAGATGATGTTGATTCCCAGCCTGACCCGGAACATCGTCTCGAACAGGTCAGTTCTCTCGGCTATGCCGGCATGCCACGTGGGGAGCAAGCAGGCATACTGGGGCCGGACCTGGCGGAGGTAACCTTCGAGGTTGCCGCCTGCGAGGTAGTGTCTGGCCAAGTCGGGTTCGGTGAGGCCGACCGTGTCGATCACCCGGCGATGCGAGTAGAAGGCAATCGCGCCGATATCGTTGGCGGCGATCGTGGCATCGGGGGGGGTGTTCTTTGCGAACCACTGGCCTATGTAGACGTGCATATCGTTGATATTGTCGATGGCCTTGACGGCCTGGAAGTCGAAGAAGGCCGGTCCCAGCAGGCTCGCCAGCACGAGGCCGATGATCAGGCGACGGTTCGGGGCGGCCGAGCAGCGGGCCAGCCAGGCGATCGTCAGGGCGATGAACAGGACGGTGATGTGGCCGAAGTAGCGCTGGAACTGGAAGATGAACAGGCCGCTGGGATCGACCAGGGCGCGGATCATCGGGAAGGCCAGCAGGCTCAGGCCGGCCAGGACACCGGCTGGGCCGAGAGCCCCGCGCCAGGAGTCGCGGAGGGCCTTGGGGGTCTTGAGGGCCAGGAACAGGTTATTGAGGAACAGGCCGACCACAAGCGAGACTGCCATGAGGGCCTGCCCCAGGGTCAGACAGCGTACGGCGGCGAGCCAATCCTTACGCTGCCAGGCGGACGGCAGGCTGGGCAGCAGCGTTCCATCGAACGTCGCGTTGCGGGCGACGGACTTGATGGTGTAGGTGTTGGGCAGAAGCGTGCCGGCGACCCACCAGTTGAAGGCCAGGTAGGGCACGATGCACAGGAGCCAGGCGATGGCGTGCAAGGACATCTCGCCGAGCCAGGGGGCGAACCAGTTGGGGCCCTGGCGGCGGAGGGACAGGAAGCGCTCGGCGGCGATGAGCAGGGGCAGGAGCAGGAACTCGGGCCGGAGCCAAACACCGACGGCGAAGGCCAAGGAGGCCGCGAGGCGCCAGGGGATCTGCCTGCCGGGCGAGGCGGTGCGGCTGAAGTCGTACAGCAGCAGGCCCAGGATGAACATGCCGACGTAGCCTGGCACCTCCATGCCGCCGAAGGCGGAAATGGTTGTCGGATAGGTCAGGACCAGCAGGGCTGCGCCGGTGAGGGCCCAAGCGGGCTTACCTGTCCAGCGAAGCATGAGCCAGTAGGCGAGGGCTACGCCGATCAGAGTCCAGGCGGTGCCCAGCACGTAGAGGGCGATCACCCAGTCGCGGACGAGGGCGTAGGTCCCGGCCAGCAGGTAGATCCAGAGGGGGGTGCTCGATCCGCCTGAGCGGAGGCCGGGGACGGTTTCGAAGTTGTATTCGAAGGGGTGGCCTTCCCAGAGAGAACGGGCGTACTGGAGGGAGATGTAGCAGTCGTCCAGGGGGAAGCCGGGGCGGCCGGCGACGGCGTAGACGGCGACCCAGTAGAGGATCGAGAGCAGCAGGAACAGGCCTGCCAGCAGCAGCGCGTGACGGAGGAGCATGCGCGTAGAGAGCGCTGGGGGCGCCGGCTGGAGTCGGGCGAGTTCCTCGGTTACCTGTATCGCGCTGTTAGTCATGCGGCCTGTCTTTTCTCTACCTGTCGTCGACAAACTCAGGATCTACTACTGTCAGTGGCACCCATGCGGCCGGCTCAGTTCCGCTCGGCCCGCTGGCCTTCGGTCTTGGCGGCCAAGCCGGCAGCCTGGCGGTACTTTGCGGTCAGCCAAGTGAACCAGAACACGCCGCGGACGACCGTTGACAGCACCTTCTCGTCCATGGGCTTTACGTTAGGACTCTCCTCTTTGCCAGTCACTGTGCTGCTATTACCTCTGCCACACCCTTCTGGTTGCGGATGTAGTTCTCGAAATCCAGACGGAACTTCTTGATCAACGTCTTTAAAGGGAAGGTGGCGCCGTCGGCATGACCGCAGATCGAGCGGCCAGTCATCATGCCCATCGTGGCGGTGATCTCGGTGATCAGGTCGAGATCCTCGAGCCTACCCGTGCCGGAGGCGATCCGGCGGGCGATCTTGTAGATCCACATGGTGCCCTCGCGGCACTGGGTACACTGGCCGCAGGACTCGGTGGAGTAGAACCGGGCGATGTTCATGAGGACCTGGCGGAGGTCGACGCTCTCGTCGATGACGATTGCGCCGGCGGTACCGAGGCCCAGCAGGCCGTATTTGCGCGGGTCGTCGAAGTCGAGTTTGCAGTCGAGTTCATCGCTGGTAAGGAAGCCGACGGACAGGCCGCCGGGGATGACCGCCTTGATCTTCTTGCCATCCTGCATGCCCTGGCCGAAGTCCTTGCCTTCGATCAGTTCGCGGACGGTCAGGCCGAGGGGGGCCTCGTAGCAGCCCGGGCGTTTGACGGGGCCGCTGACGGTGTAAAGTTTCGGGCCGGTCGAGGCCGGGGGCAGGCCGATCGAAGCGAACCAGGCCGCTCCGCGATCGATGATCGGGACGACGCAGGAGAGGGTTTCGACGTTGTTGACGACGGTGGGCTTGCCGAAGGCGCCGGCGATAGCGGGGAACGGCGGCTTGATGCGGGGCCAGCCCCGTTTGCCTTCGAGGGACTCGATGAGGCCGGTTTCCTCGCCGCAGACATAGGCCCCTGCCCCGCGATGGATGTAGCAATCCATCGAGAAGTCGGGGTTGCCGAGGATGTTCTTGCCAAAGAGGTTGGCGGCGTAGGCTTCCTCGAGCGCCTTTTGCAGGATGCGGTAGGCCTTGTGGTACTCGACGCGCAGGTAAATGTAGGCGATGGTGGCACGGGTCGTGTAGCCGGCGATCAGGATGCCCTCGAGCAGCATGTGCGGATCGAGTTCCATGATGTAGCGGTTGTTGAAGGTGCCGGGCTCGGATTCGTCGGCGTTGACGCAGAGGTAGGTGACCGTGCGGTTGGGCGGCAGGAAGGACCACTTGGTGCCTGCGGGGAAACCGGCGCCGCCGCGGCCGCGGAGGTTGGATTTCTTGACCTCCTCGGCGACGGCATCGCGGCCCATCTCGAGGGCCTTGGCAATCGCGCGGTAACCGCCTCGCTGCCGATAGACGTCGATCGACTGCGAACCCGGGACGTTGAAGTTTCTCGATAGTACGGGCTCGAAGGCCACGGTTGCCTACTCCTTATCGCAGTTCGGGTCTGCCAGGATCCTGGCGACGTCGTCGGGGCGGACCTTTGCGTGCAGCCGCTCGTTGATGAGCATGCAGGGTCCGTGCTCGCAGGCGCCGAGGCACTCCTCGGTCATGAGGGACCACTGGCCATCGGGCGTGGTCTCATGCTCGCTGATGGCGAGGTGTCGCCTGAGGGCTTCGAGCAGGGCCTCGTGACCCATCACCTGGCAGGAGAGCGAACGGCAGACGACGATGACCTTGCGGCCGCGATCGCCGGTCCAGAAGTGGCTGTAGAAGCTCATGGTGTCGAGCACTTCGGAGGGCGGAACGGCGAGAAACTCGCCGATCTCCTTCATCGCCTGGTAGCTGACGTTGCCGAAGGTTTCCTGGACCACATGGAGCGCGGGGATGAGCACCGCGCGTCTGGTCTCATACTTGGGGAAGAAGCGGGCGATCTTCGCCTTGACTTCCTCGGTGAGCAGCGGCTTGCCATCGGCGGGGGCGGCTGCTATTTCTCTGTTAATGACCTGCCAGGCCATTGTACTCTCCTGCATCTTGTTAACGGTCCAGCTCGGCGGCGATGATATTCAAGCTGCCGAGCACTGCCACCACGTCGGAGACCTGATGTCCCTTGATCAGGTCTCCGAAGCACTGGTAGTTGATGAAGCTCGGCGGGCGCCAGCGGGCGCGGTAGGGCACGCGGCCGCCGCTACTGACGAGGTAGAGGCCGAGTTCGCCGTTGGGCGACTCGACGGCGCCGTAAGCCTCGCCGACGGGCGGCTCCCAGCCGCGGTTCCACATGACGATCTCGAAGTGGTGGATGAGTCCTTCGATGCTGCCCCAGACCTCGGTCTTGTCGGGCAGGTTGATCTTCTCCTCGGAGGCCGTGTTGACGGGCCCGGGGGGGATGTTGTCGATCAGTTGGGCGATGATGTGCAGCGACTGCTTGATCTCTTCCAAGCGGAGCACGAAGCGGGCGTAGGTATCGCCCATATCGCTGACGGGGACTTTGAAATCGACCGGGCTGGAGCCGTGGCCGTCCCAGTTCTGTTCGAAGCAGAGGTAGGGCTCGTCCTTGCGGAGGTCGCGGAGGACGCCGCTGGCACGGGCCACCACGCCGGTGAGCGACCAGTTGGTGGCATCGTCGCGGCTGACGCAACCGATGCCGCGGAGCCGCTCGATGAAGATGCGGTTGCGGAGCAGGAGGGTTTCGCAGTCGGCGAGGGTTTTGGGCATGTGGTTGAGGAACTCCCGGACGTGGCGGGGCCAGTCGGGGGTGATATCGCGGAAGAGCCCGCCGAGGCGGGTATAGCTGTTCATGTAGCGGGCGCCGCTGATCTCCTCGAGCAGATCGTAGATAAGTTCCCGGTCCTCGAAGAGGTAGAGGAACGGGGTGAAGGCGCCGAGGTCCAGGGCCGAAGCGCCCGCGCTGAGCACGTGGTCCTGGATGCGGGCCAGTTCGCCCACGATCGTGCGGATGACCTTGCAGCGAGGGGTCAGCTCGATGCCGAAGAGTTTTTCCCAGGCGCCGTGCCAGGCGAGGTTGTTCATGACCGGTGAGAGGTAGTTCGTGCGGTCGGTGACGGTCACGTACTGGTTGATGTCGTGGACCTCGCCGAGTTTCTCGAAGCCGCTGTGGAGGTAGCCGATATCCGGCACGCAGTCGACGATGCGCTCGCCATCGAGGATCAGCACGAGGCGCAGCGTCGTATGGGTGGCGGGGTGCTGGGGCCCGAAGTTGAGAATCCAACGGTCCGCCTGCATCTCGTCCGGTTCGAGCGTGAAGCGTTGTCCCGCGATCAGTTGTTCGTTGGCCTGGTCCATATTGTCCGCTCTTGCTGGCAGGAGCACGTCTGCGGACGGCGCAGGCGTGGCCCCCGGTACGTTCTGGTTTTATGCACTCTGGGGCCCGAGGATCTCGAAGTTGGCGCGCTCGCCGAGTCCTTGCGGGGGGTAGTCCTTGCGCAAGGGGTGCGACCCGTAGCCTTCCCAGAGCAGGATTCGGCGGAGGTCCGGGTGGCCCGGGAAGCGGACGCCGAACATGTCCCAGACTTCGCGTTCCTGCCAGTTGGCGCCCTTCCAGATCGAGGTCACACTAGGGACGGCAGGCTCGGGGTCGTTGGTGTAGCACTTGATCCAGAGCCTATGCCGCAGGGGCGTCGAGACCAGGGTGTAGGTCACGCCGTAGCGATCCGTCGCGTTGGGGAAGTACAGGTAATCGACGCAGGTCAGGTCGGACAGCAGGTCGAACCGGCAGCGGTCGTCGTCGTGCAGGAAGCGCATCACGTCGAGCAGCTGTCCGGCGGGGACCTTGAGGCAGACCTGGTCGGTCGGGCCGGCGCGATTGATCACCAGCGGGAACGGTTGGAAGGTGGTCCCGAACCGGGATTGGAGCGACTGAACGGCTGGGTGCCAGGCACCGTACGGCTGGTCGGCGGGCACGGAGATGCCGCGGGCGCCGGCGCTACCGAGGGGGCCGGGCACGCCCACTTTGAGGGTCTTGTTGTCTGCCGTTTCTGCCATACAGTCGATCCTTCGTCCAGCAGGATTAGGGAGCGAGCGTTTGAGTCGCCCCTAAGGTCGTTACAGGTCGCCCTTGCGTTGGAGGACCTCGTTAACGGTATTGCTCACGGTCTCAAGCGTGGTGATCTTCTCGGGTTTTACCCGCATCCGCATGCCCTTGGCCCGTTCGTAGCTGAGGCAGGACTTGCCGTCATCGATCAGTCGCTGAATCAGCATGAGGCCTTCGAGCAGTTGCTCGGGACGGGGCGGGCAGCCTGGCACGTAGACGTCCACGGGCAGAAACTGATCGACGCCCTGGACGGTGGCGTAGACGTTGAACTCGCCGCCGGTGCTGGCACAGGCGCCCATGCTCATGACCCACTTGGGCTCGGTCATCTGCTTGTAGATGTGCTGGAGGATCGGCATCATTTTGATGGCGACCCGGCCGGCACAAATGAGCAGGTCGGCCTGGCGGGGGCTGAAGCGCATCGCCTCGGCGCCGAAGCGGCCTATGTCGTAGCGGCTGGCGCCGAGGGCCATGACTTCGATGCCGCAGCAGGCCGTGGCGAAGGGCAGCGGCCAGAGCGACCAGCGGCGAGCCCATTTCACGGGGTTGCGCAGTTCGCTGATCATCTCGCTGAGCCGGCCTGTGATAAAGGGCGGCCGGGTCGTGATCATGCCGCCCGGCACCCGTTGTTCTGTGATCATCCTGTCACCTCAAATCGCGAATCGTCCGGAATTCCGTCGCGTTGCACGGCAGCCATCAGCTGAACTTGAAGACACCCTTGCGCCAGGCGTATACGTAGCCTACCAGCAGGATCGCCATGAAGACCACCACCTCGAAGAACAGGAAGGTCTTGCCCATCCCGGCGGACTGCAGGACCTGGGTGGCGGAGTATTGCGGCTGGGGCCTGGTCGAGTCAACGAAGAGACCTGCCCAGGGCCAAAGGAGGGCTACTTCGACGTCGAACAGCAGGAAGAGCATCGCGACCATGTAAAAATGGACGTCGAAGCGGTGGCGAGCGCTGCCCATGGGGATCATGCCAGCCTCATATGGCATGGCCTTGGCGGGGCCCATCCGCTTGGGGCCGATCATGTGAGCGGCGCCGAACATTGCGGCGGCCATCGCCACGACGATCCCGATCAGCCAGGCAACGGGCTCATAGCTATATACGCTCGCCAGCAACATCATGTCTCTCCTTGTCCGGGTGCCCCTGGAAACAGGGACGATCCGGCGGCTCAACAGCAGTTCGAAGTCGAGCCCCAAGGGTCATGCGTAATACAGACACCTACTAGTAAAGAGGCACAACAGGTTGTAAGGCCTACAGTTTAGGGCACAACAGGATGCCGTCAAGGCAGCCTAACGCAGAGAAGATAGACCTGCCAGATCGTGCGATTTTGCACGAGATTTCCTCGCCACACCGGCAGGACGTGTTTATTCCAACAATAGCCCTGCGGGGGGGCGTTGTTCAACTGCTGCTCTGCCAACTCTTTAGTATGAGCGAGAGCCTGGCGATGTGGGCTGGTGATGTGCCGCAGCAGCCGCCTACGATGTTGGCTCCGGCCTGGAGCAACTCCTTCCCCCTGGCGGCGAAGGCCTCTGGAGTTTCCTTGTAAACGACCTTGTCGCCGACGATCTCCGGCAGGCCGGCGTTGGGTTTGGCCCAGATTGGCAAGTCGGTGTGCCGGCGGAGGTTGGCCGCGATGCTGATGCAGCCTTCGATGCCGGCGCCGCAGTTACAGCCAATCGCATCGGCGCCGGCCCTGGTGAGCTGGCTGGCGCCGTCAGCGGCGGTAACGCCCATCATGGTGCGAAGGTCGGAGCCGGTGTCGAAGGTCATGCTTGCAACGACCGGCAGGCCGCAGGCGTCCTTGGCGGCGCGGAGGGCGATGAGGCTCTCGGCCAGCTCGCTCATGGACTCGCAGACGATGGCATCGGCGCCGCCGGCGGCGAGGGCCTTCGCCTGGGCGAAGAAGGCCTTGTAAAGCTCGTCCTCGGTAACCTCCCGGGCGATGAGCATCCGGCCGGACGGCCCGATCGAGGCGAAGACCCAGGCCTGGTCGGCGGCCTGTTTGCTGAGCTGGGCGCCGGCGGTATTGAAGGCCTGGACCTTGTCGGCGAGGTTATGCCGCTCGAGGACGAAGCGGTTTGCGCTGAAGGTATTGGTCAGGATGATCTGGGAGCCGGCCTTGACGTAGGCGGCCGCGACCTGGCGGACCAAGTCCGGATGCGAGAGGTTCCACTCCTCGCGGCAGTAGCCGGGCGGGCAGCCCAGCACGTCCAGTTCTGTGCCCCAGGCGCCATCCGCGAGTTTTGGAGTCGCAAGGGCTGTCTTCAGATCGATCACCATCCTGGAAATCACCTCAGTCTCAGGTCGTCACGGTACCGCCAAGGCTGCGGATCCGCAATGCGACAGGACAGGGCGGCAATACGCGTTCGAGGGCCAGATGCCGCTCGCTGATCTCGAACTCGCCCTGGAGACGCACGTAGAGCCGTTCCAGATCCCTGGCGAAGGGTTCAACGAGATCGAAACTCCGGCTGATGATCGACTCGTACAAGGAGAGCACGGTGCTCTTGCTGAGAACATTGGCGATGATCTGAAATCGTTCGATCGCGTAGTCATTCACGTAGATGCAACTGCCCGTCAGGCCTTCCTGGACGCCAGCGTCAACGGCGACTTCCACACTTTCCGTCTCCGGCCGATCGTACGGCTGCTGAACCTGGGGGGCGCAACTGCCGGAGGAACTCCTCCTCTTACGCAGGATCCACGTTGAACTCTCTGATTCCCTAAGATACGAGACAGGTGCAAGACCGGCTGAGTCAATACACAGGCTGCGGGAGAGAGACCCACAGCTTGGTTTGTCTGGCGCTTTCGCCGGGCCGCTATGCGGTCGTATTCGGCATGGCGGCGGGCGTATTGATCAGCTTGTCGGACCGGCGTTCGAAGCCACGCTTGGCGAGTTCGTCCAGCAGCCGGCCCGAGGCCTCGAGTTCCGCCTTGAGCTGGTTCTGGTCGCGGAAGAGGGCACAGATGTCCATGCTGCCGCGATGGCCAGGCCAAATCTCCTGCTCGATGCCGTGGTCGGCGTTGGGTGCGAAATCGAGTTTGCCGATCGTGGTCATCTGCACGTTGTTATCGCGGAAGTAGTGGCTCCAGCCTGTCGGGGTGCCGTTCCAGGCGCGGGTATTGTCCCAGACGCCAATTTCGTGGGCGTAACGGCCAGAGAACATCGCTGCGCGGGCCGGGACGCAAAATGGGCTGACACAGTAGGCCGAAGGACCCTCCCCGTCGTCGCGGACGCGCAATGTCGTGGATCAGGCTGGGAAGGGGAAGACCTCGACCGGCAGGCGTGTGCGGCTGGCGATGGTGTCGCCGATCCGGCGAAGCAGCGGCTCGGGCACGCCGGAGACGTAGTTCTCCGCAGGGGGGCGGGCGAGCGTGTAGATCTGGACGGCCTGCAGCATGCCGCCGGCCTGAACG
>JANYLN010000164.1 GCA_025357795.1 Planctomycetota bacterium
CGATTCGGTAAGGTCTACTAGAGCCGAAGGTTAGAACATAAAAGAGAATCGAGAGCCGGATCCACGGGGATCCGGCTCTCGCGTTTTAAGACGGTGATGGCTGTGGAATTCGGATACGGGATGGGTGCCACCAACGGCGCCACCAAACAGGTCTGGGCCACTCGAGCGCGGCGCGAAGATGGGCTGGATGGGCGAGCTGGGCGGGTTCCGGGTGACAACGGCAACGGCAGTTGGGGGGCGGGCGTTCCTGGGCCGGCGCGATATTTCTTGACCTTAATTTCATGTGAGCCTAAGGTCGAGTAGGTGTGTCCGGTTTTGTAATCGGCCACTAAGGGATCGGCCCCGGCGGTCAAGCCGGCGGCCCGGCATATCTTTGCAGCACAGAGGACAAGTCATGAAGGTCAAAGGTAAGGAAGTCATCCGGATTACCGAGGCCCTGTCCATCGGACCGCAGCCTGATGCGGAGGACATCGCGCATCTGGCGGAGGAGGGGTATCTGACGGTGGTCAACTTGCGGGCCAACGATGAGAAGGGCATGGAGATCAGTCCGCAGGACGAAGGGGAGATCGTGCGGGGCAACGGGCTGCGGTATTCGCATATTTCGGTCTACATGGACGACCTGCACGACGAGCAGGTGGACATGTTCCGCCATGACATCAAGCAGCTCATGGGGCCGGTGTACGTGCACTGCTGCGGATGCAGCCGGGCGGCGGCGTTCGTGATGATGCACTATGGGGTGGAGACGGGGCTGTCGCCGGAGGCGGTGTTCCAGAAGGCCGGGGAGATGGGGCTGAACATCGAGGACGGCAAGCTTAAGGACCTCATGCGGCGGTATATCAGCAGCCGGCAGGAGGGGTTGCGCGACGTCAAGGATGAGTTTGACGCCAGCGAGGCGGACCAGGATTTCCTGGAGTAAATGCAGGGTTCGAGGGGGTGAGCAATGTCATCGGGGGGATGACGGCGTGGAAAGCGGCGAAAATGGCGGAGGTCCGCCAGTAACTGCCGGCAACACAATTCAGAGCGGGGTTATCGTGCGTTGACGGTCCCTCGCGGCAAACTTATCATGCCCTGTCCGACCAGTTTCATCGTCACGGGTTGCGCGCGGGCACCTGGGCCATGGCGGCGCTGGACGGGCGATTCACCGATTGAGCATAGACTCAGGACCGTGGCTGGGCCGCGGAGGCCTTGGCGCGTTGTGGCGGCAGCGGCGGCCCGATCGACGATGTGCAAGAAGAGGATGCGTCTGACATGAGTACGACCACGCAGGCATCGACGTACGACTTCCTGGCGATCGAGAAGAAGTGGCAGGAGTACTGGGGCAAGCACGAGACGTTCCGGGCGAAGAATCCGGGCGAGCCGGGCTTCGACGCCAGCCAGCCGAAGCTCTATGTGCTGGACATGTTCCCGTACCCGAGCGGCGCGGGGCTGCACGTCGGGCATCCGGAGGGGTACACGGCGACGGACATCGTGAGCCGGTACGGGCGGATGAAGGGGTATAACGTCCTGCATCCGATGGGGTACGACTCGTTCGGGTTGCCTGCGCAGCAGTACGCGGTGGAGCACGGCATTCATCCGCGGATCACGACCGAGCGGAACATCGCGAACATCGAGCGGCAGATCAAGATGCTGGGCTTCTCGTATGACTGGTCGCGAAGGGTGGCCACGACCGACCCGGACTACTACCGCTGGACGCAGTGGATCTTCCTGCAGATGTTCGAGGCATGGTACGACCCGGAGATGGTGTGGACGGAACCGGGCGGGCGGAAGATCAAGGGGCGCGCGCGGCGGATCAAGGAACTGAAGGCGGAGTTGGAGGCGGGGGTTCGCGTTGTCGATGCGGCGTACCACGCAGTGGTTGCGCCGAAGGCGGGGGTGACCGCCAGCAGCGGGCTGCGCCGCTGGGGGGACCTGGACGAGAAGGAGAAGCGGCAGGTCATCGACAATCATCGGTTGGCGACGATGGCGGAGGTGCCGGTCAACTGGTGCCCGGCGCTGGGGACGGTGCTGGCGAACGAGGAGGTCACCAACGACGGGCGCAGCGAGCGGGGGAATCACCCGGTGTATCGGCGGCCGATGCGGCAGTGGATGCTGCGGATCACCCAGTACGGTGATCGGCTGATGAACGACCTGGTTGTGTGCGACTGGCCCGAGTCGATCAAGATCATGCAGCGGAACTGGATCGGCCGGAGCGAAGGGGCGGAGGTCGATTTCCTGCCGGCGGGGGAGGCGGTCCGGGCGGTCAGCCAGGACAGCGAGACGTTCGAGCGTTTCCAGAGCAGTCGGGCGGTGCAGGGGTACCCGGCCACGCCGGCGCCGTATGTGCTGCGCATTTATACCACGCGGCCTGACACGCTGTTCGGCGCGACGTACATGGTGATGGCGCCGGAGCATCCGCTGGTCGAGAAGATCACGACGGCAGAGCGGCGGGCGGAGGTGGCGAAGTACATCGGACAGGCCAACAAGCGCAGCGAGCTGGAGCGCGTGGCGGACAGCAAGGCAAAGACGGGGGTATTCACCGGGGCGCATGCGATCCATCCTCTCTCGGGGCGGGAGATCCCGATCTGGGTCGCGGACTACGTGTTGATGAGCTACGGCACGGGCGCGATCATGGCGGTGCCGGCACACGATGCGCGGGACTTCGCGTTCGCGCGGACGTTTGGCCTGCCGATCGTGGCGGTGGTCAAGCCGACGGCGGCGGCGGTCAAGGAAGAGTACTCTGACGATCCGACGCCGGCCGAGCAGATGGTGGAGGAGGTCCTGGCGGGCCAGCGGTGTTTTTCGGGCATGGGGATCGCGATCCACAGCGGGGAGTACAGCGGGCTGCCGACGTCGCAGTTCAAGAAGAATGTAACGATGGCGTTGGCGGCGGCAGGGCTGGGCAAGTTCGCGGTGAACTTCAAGCTGCGGGACTGGTTGTTCAGCCGGCAGTGGTACTGGGGCGAGCCGTTCCCGATCGTGCATTGTCCGAAGTGCGGGACGGTGGGGTTGCCGGAGGAGGAGTTGCCGCTGCTGCTGCCGCACATGGAGGACTTCAAGCCGAAGTCGTCGAACGACCCGGATGCGCCGCCGCAGCCGCCCCTGGCGCAGATCAAGGAGTGGGTCAAGACGAGTTGCCCGCAGTGCGGGGCGGCGGCGGAGCGTGAGGTGAACGCGATGCCGCAGTGGGCGGGCTCGTGCTGGTACTACCTGCGGTACCTGGACCCGAAGAACGACGCGATGTTCGTCGATCGGGAGGTCGAGCGGTACTGGATGGGCAGCAGCGGGCTGAGGGCCTGGAAGAAGACGGACGAGCAGAAGGCCGGGGGCGTGGACCTGTACATCGGCGGGGCGGAGCACGCGGTGCTGCACCTGCTGTACGCGCGGTTCTGGCACAAGGTGCTGTTCGACCTGGGATACATCTCGACGATCGAGCCGTTTGCGAAGCTGTTCAACCAGGGGATGATCCGGGGGTTTGCGTACAAGGACAGCCGGGGCATCTACGTCGGCTACGACAAGATCGACTTCCGCGAGGACGGGGCGTACCACAAGGAGACGGGCGAGAAGCTGACGGAGTCGATCGAGAAGATGTCGAAGAGCCTCAAGAACGTGGTCAACCCGGACGACGTGGTGAACCAGTACGGGGCGGACACGCTGCGGCTGTACGAGATGTACATGGGGCCGCTGGAGGCGAGCAAGCCGTGGAACATACGCGATGTGATGGGGGTACACCGGTTCCTGCACCGGGCGTGGCGGCTGATCGTTGAGCCGGAGGGCGGCGGCTTGCGCCGGGCGGTGCAGGAGGTGGAGCCGGATGCCGATGCGCTGCGCGTGCTGCACCAGACGATCAAGCAGGTCAGCGACGACATTGAGAACTTGCGGTTCAACACGGCGATCGCGGCGATGATCGTGTTCGTGAATGAGATGACGAAGCGGGAGGTTCGGCCTGTGGGGGTGCTGCGGCCTTTCGTGCAGTTGCTGGCGCCGTTTGCGCCGCACATTGCGGAGGAGTTGTGGCAGCGGCTGGGCGGGACGGGCTGGAACGGGACGCTGAGCTACGAACCGTGGCCGGTCTACCAGGCGGCGCTGGCTCGGAGCGAGCAGGTCGAGGTGGCTGTGCAGATCAACGGCAAGGTGCGGACGCGGGTGATCGTGCCGGCGGACATGGATGCCAAGGGCCTGGAGGCGGCGGCGCTGGCGGACGAGAAGGTCAAGGAGTTCATCGGCGAGAAGACGGTCCGCAAGGTCATCGCGGTGCCGGGGCGGCTGGTGAATATCGTGATTGGCTGATGGTTGGATGTGAGGATCGTGAAAATCCGAGGGCTGCTCGCATTGGCGGGCGGCCCTTTTTGTTATGGTGCGTTCGGCTTGCGGGGATTGCGCGCAACGGGATAGGGGCATGTGCTGCAAGTGCCTGCGCCTGCGATAGGGGCCTTTTGGGTAGATCGATTGCGTGCCGGGCCTAGAATCACGTTGACTGTGACGAGGTTGTGGGGCGTGCATGTGACGTGCATGAGCGTATGGGTGCAGTAAGGAGGTTGCGCGGATGGCAATTGAGGTGCACAAGGAACTGGACGCCTTGCAGGGGCTGGCCGAGGCCGTGCGGACCAAGACGATCCGGCTGTTGAAGAATGCGACGGAGGCGGAGTTGACCTGGTCGCCGCCGGGGTTGTCGAATCACCTGCTGTGGCATGCGGGGCATGCCGTGTGGCTGCAGGACCTGATGTGCATCGAGGCGATCACGGGGCGGAGCGAACTGCCGGGCGGCTGGTTCGAGACGTTCAGCATGAAGTGCAGGCCGGTCAAGCAGATTCACGATTGGCCTGCGCGTGAGGAGGTCCGCGAGCATCTGGAGCACCAGCGGCAGCGGATGATCGGGGTTATCGGCTCTTTGTCGGGGGAGGGGCTGCGTTCGCCGCCGCGGACGAAGATCTTACCGGACGCGGAGCCGCTGCGGTACTGGATCACGCACGGGTTGCACGATGAGGCGAACCACCAGGGGGAGATGCACCTGCTGCTGAAGATGCAGCGGGTGCAGGGGTAAAAGCGCGGTTGGGCCGTGCGGGGCCTTGCCGCGGGGCGGGCGGGCATCTATTCTACAGGGGCCATCCGCCGTGCTGTCGTGCCTTGGTGGCGGCGGTGTGGCGATGGTTGAAACTTGCCAAATTCAAGGATGGCCGATAGCTGGCAACGGCGCTACGGCATCGCTGCCGGGACCGAAGCAGAGATTTGGCTTGCGGGATTGTGGCAGGGGGCGGGCGCCCTCGGCGGCCGGGCCGTGTGGTTGCGGTGCGGCTGGATGTTGCCGGAGAGGTGGCTGAGCGGCTGAAAGCGGCGGATTTGAAATCCGCTTGGCCCTTCGGGGTCACGGGGGTTCGAATCCCTCCCTCTCCGGTTTGTTTCGCATTGCCAGTCATCGCCAGATTGTGCCCTACAGCCCGTTTCCCCACATCCTGTAGGGGTCTCGATTCTCCGCAGCCTTCGGGTGTCGCCAGCCTCAAGGCCTGCCCGGCGTTGCCTTCCGCTGCCCTATCCGGCCCCCTGTGCGCTACCGCTGGCGCTACCGGCGCTACCGCGTCGTCTGTCCCGGTCGCCCGCTGTTGCTCAGGCTCGGGCGTCGGGCGGCTCAGGTCGGGCAGGGCCTCTACCGCCGCCTGCCGGTCGTGTACCCGGACGTGCGAGTATCGGCCGATCGTCAGGACGGGAGTACTGTGCCGTGCCAAGGCCTGCGCCACCTTGACGTTGGCCCCGCTGGCTACCAAGTCAGAACAGAACTGATGCCGCAGGGCGTGAAAGTCGTAGCGGCCCTCTGGCGTCTCCGGGTCGATGCCCGTCGCC
This sequence comes from Planctomycetota bacterium, assembly GCA_025357795.1. Lineage (GTDB taxonomy): Bacteria > Planctomycetota > Phycisphaerae > UBA1845 > JANYLN01 > JANYLN01. Next base: position 5,815 of record JANYLN010000164.1, read on the forward strand.
TTCAGGTCGCCCCGGAGCATTTCGGCCGTGTGGTCGCTCTCTGGCATGGCAGGAATGGCCTGTTCCGCGGCTGGTCGCCCCTTCAGATACGCGGCGAGATCCGCCAGCAGGTCCGCCCGCAACGGGAGTTCATCCCGGCGCCGGTTCTTGGCGTAGGCCGCTTGGACCTCGACAACCCCATCATCGAGGTGGAAGTCACCAACGGTCAGGCTGGCAATCTCGCCAGCTCGCAGCCCTGTTGACAGGGCCAGCCGGTACACAAGCACCCGCTCAGGTCCGGTCAGTCCGAACCGAACCGGGCTCGTGGCCGTGCCCGTAGCCGCCAGCAGGGCCTGTAGCTGTTCTGCCGTCAGTACCCGCCGCTTGATCTTCACATCGACATCGGCGTTGACTGTTGCCAGAGCAACCAGAGGATCGAACGTCGCCCGGTTGTCCTTGACCATCCAGCGGCAGAAGTTCCTGACCGCGCGGGTGTAATGGTTGCGCGTCGATGCCCCGAATCGTTCTACCTTGACCGTTACGTCGCCCATCTTGACCTTGACGCCGTCCTTCCGCTGCATGTCCGCCAGCCATCCCTGCACCCGATCCAGGGTGATATGCGCGGATGCCGTTGCGTCGATGCCAGCCAGGAGTACCCGCGTCCGGGTTGCCGTCATGGTCGCGTAGTCTTCGGTGTTGCCCTTGTCCAGCAGGTACCGTTCGAAGTCGGCAACGTGATCGGTCAGCGGCCGGATCTGTTGCTTTGCTGCCCGGTCCGCTCGCTCATCGACGATGCCCCGGCGCCGTTCGAAGGCCCCGGTCTCCAGCTTGCGGGCAAGGGCTTCCGTCGCCCTGTAGTCCGCACAGCCACGGACCACCTTCCGCTTGTTCGGCTGGGGGCAATACGCGATGTGCCAGACTTTGGCGTTCTTGGTCTTCTTGAAGATGCTCGCCATGTTCATTGTCTCCGATTGCGAACGGATGCCGGGCGGGATCGCCGCTTGAGTTCCAACCCCAGGTACTCAGCCAGCTCATCTATCCTCTGAAGGGACATGGCCCCGTGCCCCGCCATAAAGCGGGACAGAGACGATTCGGGGATACCCAGATCCTTGCAGATCCGGTAGCGGGACAAGCCGCTTTCATCCACAGCCCTTCTGATTTGATCGGACAGCTTCATGATCGTAGTATACTCCATACTTCTACGCCGTGCAAGTACCCTTTCACTTTTCTTGTGCTGCCGGGCATCCTGCCCGAACCCATGCCTGGACATCCGCGAACCGCCAGAGGCGCCGGCTGCCCACTTGAACCGGCGCGGGCATGCCCCCGCTGGCGCTCAGGCGCCAGATAGTCCGCTCGCCCAACCCGGTCAGCTGTGCGACCTTCCCAACTGGCACCAGCAAAGGCGTCATTCCCGGATCAGTAACCTGTTCCACCGTCGCGCCAGCTTTGTCTGTAATCATCGTGTCCGTCTCCGCTTCCGAAATCTCGTCAATCGAAAATCGTTGCCCGGCCCCTGCATCCAGCCGGCCGCGGCCCGGCGCCGCCGTCGGTTCCCCCAGGCGCTCGTTTACTGTTCACCTTCCAGGCTCGCCTTGACCCGCCTCCGTGGCTGCTGCGGCTCCCGGTCGCCCAAACGTGCCCACCGGATGAATTTGACCGCCGCCGCGTTCCCGAGCTTCAGGTCGCATGCGTACCCGGCGACGACCCGAATCGCGTCCTCATCCTCGATTCGCCCGAGCTCACGGAGAACGCCGGCCCTATAGGTGGCCCCTGGCACGCCGCGTTGCATCGCGTCCCCGTCGATCAGCCATTTGTAAGCCGGATCGTGGATCAGAACTTGTTGAGCAAGGAGCTGATAGTACATGTCTTCTCGGGCGCGACGGGTCGTCAGCTCTGGACACATGTCCTCGATGAACTTCAAGATGTCGGGCAGGATCTTCGCCGGCCTGCCACGCTTCGGCTTTTCGGAAATCGTTTCGGAAAGTTCCTCAGTCTCAGCCATAGATCTTGCTCCAGGGGTCCGGACACTCTCACACCAAGGGCCACACCCGCCCCCAGCAGGCAACTTGTTGCCGTCGCTGGGGGGTGTGGGGGGAACGTCCTCCCTAGTCAGTGTTTGTTTTAGGCTCAGTCGACACCCCCGGTCGTGGATGGCTGTTGCCTATTGGCGAAGTAGGTGTGCCGGTCCTTGTCGATCTTCCAGCGGAAAACCAACTTCATGCCTTCGGCCTGGCTAAGCAGGCGTTCTGCCAGATTCGCGTTGACACGCGCGACGTTTGCTGCCCCGGTAACCGCGGCTTTCATCTGAGGTTCGCTGGTGACAAACTCCGCAGCGAATCGCTTGGCAGTCCATGCCTCGACGGGCTTGGGTGGTTCGGTCGGCTCGACGGGTTCGGGCTTCCGCCTACGGGTCGCAGGCTTCTTCAGGTCGTTCGGGTCAAGATGGGGCGCCGGCATCCAGAGCGGGTACTGCCACTGCAGACAGAACGGGTCGAACGGTGGCCATGATCTGACTGCCCCCGCGAACACGGCCGCTTCCGGCGTTGCGTGCTCCCGTAGGACCAGGTGGCCATCGCACGCGCGGGATTGTGCACCGGCGCCGCTGCCAAGGTCCGTAACGCTTTTCTGGGATTGATCGCCCTTGCTCAGATGATGAACAATGCCAAGCCCGGCCTGTAGGATTTCAGCAACTTGTAGCAGGCTATTGAACACGTGGGACATAGCGACGTTGTTGTTTTCGTCGCCGTCCTTGGGCAGCAACTTGTACAGCGGGTCGATGATGGCCAAGTCAAACACGCCAGGGCCGATGTTCTTGGCGTATCGGACCAGCCAGTCAGTATCGACGGTCCGGCCGCGTAGTGACTCAATGGCAATCAAGTCGCTGGCATCGGCACCAAGCCCCCGCGCTGCCAGGATGTCCCGGATGCGCCCGCTGATGGTTCCCCTGTGCAGCTCAAGATCGATAATCAAGGCTCGCCCGCCTACGCACTGGAAGCGCCCCAGCCAAAGCCCCGCCGTCACGAAGTCAACGGCCAGATTGTCCACGAACCACGATTTACGCAGCTTCGACCCAGATACGACGTTGAACACTTCACCCCGCCGGCCGATGCCGTTGATGATCGGCTCGCGCAGGTTGGGATGATCGTGAATCAAGGCGGTCGCTGTAACGTAGTGCGGCGCCGCATCGTCTTCGGCCGGCTCGACGATAGGGGGCGCGTCGCTACTGTCGAAGGGAATCGCTTCAGCCATGATCTTCTCGAGCGCCCCGGCCTTGTCTGGCTCGTGGCGCAGCCGCTCGTCAATGTCCTTACCGCCGGCAGGGGGAACAAACTTCACGCGGCATCCGGCATTCAGCAGGATACGCGCGATACGGTCACGCCATGCCCGGCTCGCGTCATCGTTCTGAGGGGATAGGATCGCCTCGCGACCGTGGATAACGGCTTGCAGGGCCTGCTCTACCCGCTGCCCCGGCGTTGCTCCTGGCGTTGCGATAACCGCCCCAGGAAAACCAGCAGTCACCAGCGCGGCCGCGTCGGCTTCCCCCTCGACAACGGCAACCGGCCCGTCTGCCTGCAGGGGAAACGTCCCTATCAGCCCGTTGTGGCAGCCGTGGTCCGTCTTTGACTTCTTGCCGTCGATAGGCTGATTGTCGCCCCGTCGCCGCTTGCGGCCTGCCTCTTTGCCGCTGGCGTCCTGCATCGGGAAGACAACGCAAGGACCTTCGGCGCGTGCCCCCAGGGCTTTCAGCGCCTCGACAGTCCAGCCGCGGACAGCCGCCAACTGATGAAGGGAATCGGCGTACACCTGGCGTGCATGGCCGTTGCCGCCGGGCAGGTTGAAGCGTGCGCGTATCTGGTCGCATGCTTCTTTGTGGCCACACTTCAGGAAGGCTTGTACCAGCTGGACGGAGTTACCAGACCAACCACACTTGATGCAGTGCGCAACGGGTCTATCGCTTGCCAGCGCGCAATGATGCGGGTTGTCGGTACCGTCGGGTTCACAGTTCGGGCAGGGCACATGGTCCTTGCCCCCGGATCGTTTCACTGGAATGTCAAACCGCCGGGCGATATCGCCGAGAGCCAGGGCGTCGATGTCGGCGTAATCGGTGTTCATGGCGCACCCGCCTGCCCTGTCCGGGCGCGATCCAATAAGGTTTGCTCAACGGCAACGGGATCGACAAGGATGGCGCGATCAGCTTTCAGGTGTGGTATCCGTCCGGCTTCGGCCTCGGCCCGCAGCCAACGGAGGGGAACTCGCAGGCGTCGAGCGGCCTGCCCCAACGGCATCAGCTTTCGTTCATCGTGCATCATGCCGAAAGCGTACAGCGCTTCCGGCTGGCG
>JANYLN010000176.1 GCA_025357795.1 Planctomycetota bacterium
ACGTATTCGCGGACAAACCGCTCGGTCTGCTGGGGGGCCAAGCCTATGAAGCGGGATGGCTGGACCAGTTCCTCCAGGTCCGTCACCTTGGCGAAAGAGGCATCGCTCTTGAGGCGGAACAGGAAGTCGTTGGCCCGGCCGAACTTCTTGACCTGCTCCATGGCCGCCAGCGAGTGCTGCCGGATCTGCTCGTGCAGGTCCTGGCGGTTGCCGCCGGCCTTGACGGCGGCCATGAGGATCACCTCGGTGGCCATGAAGGGCAGCTCCTGGTCGAGGCGGGCCTTGACCATCTCGGGCCAGACGTGGAGCCCCTTGGCGACGTTGGCCAGAATCTTGAGAATGCCGTCGGTCGCCAGGAAGGACTCCGGCAGCGAGAGCCGACGATTGGCGGAGTCATCGAGGGTTCGTTCGAGCCACTGTTCGGCGGCGGTCTGGAGAGGGTTGGACGCCAGCGACATGACGAACCGGGCCAGGCCCGTCGCCCGCTCGGACCGCATCGGGTTGCGCTTGTACGGCATGGCGGACGAACCGACCTGCTCGGATTCGAACGGCTCGGACAGTTCGCCTACCCCGGAAAGGAGGCGGATGTCGTTGCACATTTTGTGGGCGGAGACGGCGATCTGGGCCAAGGCGTTCAGCACGGTAATGTCGGTCTTGCGGCTGTAGGTCTGGCCCGTGACCGGCTCGATCTTCTGGAAGCCCATCTTCGCGGCCACGAGGTTTTCCAACTGGTCGACCTTGCCGGCGTCCTGCTCGAAGAGGTCCAGGAACGACGCCTGCGTGCCGGTCGTCCCCTTGATCCCGCGGAAATGCATGTTGTCGATCGCGCTTTGGACCTCGGCGAGGTCGCGGACGAAGTCCCAGCACCAGAGGGTCGCCCGCTTGCCGACCGTGGTCACCTGGGCCGGCTGAAAGTGGGTGTAGCTCAGGCAGGGCAGGTCCTTGTACCTGCTGGCGAACTGGCCCAAGGCATCGATCACGTTGACCAGCCAGGAGAGGATCAGCTGGAGGCCCTCTCGCATGATGATCAGGTCGGCGTTGTCGCCCACGGTGGCGCTGGTGGCCCCCAGGTGGATGATCCCCTTGGCGGCCGGGGCGGCATCGCCGAAGGTGTGGATGTGGGCCATCACGTCGTGGCGGAGCCGCTTCTCGTAGTCGGCGGCCTTGGCAAAGTCGATGTCCTCCAGATGGTCGCGCATCTGGCGGATCTGTTCGTCGGTGATCGGCAGGCCGAGCTGCTTCTGGCTCTCGGCCAGGGCCAGCCAGATCTTACGCCAGGTGGAAAACTTGTACTGCGGCGACCAGAGCCGGACCATGGCCTCGGAGGCGTTGCGGCTGACCAGCGGCGATTCATAGCGGCTATAGTTGTCCTGCGGCATTGCGTCAGCTCCGTGACGATGATTGACCCGGCCCTATAACCATGGCAACATAGGCACCGGATCGAATAGTATACCAAGGCCAGGGCCAAAGATGGAACCGCCGGGCCGCCAAAGCGTCTAACTGCGTAAAGGATCGGTGGCGTGGCTGACACGGCCATCCCGTTTGATGATGCGGTGCTGGTCCGCCAGTGCCAAAAGGGCGACCTGACGGCCTTTGAGCCGCTGGTGGTCAAATACCAGGACCGCATCTACAACCTGTGCTGGCGGCTCTGCGGGGACCGCCAGGCAGCTGAGGATCTGACGCAGGAGGCCTTCCTCAAGGCATTCGAGTCGCTGGGGACCTTCCGGGGCAGCAGCAGTTTTTTCACTTGGCTGTATCGCATCGCGACCAACCTGGCCCTGTCCTATCGCCGCAGCGAACGACGGCACATGAGCCTCGGGACCGGGGTGGAGTGGAACGACATCCCCAGCCAGGCGGCCCGCCTGCACCGGGCGGTCCAGGACGCCGATGACCAGCCCGACCTGGCCGTGCAGCGCGACGAGGTCCGCCGGATCGTCTGGCAGGCGATCCAGCAACTCGACGACGACCACCGGGCGGTAGTGGTGCTGCGGGATATGGAAGGTCTGGATTACGGCGAGATCGCCGAGGTTCTGCATGTCCCGGCCGGGACCATCAAGAGCCGCCTGCACCGGGCCCGCATGGCGATCCGGGAGAAGCTGCTGCCGATATTGGGACCATAACGGCAGGGATGAGGACTGCGTAACGACAACGGCACAAACGGATGCGAGGTGTGCATGGCACACCAATTTCTGAGGTCGATGGGTGGCGATGCCTGGCAAGCCTGACAGAGTGGATCTGGAGCAATGGCTGTCGAGTTACATCGACGGCACCTGCTCCGAGCCGGAGCGCAAGCAGGTCGAAGAGGCCCTGCGGCGCGACCCGCAATTGGCGGCACTGCACCAGCAGCTGCGTCGCACGGTCGACGCCCTGCGAGCCGTGCAAGGCGAGGCCGCGCCCAGCCACGTCCGGGAACGCATTCTTTCGCAACTGGAGCGCCGAGCGCTGATCGGCTTGTCCCCGGGGGCCAGCCAGGCCGCCGCCGTCGGCTCGCACGCCCGGACAAGGCGCAACACCCCATGGCTGGGTTTGCTCGCCGCCGCGATGCTGGTGGCGGCGGTGGGTACGACGTACTGGGTGCAAACCCACCAGGCCCGCCAGTCGCGGCAGGTGGCGATGGCGCCCCCGCCGCGTCCGGTCCTGGCCGATCGTGCCCGCCAGGGGGTGGATGACAAGGCCAAGAGCGCGAAAAGCCCCGAACCGATGCCCGGCGAGGCGCTGGCGATGCGAGAGCAGAATCAGCCTGCCTTCGGCGGGGCGTCTGGCGAACCCCGACGCGACACCGCGGAAGCCAGGCCGACGTCCAGCGAGGTCTCGCCGGCCGAGTCGGCGCCTTCGGCGGATGCGATGCCAGCGGCCCCGGCGGGTGCCCAGGAAAAAGCGACAAGTCTCGCCGCGACGGCTTCTGCCGCCTCGCCCGCGACAGACGGTTTGGGTGTGAATTTGTCCGAGGGGGCCCTCGCTCAAAACGAGCCTGCGCAGACGGCAGGCACCGATAGTCGGCAGGCCGGCGGAACCAGGTCTGTGCCGCTGGAGCGTTCGGCGGTCGTCCGGCTGCAGGTGGCGGTCGCCGACCCGGACAAGGTGGTCGAGATGGCGGAGATCGTCCGTCATCTCGTTGAACAGCGGGGCGGGCAGATCCTGCGGACGGCATCGCAGGCGGGCCGGTTGACGCTCATGGCAAGCGTCCCGGCGGCGCAGCGGCCTGATCTGGATCGCGCGATCGCGGGCGTGCCGGCCGTCGCGTACCTGCAATCGCAGACACTGGCGGCAGGGGAGCCCGAGGCCCGCGAGGCCACCCAACTGGTCAGCCAGCGATGGCTGGGGTCCGCCCAACAACTGCTGACGGCCCTGGATCTGAACGGGCGGGGCCAGGCGGCCTCGCCGGAGCTGCTGGCCAGTGCCAAGGACCAGTACGTGGCACAAGGCAACCTGTCTGCCAGTCCGGCCGCTGCCCCGGCGAGCCAGCCGATGCACAGCTACTTCGGTCTCCCCCAGATGCTGCAGCCAGCCGAATCATCGCAAGAGCCGATCATCATCGTGATCCAGGCCGCGGCTCTTTCCTCGCCCCCCGCCGGCCAGTAAGAGCCGCTCGTCGTCCGGCCGTCGATCTTGTTCCCGCCGGCAACGAGTAGTAGGCTATCTGCCCTGGTACTACCTGTGTCGCATGCGGAGAATGCCCTCATGGGTCAGCCTGAATTGGCGCTGTCGGCGTTTTGTCCCCAGCCGGAAGTCGTACGCAAGCAAACTCTTGTCGAGCGCAGCAAGTTCCCCTGCATCGACGCGCACAACCACATCAGTTACTGGGTAACGAAGCAGAACGACCCGGCCGCGATCCCCCGGCTGCTGGAGATCATGGACGCCTGCAACGTGCGGGCGATGTTCGACCTGCGGATCGAGAGCGACCGGCCGATCGAGGAGTTGCTCGACCTGTACCAGCCCCGCGAGCGGTTCTACGTGCTGGCGACGATCCCGTTCAAGCAACTGATGGCGGAGTCCGACGAGTTCGGGCTGGCCGCGGCGCGATACCTGGACGAGCAGTTCCGCCGCGGGGCGCACGGGCTGAAGATGTACAAGTCCATGGGCCTGACGCTCCGTGACCGGCAGGGCCAGCTGGTCCATTACGACGACGATCGGCTCGCGCCGGTGTTCGAGGTGTGCGCCAGGCATAATCGGCCCGTGCTGTACCACATCGCGGACCCGACGGCCTTCTTCAAGCCGCTCACGCCGACCAACGAGCGCTGGGAAGAACTGCAGGGCCGCCCGACCTGGCACTTCCATGGCGAGCCGTACCCCGGTTTCGCGGAGTTGATGGAGGTGCAGGACCGGTTCGTCGGCAAGTACCCCGCCGTCCGGTTCCAGAGCGCGCACGTGTGCAGCTATGCCGAAAACCTGGCGTACGTAGGGGGCTTGCTGGACCGCCGTGCGAACCTGTACTGCGATATCTCGGCGCGGATTGGCGAATTGGGGCGGGTGCCGCGAGCGGCGAGGGAATTCCTCATCCGGTACCAGGATCGGCTGCTCTTCGGCACGGATGTCACCCCGACGGCCGAGCAGTTCGGCGTCCACTTCCGCTTCCTGGAGACCGACGACGAGTACTTCGATTACGGGACCGGGCCGACCCCGGGGCAGGGCCGCTGGTGCATCTACGGCGTGCAGTTGCCCGATGACGTCCTGCGGAAGATTTACTCCGAAAACGCACGGAAGCTCTACGGTTACCGATAAGGCACTTCAAAGGAGAAGGGGGATTCGTTAGCTAGACGCGTCGTCCAGGACGTGGTCCTCGACGTAGATGGCGACGTCCCCGGCGATGCCCAGGGCGATCGCGTCGGAGGGGCGGGCATCGACCTCGATCAGTTGCCCGCCGTGGCGGACCACCAGCTTGGCGAAGAACGTGCCCTCCCGCAGGTCGCTGATGACGATCTTCTCGAGTTCCCCGCCGAGCTGCTCGATGACCGTGGCCAGCAGGTCATGCGTCAGCGGTCGGGCCGCGGGGATGCCCTTGAGTCGCCGATCGACCGCGGCGGCCTCAAAGCTGCCAATGACAATCGGAAAGGCCCGCTCGCCGTCCCGCTCGCGCAGCACGATGATCTGCTGGTCGGACGTCTCGGTGATGATGATCTTGGCCAGATCGCAACGCACTTCCATTGCGCGTTTCCTTTTTCAGTTGCACGGCTGTTTGTAACGCTAGCGATCTTTGCCCGCAAAATCAAGAATTCGTTGACGTTAATGCTAGAGGCCGGCCAAGCTAAGGCGGTAAATGAAGGAGGCTGCCTCGGGCTCCCGAGGCAGCCTCCGCTGGTGGTTCTGCAGGTAACGCCTGAAGATCGGCGATCAGGAAGGCTTGTCCTTGCGGATCGTGTGGTTCGCGCTGACCTTCTTTTCGATCTTCGCCATGATCTTCTCCATCCAGACGTTGCGCTTGGCGGGCTGGTTGGACAGAGTCTGGTTCTTCTGCTCTTCCAGGTGCTTGCGGATCCGCTTCTGTTCGAGTACGCCGAAGAAGCTGCTCGCCATGATATACAGGTTCAGGCCGCTGGGCATGTTGTAGAACAGCAATCCCATGAAGATCATCATGAAGCCCATCATCTTCTGCATCTGGGCCTGCTGATCGATCTGCTCCTGGGGCGTGCCCGGGGCTGGCGGCGGCTTCGGTGTGTATTTCTGCTGCAGGTACATGCTGATCGCCAGCAGGATCGGCAGGACGTTGAATTTGTCGATCGGCCCGAGGATCCACGACAGCAGCGGGACGGTCACGGCCGGCTGCCAGTGGTACAGGGCATCCGGGGCCGACAGGTCCTTGATCCACATCGCGAACGGTTCGTGCCACAGGTTGATGTCGTAGTTCAGGGCCGAATAGAGGGCCACCCAGATCGGCAACTGAATCAGCATCGGCAGGCAGCCGGCGATCTGGCTGGCGGGGTTGATGCCGGCCTCCCGGTAAACCTTCATCGTCTCCACCTGGAGCTTCTGCTTGTCGGTGCCGTATTTCTGCTTGAGGGCGGCGACTTTGGGCTGGACGGTCGCCTGGCGCGCCTGCATCTGGGCCATGCTGATCTGCTGGTGCTTGGTCAACGGGTGCAGCAGCGCCCGCACGAGCAGCACCAGGATGATGATCGCCACGCCGTAGTTGTGCGGCGGGATGTAATAGTACAGCCAGTGCAGGAAGAGCGTCAGCAGCTCGCCCAGCGAGCTGAAGGTGCACCAGGCGTACTCGGCCGAGCGCAGGATGCCGTAATCCCGGGCGACGTAGGTCGGGTTGGCGGCGAAGACGTTCGGGTCCTTGGGGCCCGCGTACAGGTCAAAGGTCAACTTCGCCGGCGCGGCGGTCGTGGCCGTCAGGTTCGGCGAGAGCATCTCGATGGCGATGTCGCCGCCGAGGTCCGGCGCCTTGGGGTCCGGTGTGTAGGTGAAGACCTTGACCAGGCCGACCGGCCTGGCAGCGCCGACGGCCTTGCCCGGGGCGGTGATCGCCGCGAAGTACTTGTCGACCAGCGCGGTCCACCAGAACGGCACAACCGAACCGATCTCGACGGGCGGCTTGCCGGCCAGGGAGGCGTGCTGGAAGACCTGTGTCTTGGCCTTGTTCGTCTCATTGGAGACGACATAGATCTTGCGCAGGTCGCTGCGCGGGTCCTCGCGCCTGATGCCCACGGCCCCGAGCTGATCGACGGTCAGGACGACCTCCGCGCCGTTGAGCGGCTCGAACGTCAGGTCCATGTTCATAGAGAAGTTGTTCGGTGCGAGGGTGAACCGCTTGACGACCCGCACGATCGGCTGATCGGCTTGGTAGATATCGACCCAGAAGCGGGCCTCGTAAACGCCCTTTTCGAGATGGCGGGTCTCGACGTTCCAGATGACGTTGGAAAGCGGGACCGACACTTCGGGGTTGCCCAGGCGGACCGCCGCGGTCTGCCAGCTGAAAACCTGCCGCCCATCGGGCAGGGCCAGCGCCTCGATCAGCGGGTAGGGTTTGTTGAGATCGACCTTTTCCGCGTACTTGTACTTCGGCTGGCCGTCCTTGGTCTTCTGGCCGGACTTTTCAACCATGAGCACCCGCTCGACGGCCGCGCCGCGATTGCTCAGCAGGGCCTGGATGTCGTACTTGCCTTCGGGGTCATCCTGGCCCAGCGTGACGCTCTGGACGGCCGTCGCGCCCTGGGCATGCCAGAGCGGCTGGCTGGCCCCGGACATCTCCGCGGCGCCGTTGGTGGCGCCGGGCTGACTGCCCGCGGGCTGCGTGGCCGCGGCAACCGGTTGGCTCTGCGCGGCTTGCTGCTTGGCGAGTTTCGATTGGTTATAGAGCGTGAAGCCCCACATGGCGACCATCGCCAAGGTCATGGCCATGATAAATCTGCGTGTGTCCATGGTTCTCCTAGAGGGAGCTAACGACTGCGGCCGGCCAAAAACAAAACAATTCGGCAACAGTATGTGCGGATGTCCATTAAAGGCAAGTCTGGCCCGGTACGAATCAGCGGCCGTCGACCAGCCGCTCAGCCAGGAACTGGTCCAGTTCAGGGTTGCTGCGAATCAACTGGGCGGTCTCCTCCACCTCGTATTCCACGCGGTGGAACTCAACCATCTTCTCGTCGGTGATCGTGACGTAGCTGGCGCGGGGGTCGCGGTCCCGCGGCTGGCCGACGCTGCCGACGTTGATGATCGCCCGCTCAAACTCGCAGATCTCGTAGCGGAACGGCTCGGTCAACTCATCCGGCGGCTCGAAGTAGGGGTCGTCGTAGAAGATCCCCGGCACGTGCGTATGGCCGACGAAACAGGCCTGCTTGCCATTCATACGCTCGAAGTTGCCGATTAGTTTGCTCGGATTCGAGTAGGCGTCCTCGGGGAAGAGGTACTCGTTGACCGGCTTACGGGGCGAGCCGTGTACAAAAAGTATCTGACCGATCTCGTGCCGCAAGGGCAGCTTGCCCAGGAAGTCCCAGCGCTTCTTGCGGTTAGGCGATTCGGTATCGGCCTCGAGTTGCCGGCGGGTCCAGTAGCAGGCGGTCTCGGCGGCGACATTGAAATTGCTCGGCTCGAAAAAGACGGCCTGGTCGTGATTGCCGCACAGGCACACACTGCAGCGCTGCATGATCAGGTCGAGGCACTCGAGGGGCTTGGGCCCATAGCCGAGCACGTCGCCCAGGCAGATGATCTCGTCGGCCTGGCGCGTATCAATGTCGGCCAGGACCGCCTGCAGGGCGGACAAGTTGGAGTGAATATCGGAGATAACAGCAATCTTCATAATCCCTTGCACCCAGACCGCTTGCTGTCGCCCGGCCGTCCTCTGGCCAAACCGGCGTCCGTCTGCTCGGGGTCTCCGGTAGGTATACCGTCTCGGAGGCCTTACGGCTTGCCAGGTTGTTCGGCTTCATCCATCAGCATGATGGGGATGCCGTCGCGGATCGGATACCGCCGGCCGCACTTGTCGCAGATCAGCTTCTGGCCTTCCAGCCGGACCGAGACCTTGCAGTCCGGGCAGGCCAGGACCTTCAGCAGGTCCTTATCGATAATATCCTGTTGTTCGCTCATGGGGCGATTCTTTCTTACGGCAAAGCAGCGGCTGCCATGGCCGACCGGCAAGGTGCCGTCCGGCCCGTACCCTTGTATCCGTATATTCGCTATGCTATCTGCTGACGTGCCCGGCATCAACTGCGAAAGGTTAGAACGGCACTGGTCTACATTCAGCCAGCGGCAACGGCAGGCCAGAGGGATCTATGGCGGACAGACCGAGGATTGTTGCCATCGAAACGACCGCAAGGCGGGGCAGTATCGCCCTGGGTGCGGGTGAACAAGTCATTGCATCGCAACCACTTGCTTTCAGTCGGGACTATGCCGCCGACCTGCTGCCTACCGTCGATGTCCTGTGCCGCCAGGCGCAATGGCCTGCCGGTTCGATCGAGCAGGTGTACGTCTCGATCGGTCCGGGGTCGTTCACCGGCACGCGGATCGGGGTGACGTTTGCCAAGTGCCTGGCCCTGGCGACCGGTGCCAAGGTCGTGGCGGTCTCGACGTTCGAGGCGATCTCTCTGAACGCCCTGGACCTCTCGCCACCACCGGCGAACCTGGTGGTCCTGATGGATGCTCGAGGCGGCCAGGTCTTCGCGGAGGTCTTCCGGTTGGCCCAGGGCGGGTCAGGCTACGAGACGGTCTGCGCGGGAGATCTCGTCTACTTATCGGACCTGCTGGCGAACCTGCCGCATCCGGTGGCGTTTGCAGGCGAAGGAGTAGCGGTACACAAGCAGGCCCTCCTGGACGCAGGCGGGATGCTCCTGCCGGAGGAGCTGGCGGTTGCCAAGGCGGCAAATGTCCACCGCATCGGCTGGCGGATGGCCCAGCAGGGCCGCTTCAGCGAGGTCGATGCGATCATCCCGGTGTACTACCGCCTGCCGACGCCCGTGGAGAAGCTGCAGGCCAAAGAGAAGGATGCCAAAGAGAAAGATGCCGGGGCAAGGGGCACAGGGTAATCGGCAGGCTTACCTGGAACCCAACGATCCGCCCCGGCGACAGGATCGGTACCGGCGAATCCGGGAAGTGCCCAACATCCCGCGTCACGAGCCGGTCACTCGCCGCCCGCATGGCGCAAAGGCAAGCCCCGGTTGGGGAGGAGGCCAGCCGGGGCTTCGTTGCTCAGACACTTTTGTTGGTCGAACATTAGGTCCGCCTGTTCATACGCCGGATGTGGCAGCTAGGTTCGACCCCTTATCGGCCTCTGCCGATTTCCGGTGTATCGCTACCGAAACAACCTCCAGTCGGGACAGGCGAATATCCCATCCCCCTTCGAGCCGATATTCCCCATAGCATGGCAGAAAACCCGGACTATATCCTGGATCTATCGAGTCTGGCGGGGCAGCTCGACAGGCAAGAGCCACCGGTTCACGAGCCGCCGACTGGGGAGTCGCCGGCCGATGAACCGGACGCCGGGTCGAACTCCCGCAAGTGGATCGGCGTGCACTTCAAGTGCTGCGACGTCTACAGCCGGATCTGGCGCAACCGCGAGGGTACGGCCTATGCCGGCCACTGCCCGCGCTGCAGCCGGAAGGTGCAGGCGCGGGTCGGCCCGGACGGCGTGAGCACCCGCTTTTTCGAGGCTGGTTAAGGGCCCGGCGCGCATGTTCGCGTGGTGTTGCCGTGTGGAATCGTCGCGACCCCACCAGTCTACCCAGGTTCACATCCGTTGCAGGCATATCATTGAAGTAGTTTCCTGATCGATAGTTAGATTCGCGATATCGGCTGCGCATTTCCTGCCGCGTCTCGGGGGCATGGTATTTGCTGCGTGCAGCAGTGGGAGCAGGACAGCCTGGCCATCTTGGCTCCAGGAGGCCATAGGATGGACAGAACAGATCGACGGGCAGAGTGGCACGCCTGTTGCAGGGCGGTCGCGGCGAACCGGTTGCGCCCGGCAAGCAGGGTGGTGTACCCCGCACTGCTGGCACTGGGCGCCGTGACGCTGTGGGTGTTGCTGTTTGCGGCGTTTGCGTCGCTGGGCGGCTGCAGCCGGGGGACGCTCTCGCCGGTGGAGTACAGCTATTCCCACCAGCAGGGGCGCCCCAAGTGCGCGCAGGGATACTGGCTGGCCGATACGCCGCGGGCGAGCCTGATCTTTCCGGCCGAACCCGGCCTGACGCCCATCCCCGCCGAGGCGATCACCCGGGCGGATTGGCCGACCACCGGGGGCCGGTACAGCTCCGGCCAGACGGTTGACTACCAGGAGTACTGGTATGACGCCCAAGGCCTCGGGCCGTATGACCACAGCTACGGCTACAGGACCTTCACGTACTCCCGCGCCGGCCAGCAGACCGGGCAGTGAGTACGCCCCTGGCGAGTGAGGCGTGGTGGGTATTCAGTAAAGGCAAAGACAACGGCGGCAGAGCCGCTGCATGAGAAACCTCCTTTCCTGATCGCAGTCCAGCCAGGGATGGATGGACGAACCGGCTGCACGAGGGTAGAAGTGCCCTTGTGCAGCCGGTTTATTACGCGCCCAGCCAACAAGGAAAGGAACGGCCATGCTCCCGCTTGGGCCCATCGTCTGCTTCGTCCTGTCGGTCCTTGCTGCAGCCACTACGTCCGAGGCCGGTCACCTGGGCGCCACCGCCAGTGCCCCGTCGAGCGCCCCGACCAGTGCCCCCGCGACGCAGCCGGCCGGGCGGTTCGCGCCCGTGGGCCTCGGTGGCGGCGGGGCGATGTTTACCCCCGCCAGCAGCCCCCACGACCCCAACCTGATGTTCGTTTCCTGCGACATGGGGGGCTTCTACCGCAGCAGCGACGGCGGAAAGAGCTGGACCATGCTCGACTTCCGCATGGTACGCGGCTCGATGACCTGCCGGCCGGCCTTCCACCCCAAGGACCCCGGAATCGTCTACTTCGAAGACAAGATCAGCCGCGACGCGGGGCTGACCTGGGAGAGATTCATCCATCGCGACGTGGGTACCATCAGCGAGATCGCGATCGATCCGGACGACAACAAGGTGCTCCTGGTCGGCACGGACAAGGGGGCATGGATCAGCCGGGATGCCGGCCAGTCCTGGCAGCGATGCACCAACGTGCAGGGCAGCGTCGTCGGGATCTACATCGAGCCGCTCGAAGAAGGCAAGCCCGGACGCATGTTCGTCGGCACAGCCCTGGGGATCTTCCGGTCGATCGACGGCGGCAAGACCTTTGCCGAGGCAGGCGAGGGGCTGCCCTGGCTGCAGATCCGCAGCCTCCGGGCCGGCCGGGCCGAGAAGACCGGGACCATCCTGTACTGCACGATCCCCTCGAAGTCCGTGAAGGGACGCTTTGACGGCGGGGTCTACAAGAGCGTCGATGGCGGCTCGACCTGGCACAGCGCGATGGGACTTGGCCTGAACACCCGGATGCTCACGGGCGAGCGCGGCGGCTCGCGGATGGCGCAGTACAGCCAACTCGGCGTGGCGGCCACCGACGGCCGGACGGTGTACGTGGTCTGCAAGGGCACCGGGCCCCAGCCTGACCAGCACGACACGATCTACCGCAGCGAGGATGCCGGGGCGTCCTGGCAGGGCGCGTACAACCCCGACCCGCGCGACCCGGCCTGCAACGTCGAACACGGCTGGCTGGGGCTGACGTTCGGCTGGTCGTGGGGCGGGCTGGCCTCGCCCGATGGCTTTACGGTCAACCCGGCCAAACCCAACGTCGTGATGGTCAGCAATGCGGGCGAGCTGTTCGTCACCGCCGACGGCGGCCGGCGCTGGCGGCAGGCGTTCACCAGGTACGTACAGGGGCAGGAGCCCCCGAAGTTCCAGAAAAACGTCGGGCGGTGGGCCTCGATCGGGCTGGAGGTTACGACGACCTGGAACTACGACGTCGACCCGTTCAATCACCAGCGGCACTACATCTGTTACACAGACGTAGGATTTGCATGGAGCGAAGACGCAGGCGCAACCTGGCACAACAACAGCCGATCCAGCGGCACGCCCTGGACCAACACGACGTACATGCTCGCCTTCGATCCGACGGTCAAAGGCAAGGCCTGGGCCGCCATGAGCAACGTGCACGACATCCCGCACTGGACCTATATCCACGACAAGGTCAAAGGGCCAGGCGGCGTCTGCGCCAGCACCGATCACTGCCAGACCTGGAAGGTCTCCTCCGACGGCCTGCCCGAAGCGCCTTGTACGTCAATTGTGCTCGACCCCAAGAGCCCGCCGGAAGCCCGCGTGCTCTACTGCACCATGTTCGGCCAAGGCGTGTACAAGAGCATCGACGACGGCAAGACGTGGATCCCGAAATCAACCGGCTTGCCCGAGAACAACAAGCACGTCTTTCTGATCAAACGGCACCCCGACGGCACGCTGCTGGTCTGCGTGACCGGGCGGCGGCAGGGCCTGAAGTTCCCGTCATTCGGCGGGCTGTACCGCTCGCGCGATGGTGGCGATTCCTGGCAGAACGTCACCGAGAGTCAGCCCCTGCACTGGCCCGTCGGGTTCGACTTCGACCCCAAGGACAGCAACGTGATCTACCTGGCCGCCGCGACGATCCCCGGCGGGCGAGAGGGCGGGCTCTACAAGACCAGCGACGGCGGCAAGGGCTGGCGCCGGCTGCTGCGAGACGAGGACTTCGCCGGGCACGGCGGCCCGGACTACGTGCATGCGATGTTCGTGACGCTCGACCCGCGCCGGCCCGAGACGCTGTACCTGGGCACAGCCTCGCAGGGCCTCTGGTACTCGCATGATGCGGGCAGCCACTGGAAGCAGTTCGAGGGCATCCCCTTTGCCGGCGTGCAGCGCGTCGCGTTCGACCCGGACGACGCGGGCCGAATCTACATGACAACCTTCGGCGGCGGCATCTGGCGAAACGGCGATAGCCGCCCAGATGCCCAGCAACAGCAACAACAGCCGGAATAGCCGCATCGCTGTTGCTGTCATTCCCGTGCGACGGTTGCGGTCAGGCTCACGAGTAATACTCACGTGCGATATCAGTCGTGTACCCGTTGCCCGGTGGCAGGCGCAGACTTCTGTAATTCGCGCAGACGAGCTTCCAGCTGCGGCGAAGCAGAGAAGTCCGTTGCCATCTGCTCGAAAGTGCCTGCGTCGAACGGCAGACGCGCCTCTTGAGCCTGAATGAACTTCTCCTCAACGGACGCCGACGAACGGAGAATCGGAATGAGCCGGGGAAGGATGCTTTCGGTACCGGCCGCT
>JANYLN010000182.1 GCA_025357795.1 Planctomycetota bacterium
GTTACACTGTGTGCACAAGTTGATTATACATAATTACTCGCATCAAGTGACATACCTCAAAATCTGTTCGACCCGCCGACGCCGTATGCTTGCTGACTGGCACCGTCGATAGTTTCGGTGACGCACATCGGTCGTGATGACCGTGCTGGAGTATGACGCCACGACGCGCTTGATTAAGTTGCGCTAAAATGGTTCGTCAACCACCCGTGATTCGTCGACATACATTGAATAGTTGTCTTGGCCATGTGTCGTTGTGGCGTAGTGGACGTGTCGGCGACAATATCGAATGTATCACGAGCATGTTGTTGTTGATGACTGTAACAAACGATGGCTGTACACCAGATTGTACGCGAGTTAACACCCAACTGTTGATGCAGGACATCGTTCAAGAACTGACTGTGCTGTACATACTCGCGTGTGGACACGGTGAGATGGTGTTGCATGGTGTTCACCTGCTGCTGATGTGCATCCACCAACATGCTTGCCAATCGATGACGCCATTCGTAACTGTGTGTGGACAAACGTGTTTAGGCCCAACTCGTTTGCATATAAGCCACGATTCTTACTCATCACCAATGTGACTCGATATCAAGTCGGCCGCGGGCATTGTGTTATTGTCGTCATTATCGTACATGGCCGGATACAGTATTGGCGGCGCGTCGTCGACGCCCACTGTTGCCATGTCTGCAATGACGCGTGCGCCTGAATCGGACGATACAGGGGCACATAGTCATCGCGCGCTTCGATTTCCGTGCCGATGCGAGCGGCGAGATCAAGCTCCTCGAGGTCAATCCCAATCCCGGCTGGTGCTGGGACGGCAAGCTCAACTACATGGCCAGCTACGAGGGCCTCCGCTATGCCGACCTGCTGCGGATGATCATCGAGGCCGGCCAGGAACGCATCGCCTCGCAGCAGAAGATGGCTGCCGCTGCCACCGCCAGGTCTGTGATGGAACTGGTGTAGGACAGTCGTCGGATTCCGTCGGCGACAACTTGAATAGACACACCCGCGGGGTCACGAGCAATCGTGACCCCGCCGCATTTGGGGCGGGGCCTCCTCGAACCTCTCGCTTGTTGATGTGTTATCGCCATGGCATATGATCCTCTAGCGTACATGGAATATTGACCCAAAGGGGTATTCGCAATGAGTGAGACAATGCCGCAAATGTGCTCGCTACTCGACCAGCAGTGCATGCCGTGCCGCGGGAGCGTACCGCCTCTGAAGGCTAAGGCGCTGGACTACTTCCGCAAGCAATTGGGTGAAGGCTGGAACCTTGTCGGCGAGCACCATATTGAGAAAGAATTCACGCGCAAGGACTGGCGCGAGGCTGTTGAGTTCACCAACCGGATCGCCGACCTGGCTGACCGTGAGGGCCATCATCCGGACATCCTGCTAACCTACGGCAAGGTCAAAGTTACCCTCTGGACCCACAAGATTGATGGGCTCAGCGAGAACGACTTCATCCTGGCGGCCAAGATCGACCCACTGGCCCGCTAGCCGCCACGGGCCGTCCGTATCGCCTTCCCTGAATCCCTCAGCGGCCGGGGCTGTAGCTGTATTTCCTTCGATATCGACGATGGCTTCCGCTCGATCCGGCAGATGCAGCAGGCGATCGGAGTCGGCTTCGGCTGGCAGTGGCGACCCGCTGGATCCCATCGGTTCGGATGGCCGTCCTTGTCGCACCCGCCTGGCCGCACTAGAGTACAACTCTTACAGTTGGTTCCGGCGGGGCCAGGAGAGTTGTCTTGCGTGTGTACCAGAGGCGTTGTGGTGTGAATCGGCCGGTTCGGGGTCTGTGGCAGGTACTAGGTGCGGCTGGACTAGCGCTGGTGCTGCTGGCGGGTTGCACGCGGCAACTGCCGACGCACCACCGTGCGGCCATAGCGCGCGAGCCGACCCCCGGCGACGTCCGCATTTGGACCGATCGCCTGACCCTGCCGACCCACGAAGTCCGTAGCGACCCCGTCCCCCGCTTCCAGGCCACGGACGACAGCAAGTTCTATCCGTATCCGGCCCAGTCCGACATCGCCCCCGACGCCGCCGAGCGCGCCTGGACCGTTGTCTGCCTGGAGAACAAGTACCTCATCGTCCGGATCATGCCCGAACTGGGCGGCCGCGTCTTCTCGATCTACGACAAGCTCGCCGGCCAGGATATCGTCTATCGGCAGACGTCGATCAAGCCGGCGGCGGTGGCCATCCGCGGCGCCTGGACCGCAGGCGGCATCGAGTTCAATTTCCCCGATTGCCACAGCGTTACCACGCACGACCAAGTCCACTGGACCACGCGGGAGTACCCCGACGGTAGCATGTCCGTGCTCATCGGTGACGTCGAGCGGATCAGCCGGATGGGCTGGACTGTCGAACTGCGCCTCTCTCCCGACCGTGCCTGCCTGGAGAACCGCGTGCAGCTGGTCAACCGCACGCCGATCCGCCAGCGGTGCTTCTACTGGTCTAACACCGCCGTGGTAGGCAGTAAGCACGTCCAGATGATCCTGCCCGCCCCGAAGGTCGCCTTGGGCCAGCATGACAAGATCCCCGTGGATTGGCCCCTGCGCCGCGGCACCGACTACAGCTGGCTGACTGCTTACAACGGCGGCACCGGTATCATGGGCGTCGGCGGCGACGAGGACTTCGTGGCCGCCTACGACCACGAGCGCCAGACCGGGCTGGTCCACTACGCCGATCACGGGACGCTGCCGGCCCGCAAGTTCTGGACCTGGGGCATTGGCCAGTACAACGATTACTGGGCTCAGCGCGTCAGCGATGACAACAAGCCGTACCTGGAGATGCAGGCCGGCCCGCGCGTCACGCTCAGCGAACTGGCTTGGATGCAGCCGTACGAGGTCGTGCGGTTCGAGGAGTCCTGGATCCCCGTCAGCCGAATCGGCCCGCTCGCCCGCGCGAATCCCCAGGCCGCCGTCCGCTTCACCGTGGACAAGGGCCGCGCGACCATCGGTGTGCTGACGACCGCGCGGATGCCGGGGGCCCAGGTCGAACTACGGGGCCGCTGGCGGGCGATCTGGCGCAGCCAGGCGGACCTCTCGCCCGAAACCCCACTGCTGCAGACCGTGCCCGTCGAGCCCGACGACGCCGACAGCCTCCGGCTCATCGTCCGTGACGTCCATGGCCGGACGATCATCGAGCATGCGTATGGCCACTACGCTCAGCAGGCCCAGGTCCCCGCCGAGGTCCCTGACGTGCAGGCCCGCCGGATCGACGCCTCGACCGCCGACGGCGCGGTCCAGCGCTTCGAAGTCAGCTGGATGGACTGCCGCTATGCCGACGCCGCCCGCACGATCGAGCAGGCCTTGGCCAAGTGGCCCGAGGACCCCGGCGTCGGTTTCGAAGCGGGCCTGCTCAGGCTGTGGCAGGGCAAGCCGGGCGAGGCGATCAAACTGCTGCAGCCCGCCAGCCAGCGGACCGGCCTGGTTGGCCAGCAGGCGCGGTACTACCTCGCGCTGGCGCACTTTCAGGTCAGCGATCTGGAGAAGGCGTCGAGCCTGCTGGCGGAGTTTGCCACGATCGACCCCAAGGCCGCGGACGCGTGGGTCTGGAAGCGGGCGGCCTCGATCCTGCGGGCGAAGGTCCTGCTCTCCGCGGGCCGCTTCCGCGAGGCCTGTGGCCTGCTGCAGGCGGTGCTGCGGATCGACCCGGATGACGCGTACGCCGCCGCCCTGGCGGTCTACTCCCTGCGACAGGAGGGCCGCAGCGACGCCGCTTGGCGGATCGCGCGTCGCTACCTGGCTGGCGCAGACCTGGAACCCATGGCCCGCCTGGAGATCCAACTACTCACTCACCAGCCCGACGCCACGCTCGGGCGGATGCTGCACCGCGACCCGGAGGTCGCCATCGAACTCGCCTGCGATTACATCTCCCTGGCTGACTGGAGCACCGCCGAGACGATCCTGACGGGCGGGGCGGGCGAGAGTGCCAGGAGCGGTCTGACCTGGCTGCTGGCCGGCTACTGCGCTCAGGTGATGGGCCGGATGGATGAGGCCGCGCAGTACCGCGCCCGGGCCGAGGCGGCGCCGCTGTACCTGGCCTTCCCGTCGCGCGTCGAGGAACTCGCCGCCGCCGAGCACGCCCTCACGATCTGTCCGCAGTCCCCCCGTGCTGCCTACTACGCCGGGCTCGTGCTGATGCGGCTGATGCGTTACGACGAGGCGATCGAGCAGTGGCAGCGGGCCATCGCCCTCCGCGACGACAACGCCCTCGCCCGGCGATGCCTCGGCGCGGTCCTGGCCAAGATCAAGAAGCAACCCGAACAGGCCGTCGCGCACCTGGAGCGGGCGGTCCAACTCGTCCCGGCGCTGCCCGCGTTCCACCTCGACTTGGCCGAAGTCTACAACGATCTGCAACGCCCCGCCGACGCCCGCGACACCCTGGAACAAGCGCTTCGCACGGTGCCGTCCAGCGACGATCTGGTCAGCGCTTTAGGCGAGGCGTACCTGGCGATGGGACAGTACCGCCAGGCCGCCGAGTCGCTCGATGGTCGACGGTTCAACCCGGCGGATACCCATTACAGTGCATTGGAACACCGCACCGTCGCCTGGCTGGGTGTCGGACTGCAGGCGTTGCTGCAGGACGACCCGCCGTCGGCCCTGGCGGCGTTCGACAAGGCTCTGGAGCACCCGGCGACCTTGCCAGCCGGTCCCCTGGAGGAGTCCGTCGGCACCGCCATGATCCAGTTCTGGCGCGCTACGGCCTTACAGTCGCTGAACCAGTCGCAAGCCGCCCAGCAGGCACTGCAGCAAGCCGTCAGGCAAATCGGCGACGATCGTGTCCTCTGGCAGGGCTACTACGGCGTGTTGAACGTCGCACACGGCGCGCTGGCACTCAAGTCCCTCGGCCAGGTCGATGCATTCGCCAAACAGGTTGGCCGGCTCGGCGAGCAGGAGCAACCCCGCCGCAACCGCCGGATGAGCGACGGGATGCGGGCGTACACGGCCTTCCGCGCCGCCTGGGGTGTAACCGTCAAGGACAGTGGGTCCTCTGACCTGGCAGCGCTGCGCAAGGTCGCCCAGGACCGCAGCGTCCCGGCCGTCTGGGGCCGCCTGGCGATCCTGGCCGCCGAGGCATTGCACAAGTACGCCGCACCCGTCCCGGCCACCCAGAAGGTCGCCAGCAGTGAATAACGGCACACATGGATACGAACAAGACTGATGGCAAGCGGCCCTTGCCGGGTTCACCCGGTTCCGCCGGGCTCCTGCGCAACTCCAGCTTCATCCTGCTGTGGCTGGCGTACGGCATCAGTGCCTTCGGCGATCACCTCTCCGAACTGGGCCTGCAGCGCGAACTGGCCGTCGAGAACAGCAGCCGGCTCGTACAGACCCAGGCCCTCATGACCTTTCTGTTCCTGCTGCCGTTCTTCGCCTTCGGCTGGCTGGCCGGTACGATCGCCGACAGGCTGCCCCGCCGGGCCGTGATGATCACCGCCGACCTGGCCCGCGCTGCCATCGTCTTCTGCCTGCCGCTGTGGGTCGAATGGCAGGTCAGGACCCGCGGCCAGGACCTCCGTCAGAGCGACCTTTTCGTCGCGCTGCTGCCCCTGATGGCGCTGGGCCTGTTCGCCGCGTTCTTCAGCCCCGCACGCCAGGCCCTCCTGCCGCAGGTGGTCCGCGAGGATCAGCTCATCCAGGCCAACTCGATCAGCAGCGGCCTGGGTACGATCGCCGCCATGCTCAGCAACATGGTCGGCGGCGTATTGGCCGGGATCAGCGCCCGCCTGAATTTTATGACCGACGCCGGCACCTTCCTGATCAGCGCGCTGCTCGTCGCCGGCATTCGCGTCCCCAAGGGCAGGGGTCTCACCCCGCCAAAGGAACCCTTCGCCCGCATGGTCGTGCAGGGGCTTGCCTATGTCCGCACGCACAAGCGGGTTGCTGAACTGATCCTGCTGGCGGCCCTGTTCTGGACCGCCGCCGGGGTCTTCACCAGCGTGCTGCCCAGCGTGGTCTTCCGGCGGTACCACCTCAGTTACGCCTGGCTGGGCGGCATGCGCGGCACCCTGGCAGGCGGCATGCTCCTGGGGGCGATCCTCCTGACCCTGCTGGGCGATCGCATCCGTAGCGAACTGGTCAACCTGATCGCCCTGGCCGGCGCGGGAATTTCGCTCGTCGCCTTCGCCTGGGCGGGCGACGTCGTCGTCGGCATGCCCCTGGCGATCCTGGTGGGCCTCACCGGGGCCATGCTGCTGATCAGCGTGAATACGATGCTCCAGCGGATCGTGCCGAACCGCTGGCGAGGCCGCGTCTTCGGCATCGCCGACGTGGCGACCATGGCGGGCCTGCTCGCTGCCACCGGCCTGCTGGGCCTCTCGCCGATCCCCGGCCTTGACGATCACGTGTCCGAGGTTCTGGCCGTCATGGGTGTTCTCATGGTCGCGGCCGGCATCGCCATGCACGCCGTCCAGGCCCGCCGCCTGTCCCTGCGTCCCTGGCAACTGCTGCTCTGGCGGCTCAATGAGTTCTACGCCAAGTGGTGGTTCCGCGTCCGCCGCGAGGGGCCCTGCACCGTGCCGCCCCACGGCTCGGCGATCCTGGCCGCGAACCACACCAGCTTTATCGACCCGCTCCTGCTGTACGCCACCGGCCCGCAGCGGCTGATCGGTTTCCTGGTCGCCAAGGAATACCACGACATGCCGGTGATAGGCCGGTTGCTCAAGGGCCTGGGCTGCATCCCCACCACGCGCAGCGGCCAGGACCTGCCCGCCACCCGCGAGGCGATCCGCCACCTGCAGGAAGGGCACCTCGTCGGGATCTTCCCGCAGGGACGCATCGAACAGCCGGGCGAGACAATCGCTGCCCGTGGCGGCATCGTGCTTCTCGCCCTGCGCAGCCGGGTGCCGGTGATCCCCGTGCACATCAGCGGCGTCCGCTACAGCGAGAACCTGATCTG
The DNA here is from genome assembly GCA_025357795.1 of Planctomycetota bacterium. Classification (GTDB taxonomy): domain Bacteria; phylum Planctomycetota; class Phycisphaerae; order UBA1845; family JANYLN01; genus JANYLN01. The sequence goes on from JANYLN010000182.1 coordinate 6,898, forward strand.
GGGGTTCTTCCTCCGTCATCGCGCCCGCGTCCGCTACGGCAAGCCGATCGACCTGTCCGCGTACTACGATAAACCGCTCGACAAAGAATTCCGCGACCAGATTGGTCGTATGATTCTCCAGAGGATCCTCGAACTGGCGCCAGACGGACAGGGCGGGGCCTTCCCCGTGCCGTCCAGCGAGAATCCGAGCGCACCGGACGGGGCAGCGCCATGAACCCTCGCACCCTCGATCGCCTCGACGCCTTGCACGCCCGCCTGTACCGCTGGCGCTGGGGGGTCCGCATCGTGGTCGCCATCCTCGTAGTCCCCTGGCTGTGCCGCTTCGCCAGCCTCCGTATAAACGGCCTGCCGCTGGAGCATGAGTTCGTGCCGTACGCCGACATGATGCTCACCGACCCTCGCCCGTAGTCGAATGGCGAAGTCTACCTCCGCAGCCTCGCCGATTGGCGGGCCGTCCCATGAACGAATCCGCGACCAGGCCGATCGAAGCGCCAGATGTCCCTGACCGTCCGCTGCCGGAGTACCTGGCCGGCACAAACGGCGTGACGCCCGTGCGTCCGGTCTGGATCCCCTGGCCGATCGCCATACCGCTGGCGCCGTTGTTCTGGATCTCCCGAGACGCTTCGGGCCGCACCTCGCCGCCGCGGGCAGGCGTGCTGCCCTGGCTGGCTACCTGACGTGGACGCTCTACGGCACCTGCTGCCTGGTCCTCACGTTAGCATGACAGGCTCCTTACGCAACCGGGTATAGGGCTTGTCATATGCGGTAAAGGGGCCGGCATGACGCTTGCTTGCCGCTGCCTGCCGGATCGCGTACCGTACAGGCTGCGACAAGGCTCGGCGAGGATCGTACCATGGCGGATCTGCAGGCGAGGATCGTTGTCGGTCTGGGCGAGTTGCTCTGGGACTGCTTTGGCGAGATCCGCAAGCCAGGCGGCGCCCCCGCCAACGTCGCCTTCCACGCTCGGCAACTGGGTCACACGGGGATTGTCTGCTCTCGCGTAGGTTGCGATGCCCCGGGAAGCGAACTGGTGGACTACATCGTCAGTCACGACCTCGACATCCGGTACATCCAGCGCGACCAGGCCCACGCCACCGGCACCGTCACCGTCGACACCCGCCGGCCCGACCATCCCGCGTACGTGATCCACCAGGATGTCGCCTGGGACCACATCGAGTTCACCGATGAGCTGGGCGACCTCATGCGCCGGGCCTCCGCCGTCTGCTTCGGCAGCCTGGCACAGCGGTCCGCTCGCAGCCGTTCGGCAATCCAGCGATGCCTCGATGCCGCCGTCGGCGCCCTGATCGTATTCGACGTGAACCTTCGCCAGTCCTGGTATGACCGCGAGCGGATCGAGACGTCACTTGCCAAGTCGGACATCGCCAAACTCAACATCGACGAGGTCGCCGTGCTGGCATCGCTGCTCGATCTGCCAGCCGCCCCGCTTGACTTCGCCGGCCGCCTGCTCACCCGCTACGACGTGGACCTCGTCTGCATCACCCGGGCACAGCAGGGGTGCCTGCTGGTATCCCATGATCAGGCGGTCGATCTGCCGGGCCTGCCGGTCCAGGTGGCCGACACCGTCGGCTCGGGCGATGCCTTCTCCGCCGCCCTGATCTCCGCGAGGCTGCGGGGCTGGTCGCTCGACCAGACGGCACGCCTGGCCAATGCCGCAGGGGCCTTGGTCGCGGGCTGCAGCGGGGCCATGCCGGCCCTGCGCCATGAGTATGCGGCCCTGTTGTCAAGCCTGGGAGCCTGACCTATCGGCTGCGCCGCCCGCACCGTCCGTACCACTTCACGCCCGCCAGCCCGGCAAAGGCCAACGTGTAGAAGAGCACGAAATTCGCCGCGCCGACCCCACCTTGGCCGCACCGGATGCCGCTCTTGCCGGAACCCGTACCCGTGCCTCCTGTGCCCGCTGGCCGCACCTTGATCAGTTCCTCCGCCTGATCACTGAGCTGGCCGTCGCTGACGGTCAGTGTGACCGTCACGATGATCTCGTCCTTCTGGCCCGTAGGAGCCAGAAACGTCGGCGTGCTGGTGCCCGAGACAGCCATCTGCACGGGCCAGTAGACCTCCCACTTGTAGGTCAGCGGGTCCTCGTCCGGGTCATAGCTGGCGGTGGCGTCCAGATCCACCAGGTCGCCGCCATCGACGACCGAAGGCATCAGGAAACTCGCGACGGGCGCCTGGTTGGGCGCCGGCTCAAGCACCACCCCCACTGTGCGGTCTTGTGTCATTGTGACGGTATTCCACACGCCGGTCGCCTGGTCGTTGTTCGTGCCTGTCCAGCCTTTGACCCTGTAATGGTGGCCCGGCGTGACGGTCAGGACCCCCCTCGTGCCATCGTTGTAGACACCGCCGGACGGAGTGATCGTGCCGGGCCCACCGCTGACCGAAGCGTTCAGCTGCCAGGTGATCCTCTCGAACTCGACCGAGACCGCCGTCCTGTCAGCCGTGCCGATCAGCACCGTGTTATCGTTGGAGGTCGAGGCGTCGTTCCGCGTGCCATGCCATTGCTTGACGCGCCAACCTGGATCCGGCGTCGCGGTGACCGAGACCTCGTCGCCCTCGTATGGCTGCTGTACGTTGGGCGCGACTATGCCGCCGCCCGTGCCTCCGACCACGGCCAGGTTCAGCACATGCGTCGGACGGATGACCTCGTCGCTGGCGCTGGCCTTGTCATTGTCGGTCCTGAAGTCCTTCTCGTCTGACGAGACGTTCGTGTCGACGGTCATTGTCCCCGCCGTCGCAGGGGCTCGCACCGTGATTACGACTGATTTCGGGTCCTCGACAGCCAGAAGGGGGATGTTCCAGATGACGGCGTCATCGGCCGGAACATACGATCCCGCGCTGGCCGACTCGAACGTCGCTCCGTGCAGGTTCACCTTGACCACTACGTTGTTGGCCTGGTCAGGGCCGTGGTTGGTGACGGTAACGGTGTACTCGACCGGGCGGTCGACCAGGATGGTGCCCGTCGCGCGAGTCTGGGTCACCTCCAGGTCCGCGCCGCGCGGTTCCGCGGCGTTGGTGACATATTTGACCTGGTTGTCCTGCCGGTAAACCAGATGCACCTTACCAGTCGGATCTGTGGTGATGGCCGGGTTATCGACAAGGGCGCCGTCGATCGTGTTCAGTACCGAGGAGGCCTGCCAGCCGCCCGAACTCTTCAAGGCCTGCCGGACCTTCCTATCTGTGCCAACGAAATAGTTGACGGTGACAGCCTCCGTCCCGTCCACCGTCAGCGAGGGGATGATCGTGCCGCTGGTGGCGCCCGTGTCGCCGATCTGTTCGATCGTCCAGACGGGGTCCGCCGGGGCCTTGGTCGCGCAGCGCAGCGTGTCGTCGTCCGCATAAACGGCGTGGACCTGGTGGCTGGGCGATTCCACGTACAGGGCGGTCGGCATGCTCGTAGTGACGCTGGCGATGGTCGAATGGGCCCAGCTGCCGCCCAGGTTGGTGGCATAGCGCAGCTCACCCCCGGAACTGTAGAGGACATGCGCGACGTTGGCCGCATCGACGAAGATCGTCACATAGCGGTTGGCCACGGAGTCAATCGTGACGTTACTCCAACTGCCCGACTCTCCCGCGTTGGTCGTGTATCGCAGATTGTTGGCGTGGTCGACCGTCAGGATCGTCAGGATGTGGACACGGTTGTTGGAGTCAGCCGCGATGGCGCTGTAGTGAGAGTCGGTGGTACCCTCGATCGCCTGATGGGTCCACGCGCCCGAGCGGTTGGTTGCATACTGTATGGTGTGGTTGTACGTTTCAAAATAGGTTACGTGCAGGTTGCCAGTCGAGTCGACCGCCATGGCGAGGCTGTCCAGGCTCGGGGAGTCGGCCTCGCCCTGCGAATCGATCTGTTGCAACGTCTTCCAGGAGGGCGCCGCCCCGTACGCATTGCTCGCGTAGCGCAGGGCATTGGTGGTCGGCCCCGTGTAGGCCGCGTGCGCCTGCCCGCCCGGTTGCACTGCGATGGCGGTCTCGCCGGTGCCCAGGGCAGGGTTCTCCACGATCTGTGGGACCCACGGGGCCCACGCCTGCGGTCCGGCTTCGCTGCCGGCGACCACTGCCAGGACGATCAGCAGAGTCATCGTTGTCCGGCTCGAGAGCAGCCTGCCTACTCTGCCGGCATACCAGACCGATCCTGTGCCCGTCTTGCTCCCCTGCAGACTCATCATTATCTCTCCTGGCGCAACACGTCCTGGATGCCTGACTGCGAATGTCCGCTGTCCAGCCACATTGTTAGCCCATGCCTCGAAACGAGATAGCCCCTGGCTCGGCCCCCTCGGTTGTTGCATGTTCGTATAAGATACCTGTCGCCAAAGTGCGTTACAACCAATTTAATTGCAACCGCTTACAGGCCTGCTCTAAGCCGCCCGGCAGACCGGCCCGATTCATGTTGATCTGTATCTGGAATAAGGCGGCCGCCGCCGAGACAGCGGCCGCCACGCCTTGAAGGATATTACCCCTTTGGCAGGCGGGACCTTTCAGCAGCAAACGGCGCCCGGAAAACAGCAACGGCAACCGCTCGTCCTGCGAGAGCGGTTGCCGTCTGCTGGTCCCGGACCTTTGGCCCTTATCTTTGTCGATTTACGGCAGATCCACCGTTGACTGCAGAAGGCTCATGTCGCTAAAGGCCGCGGCCTTGATGTCGTGCTCGCAGGCGGCGTAGACGCTCTGGCCGATGAATACCCCGCGGGTCCACTGGCCATAGTCCCAGTTCCACGGGCTGCTCTGGTTGACCGTGGAGATCCGGCCCGCGTACTCGAATCCCTTGTCCAGGCTGACGCGGTAGACCATCAGGCCGCCGAAGGTGTAGTCGCCGTAGTTGGGAGGCGTCGCGCTGCCCTCGTACAGGTCGATCGGGAAGGCCAGCAGTCCGTTGTAGTACGTGAAGGCCTTGTGGTTGTGCAGCGCCTCGGAGTCCGTGCCGCGCACGCCGAGCGTCTGATTGTGCAGCAACTGCGGGTTGGCCAGATCGCTCACGTCGAAGATCGACAGCTTCACGCCCGTGTACCAGGCGAACTCGCCCTGGTCGTCGGCGTCCTTGCCGATGGTCAGCAGGTGGTTCTCATCCATCAGGTGGATGTACTCGCTGTAGCCCGGCACCTTCAGCTCGCCGACGACCTTGGGATTATGCGGATCCGCCAGGTCGACCGTGAACAGCGGGTCGATCTTCTTGAACGTTACCAGGAACCCCCGGTCGCCCACGAACCGCGCGGCGTAGAGTTCTTCGCCCGGGGCGATCCCGTCAATCTGTCCCGCCACCTCGAGTTTGTTGTCAACCTGCTCGAGCACCACGACGTGGTTCTCCGACGCCTGGACCGTCCCGCTGAAGATCGAACCGGGGGAGGCGACCCAGAAGCCGCCGCTCGAGTGCCCCTCCGTCGACGCCACCCGCAGGAACCCGTCCTTTTCGCCCATGCTGAACTGGTTGAGCAGCCAGCCGGGGACCTTGCCGCTGGCGACGTAACTGGCCGCCTCGCCGGTCAGGTCGAACTTGTGGACCTCGGTGTTGCTTCGCTCGTAGCCGTAGGAGTCGTAATTGGTGCTGGTGATGTACAGGGCCTGCGTCGAGGCGTAGATCACCCCGTAGTCCGCCATCGCACTGGTCGAGACAGGCTGCGCGTCGGGGTTGGTCGTATCGACCGTTGTGACGGTCACGACGCTGTAGCCGTACGGGTTCGCCGGGTGGTAGACGTCTTGCCAGCCGACGACAGGCTGCACGCTCTCGTGCCCGCCCTGCACGACGCGGTACTTCGGCAGGATGTCCTCGACCGCCGCCTTCGCCACGCCATTGGTCTTGACGATCTCGGTGGTGTCCGGATAGGTGACGCTCACCAAGTAGAGTTTGGCCCCGACCATGCGTGAGGTCATCAGGCTGCCTTGGAACGAGTACTTCTTCGTCAGGCTCGGCGCCGCCGGGTTGGCCACGTCCACCAGGTAGACGTCGAAGGTCTGCTGATCCGTCAGCCAGGGCCGTTCCGACCCGCTGTCCGCTGTGCCGCCGGTCGGTTCTGGCATGCCCCAACTGCTCGTGCCAACCCCACCACCATAGTAATAGTATGGGTATTTCGGCTCCGCCAGCACGACCGCCTGGCCGGTGCCCAGGTAGAGTTCCTTGCCAGGCAGGTCGAGGTCCAGCGACCCAGTTACCTTCATGGCGTCAGCCGGCACGGCCTGCACGATGCTGAGCTTCTGCTTGGCGACCACGTACAGGTATGTCCCATCCGTCTTGATGTAGTCGCTCTCGTCGACGCCCAGTTCCTGCAGGTTCGTCCCGGAGTAATCCCCTGCGGCCCCCGCGCTGCTGGCGCTCGGGGCCCCCCCCAAGCCGTCCAGGGCGGCTCCCCCGGCGGTCAGTGGGTCGCGACTCTCCATGTTCGGCGCGCTGCAGCCGAACAGCCCGCCGAACAGTCCGCCCCCGTAGCGATTGTTGTACTGGTCCGCCAGGTACTGCTTGAGTTCAGTGGCCGAGGTGAACCGCTTCAATTCCGCCGGTCCGTCCTGGCCGGCTTGACGCCGTGGACAGCCCAAGACCACCACCAGCACCAGCGGCAACACCACAATGAGTAAGCGCTTCATGCCTGTGTCTCCTGGAATAATCAACGGTCAGCGGTCAACAGTCGCCTGCCGACCGGGTTGGCCCGGTTCGGTCATAGGTGCCACGCCTTCGCTCTTTTGCAGGCGTGCTGCCTCCCTGCCATTATACCTATGGGCCCACGACCTTTCAGCAGGGAAGGGGGTTTCCTCTCCTCACTCGTCCGATTTGCTCGAGAACACCACGCTACGGGTCGTGTCCAATCCCTCCATGTGCCGGCTCCTGGGGCAATCCAGGATGATTCCCTTGCCCACCGACGCCGCATGAATCTTGCGCATGTCGTTCAGATGCGGCTGCGACGGGTTGATCGCCATCAGCCAGTTCGAGTCGGTCAGGCTGTCGACACAGTGATCCACGTGCCCGCAGAAGTGGATCGCCCCACCCTCGAACTGCTGCAGGATCCGCTCGTCGTAAGGCTTGACGAATTGCTCGTACATGTCGTTGGACAGGTTGACGATCGAATCGTCACGCAGCACCACTTGGCCCTTCCAGAGCCGGCCCCAGTGCGCGCTGTACGCGCTGTCCCGCGACGGGATCACCTCCTGCCAACGCTTCATGAACTGAATGTACGTCTGCGTGATGAGTTCCGTAACAGCCTTAACCTTCTCGGCCTGGTCGTAAAATGCGTAGAATATCTCCGAGCCCCACAGCAGCTCGACCACGTCGATCGGGCCCTGGAGATCCGGGTGGTAAATCCATACCACTTCGCGGATCTTCGGGTAAGGCTTGAGCGCCTCTTTGAAGTACTCCGCCGTCTCGAATACCTGGTGCCCGAACCCGTTGTTCAGGTCCGGCAGGCCGCCTGCGAGGATCTTGTCGATCGCCACCTCACCCATGGGCCTGTTGGTCGGCAGGGTGTCCAGCGCCTCGTCCATCCAGAACGTCTCCGCCCCGAACAGCGACGGCAGGATGCACGTGCCATAGTTGCAGCGGATGTTCGGGATGTGATAGGTCCGCCCGCAGGCTACCTCGTAGACCGCCCCCAACTCGCGAAGCAGCATCTTCTCGGGATCCGCAATCGCCTGGTTGATCGGGATCACGGGCCAGGCCTCGCCCTTTCGCCCCCCGGCCGAGCGGTAAACCTCAAAACTGCCCTCGACCGGCTTGAGATCCAGCACGTGCTTCCAGATCCGCAGTTTCTGATGCTCCCAATCCATGTCGATGGCGTTCTCGAGTTTTTCCAGCCAGGGCGCAAGCGTAGCGTTCATATGCCTTTGTAGTCCTTTCGCAGTCCTGCGGGGCTTCTTGCCAGTGAGACGACCTCACATTGTACCGAACTGACCCCCACGCCAAAACCCCTCGCCGGCAGGATGTAGCCCTGTTCGGAGTTCCCACTTCAACGGAGTCGTGGCCGTTTCTTTGCCGTTGGCCTGCTTGCGACGGCGTAGCCGTTGTTGGGCGAAGCCGGGTCGCTGGCTGCAATGCCGCCAACCTATCGTTGCCGCTAACAAACAACAAATAACAGGTAATGAAGAACGAACAAAGATAGCACCCGACAACAGCTCACTGCCCCGGCGATTGCCGACCCACGATCGACAACCATCCCCGCTGGCGGTTTGACTTTCCCTAAGCGGCCCGCCTACTTTTGGATAGAGGAAATTCCCGTAAATTCTAGCGCGGCAATGACCAGTCCGGTAGGCGAGGGTCTGCAAAGGCCGCGGCAGTGATCTGTAGGCGTTCCTCGCTCCAGCAACGGGGGTTGCAGGGCGGCCAGTCTGATCCGTTCTTATCGATTCGTGTCTCCGCTGGCCACGGCGAACCTCGCCAAGGCTGCCGGTGCAGGACGGCCCCTATCCTAGGCAATAAGGAGAATCTTGTCATGATGTTCCTGTATCCGTGGGGAGCGCAGCCCAACCGCCCGGCCCGTAATTGGCACCGGCCCGCGCTGTCACTGATGGCGCTGGGGCTGGTCACGTGCCTGGTACCACCGACCGCTCACGCCGTCATCGACCTCCGAGTCGGCCCGCTGGGCTGGACCGCGCCGCTGCCCGGCCCCGTGCCAGGCGAACAAACGCCCCTGGTTGCCACCGTCATCAACGATGGCACCGACTCCTCCCCAGCCGTCAACGTCAACATCTGGAAGAACTGGACCCAGCAGACCCTGCCCACCTCCGCCGCCGGTAGCGATCAGCAGCAAACCCTCGACCCCGTGCCGCCAGGCCTGGAAAACGCCAAGACCCTTACCTTCAACGTTTCGTACGGCGCGGTCGGCACGTATTTCCTCCTGGTCGTCATCGACGTGGGCAACACGGTGCAGGAATTTACAAAGGATAATAACGCCTACGGGTTTGTCATCACGGTCATCCCAGCCGGGTCCGACCTGATCATCGAAAGCATCGTGCCCAGTACCGATCCGATCGTCGCAGGTCAGGCCTTCCAGATGGCCGTCGGCATCAAGAACCAGGGCCGCACCGCCGTCGGATCCTTCAGTGTCGCGATCTTCAAAAACCTCGGCGCCGAACCCGCTAACGGCAACGGCAACGACGGCGTGCAGCAGGTGAATGGTCTGGCCTCGGGACAGAGTACTACCCTGAATGTCGACGTTCTGTACGACTCGGTCGGCGACAACACCTTCTGGGCCCTGGCTAACCAGGACCGCAGCATCACCGAGCCCGACATGACCAATGACGCCGCCAGCGTCCAGATGACCGTCGTCGACGCAGGCGGGGGCGGCAGCAGCAAGCGAGGCTGCGGGATAGGGGGCGATTCGCCCGACCACCTGCTGCCCATCCTGACAGTCGGCCTGATGCTGGGCCTGATGACTTTCCGTCGGCTGACCCGCGTGCAGTAACAGAATGATGCCGCCCGGGCCCAGCCCGGACGTTCAACCAAGTCCCCAATCCGTTCAACGGCGAGGGCCATGCTCGACTCTTTGGCGAGCATGGCCCAATATTTGCTTCTGCCTACTTCCCGCTGGTCACGGCTGCCTTTACCTCGAACGTCTTCACGTCCACGGGTTCGACCGTTGCCAACCCCTTGCGTGACTGGCGCCGTCCGAATACCTTCGCGCCGTCGGCATCGGCCGTCACACACACGCTGTCCTTGGCCTGCACGAGCACCTTGTCGCCCCATTTTAGGTACGTGCCTTCCCCGAGGACGTAGCCCACTACCTGCTCGCCCTTCATGCGGACCATCGCCATCAGCCCGTCCGTCTGCAACGGACCGCTGACCAGAGGGGACCCCTGCTGCTCGCACATTTCCTCGCTCTGCCAGGCCAGCTGGTCCACCCGTCCGTCCGCCAGCACGACCTTCGCCGCCCCAGCCGACTCGCCCTCGCAAACCACCGGCAGGGCCTGCACCACGGGCTTGGTCTCCGCTGTCTCCTGCAGCGTCGCGATTGCCGCATACCGGACCCGCACGCCCTTTTGCACCACGCCGATCCGCACCAGGTCCTTGCTCCACTTCTTCTGGGCGAGGTTGGGCGCCTTCTCGGTGGTCACCATCGGCGCCTGCGGCGTGACGAAGTGGATCGCGCAGCTTCCGTTCTGGGCCGTCAGCACCAGCGGATCGGAGAGCGTCCCCTTGCCGCTCTGCGTCAGGCCTGTCGGGGCGTGCCACTGCCACTTGTAGACGTGCGGGTCGTCGCTGAATTGGTTGTCGTCCAGTGTCACCAGGTACGGCGTGGCTGTCCCCTTCACGAACAGGCACGCCCGCTCCGCGCGGATCGCCGGGTTGTCGATAATGATCGAGTTGTCCCGGTACGACCACTTGGCGTCCCCGCGCACGTAATCCGCCAGCGGCCCCGTCGCCAGCCCCACCAGCATTCCCTGGGTCGAATTGTCGTCCGCACACGAACCGTCGTTGTCATGCCGCGGCCAGCCGCCGTCGTCCACGACGATCATGTTGTGCTCGAAGTCCACGCCGTGATTCGGATTGCCGTACGGGAACAGCATCTCGTGCGTGGCAAACAGCGTCCCGAACGCCCCCAGCAGGAACGAGTTCATGTCGTAGTGCTGGTGGTTGCACCGCTCATAGCGCGTGACGAATGCGAAGAAGGCCGCATCCGGGTTGTCCCAACGCGTCCGGCTGAAGAAGTACCCTGCCCGGTTCTCCGTGACCTCGAAGTACTTCGCTGGCGCACTCTCGGCCGCGACCGGGCTCACAGGTCGCAGGTCCAGCGGGTACCACAGGTACGTGATCAGCGGATCGATGTACAACGGGTCCGCGTAGGTCCGCCACGTCCACAGACCCGCGGCGTCCCGGCTGCGCCCCAAGCCCAGCAGGTACTCCGCCGCGAAGGTCCGCCGGCCGTAACTGGTGTTGTCGCCGATCGGTGCGCAGCCGCCCTGCGGCATCCACTGGTGCATCTGATACTGCATCGTGTGCATCACGCCGGATGCGCCGAGGAAGTCCGGCCCGCCCGCCCGGCGCAACGCCTCGGCGAACACCGCCGGGTACTTGTAGCCGACGATTGCGTAGTTCGGCCCCTCCCAGCAGATGCCCGAGGGCTTCCAACTCGTCGGGAAGAAGTTCTGCCCGATCCGCCGCGTCGCCTCGCGGAGCCACACCGCCGCCTGCGGATTGGCCGAATCCGCGTGGATCGCCACCGCCAGAATCCCCAGCCCCCCGATCGGGATCGACCCGACGTTGTAGCTCGCCTCGCGCCACCACCGCTTGTCCGTGTGCATCAGGCACGAGCTGCACCAGTGCTCCAGCTCCGGCAGGATCGCCCCGCGCTGCTGCGGGGTCATGTACCCGTACAACCAGTCCCATGCCAGCGCCAGACCCCGCAGCGGCGCGGCGTGGATGTGGAAGTTCGCTGCCCCGACCTCGTAGAACTGGTCCGCGTCGGTCTTGTGCAGCCCCGCCTGCATCAGGGCGATCGCCTTGTCCGCCATCTCCCGGTCGTCAGTCACCAGCGCGAGGAATGCCCGCGCCTCCAACTGTTCCCACCACTCCTCCATCTCGTCCGGCTTGTTCGCCAGCGTGACCATCTTCTCCCAGCACTGCTCCAGTAGCGCATCCTGCCCCTTGCGCTTGGCGATCGCGCGGACCTCCTCCTTGCCAAACAGCATGAACGGATGGCTCGGCATCTGCCGCGTCAGCAGGCAGCAACTGTTCGACATGTCCGCCGCGTCCGGGGCCGGCTTGGTCACGCTGCCTGGCTGCGTGCTGGCCGCCGTCTGTGTGGCGACCGCTCCGTGATCGGTCGGCGTATGCCAAGTGGCGCCGGCTGTGGCCCTTTTGGGGTTTACGACAGGCTGGCTCGAAGGGCCCTTGGGGCCAGTTTTGCCGAGCTTGATGCAACCGACGGACAGTACCATGGCAGCAGCGACCAGGAGAGTTGCGACCAGAACGGAATACTTGCCCATCCGAACGCCCTTTCATCTTGACAGGAATCCCAGCCTGCTATGGCAGGCTGCATCCGAAGTCCGCGTATCCTGTAAGCGCGCAGGGCTTAATGCAAGTGCGGGCCGGTACTTGCCGCGCGTGGCCGAGCTGGTATCGTAAGCATCGTCGTCCGCTGGGTTTCGTATCGGACAAGTCCAAAAGGTTGACCTTGCAGGAGGCTGCCGATCGTGATCACCATGGCTCATGTCCGTACCTGTTGTGCCGTGCTCGCTAGTGCCATCCTGGCCATGGGTTGGGCCGGATCTCTGCAGGCCGCCGTCTACTCGCCCAGGATAACCTCCGAGCACGTGGCCGACTGCTCGAGCCTCGAAGCCTTTGCCAAGTACCCGGCCTGGAAGGACTTGAAAGGCCAGGACCGCGCCCTGGCGATCTGGAAGTACTTCGTCGGCACCGAAACCGGCGTGTTCCATTACAACCCGATCCAGGAGGGCCTCGACCCGCAGATGTGGGAGTACCGCCTGATCCGCGATCCGGTCAAGATGCTAAACGTCTACGGCTACGGCTTCTGCGGCCTGTTCGGCCCGACGACCGCCGGCCTGTTCGAGGGCGCCGGCTTCGAAAAGGCCCGCGCGGTGAGCATCCCCGCCGCCGCCCACAGCGTCACAGAACTCTGGTACGACAACGATTGGCACTACTACGACACCGACCTGCGTGGCGTGGTCTTCCGCCGGGATGGCAAGACCGTCGCCAATATCCAGGACCTGCTGGATGACCCGACGCTCTGGACCGAGCCGAGCCGCAAATTCGACCCCTTCTTCCCCGACGACAAGGACTTAGGCCAACTCGCGAAAAGCTACAAGGCCAAGCCCGTCGAGTATGTCTATCACTGGCAGATGGGCGGCTCGACGATGGACTACCGCCTCCGCAAGGGCGAGAGTCTGACTCGCTGGTGGCACCCGCGGGGCGGCCACTGGGCGCATCACCCCGAAGACGCCCAAACCGAGTTCTGGCAGAACCTCATCAAGAAGGAACCCTATGGCGCCAAGGGCAATCACCCAGCCTTTTCGATTTGGACCCACGGCAACGGCCTGTTCGACTTTAACCCGGTCCTTCGCAAAGGTTGCGGCGATTTCGAAGATGGCGTCTTCGATCGCAGGAACGTCCAACTGACTGACAAGGGCCTGGTTCCCGCAGGCGACGGATCCGCCGAAGTCGTCTGGGAGGTCCTCTCGCCCTATGTGATCGTGCCGCAGGTCAACAATCTGGCCGACCCCAAGGACGATAAGGAAGCCTCGGTCGTTACCTTCAAATCGTCGGGGGAGGTCAAGGTCTCGCTGTCTCTGGACTTCGGCCGGTCCTACACCGAGATCAAGGGCGTAACCGAGCCTGGCGAGACGTCGATCGACCTCACGCCGCATCTGCCGGGCGGCCGCTACCAATATCTGGTGAAGTTCACCCTGGCTGGTGGCTCTCTCGAATCGCTCCGCATTCGCACCTGGGTGCAGGTCGCCCCGATCTCGTTGCCCCGGCTCAAGAAAGGGCTCAATCACCTGCAGTACGCTACGGGCGACAAGCGAGGCTTCAACACTGTCCCCTGGATGGAAATCCCCAACATGGATGACAGCCAGGAGATGGCTCGCTACTGGGGCGAAAAGCCCAAGGATTACGACCCGAAGCGGTGGACCACCCGGCTCAAGGGCGAAGGGGACCTCGTCTTCACCGCCCCGCCCGGCCGGCAGATCCAGTGGATGAGCCTGGGCGGCTTCTTCAACGCCTACCAGGGCAAGGAGGCCCCCAAGACCCGCAACGAGATCTGGTATGCCACCGGCGATTCGGACAGCTGGATGCTCGCCAATCGATCGAACGTGCCGGAGTGGCACTCGCACTGGCACTACGCTTACGACAAGGAGGTCCCGCTCGTACGCCCGGTCGAGAAGATCCGGGTGAAGTTCATCGGTAACCCTGGGGTCAACGGCATCCGAGTGAACCTGCACGCCGTCCAGCCGGACGAGAAGCCCGACACTGCCATCGTGGTCACCCACGCCTTCAAGATGGACGGCAAGGTCCAGGAAAAGCGCTTCACGCTGGACAAACCGAAGGGCTACACGATCGATTGCCCGTCCGATCCCGAGGACATCTCGATCAAGCTGGAAGTGCCAGGGCAATCGCATGTACACCTAACAACAGGCGAACATGATAGCCCATTCCCATAGAAGATTTACTTTTCAGGGGTTTTGATACCCCAAGTGGGGTGGTAAGCCCATGAAAATCTGCCGCTTTTCTTCACATGCGATTGCCCTGGGAAGCGGCAGGACAGGGGGCGCCTGCGTTGTACGCGATGGCGGTTGTCGGTAGACTATATATTGGTCCCCGAGACAGGCTCCGGGATGCCTATACCCTTGCCAGGCAACATCGCCGCGGTTGGCTGAATGAGCATCAATGCCAGTCTTGTTGAGAGTCCAGATGTTTCCATGAAGTCCTGGAGGCGCTGGATCGTTCGCGCTGTGCTCCTGCTGGCCGGGATCATGTGCGTTTACATTGGCGTGACGGTCTGGGCGGTCCGGGGCGACCTGCACCGCGCCCTGACCCAGTTGCCTGTTAGCGTGCTGCCCAGCATGGTGGGCATCGTGCTGGTCGGGATCGGCCTGCGGGCGGTTCGCTGGCAGTACTATGTCCGCCGGTTGAAGTGGGACGTGCCGCTACACCATAGCCTGCTGGCGTTTGTGGCGAGTTTCGCGTTTACCGCCACGCCGGGCAAGGCAGGCGAACTGGTCAAATCGGTGCTGCTGCGAGAACGTCATAACGTGCCGGTGGCGGATGGGGTGGGTGTGCTACTGGTCGAGCGTCTGGGGGACCTGCTGGCGGTGATCGTGCTTGCGGCCGGCGGGTTGGCGATGCTGGCTGATGCCTGGATTTACTTTGCCGGGGCGGCACTGTTTGTGGCGGCGATCACCGCGTTCGTCAGCAGCCGGCGGATCTATGAGCCGGTCCTGACCCGGTTGGCGAAGCTGCCGGTGCTGTCCCGCGTTGCCCTGAAGGTCCTGGGGCCGCTGCGAACGGGGGAGGCCTTGTTGCGGCCTGGCCCGTTCCTGGTCGGCGTCGGAATTGCCGTGCTAGCCTGGGGATGCGAGGGCTGGGCGATGCACATCCTGCTGCGGTCACTGGATATTCCGACGGACTTCCTGCGGTCCTGCGCGATTTTCGGCATCGCCACGCTGGTGGGCGCGCTGTCTGCGATGCCGGGCGGGCTGGGCGGTTTCGAGGTGATCATGGTCCTGCTGCTATCGCGGCAGGGCCTGTCGGTGGCGGCGGCGACGCTGCCCGTGGTCGTCTTCCGGTTCTGCACCCTCTGGCTGAGCAGCGTGCTGGGCCTGGTGTGCATGCTGGGCTGGTTGTCCTTCGTGTCCAAACCCGACAGGGTCGAAATATCCGAGCAAAGTCCATGAGCGATTACCCCCGAGTGGATCGTTTTGAGTCCGCCACGGTCATCCTGCCGGTGATGAACGAGACAACGTCGCTCGACGAGACGGTGCAGATCCTCCTGCGGGACGTCAGGGACGATATGAAGGAGATTCTGATTGTCGTCTGCAAGCGGACCACGCCCGAGTCGATGTCCGTGATCAAGCAGCTCCAGGAACACCTGGGCGACCTGATCGTCGTGCACAACCAGACGCTGCCGTTTCTGGGCGGGGCGATGCGAGAGGCGTTCGATCTGGCGCGGGGCAGCCACGTGGTCATGATGGCCAGCGATATGGAGACCGACCCCAACGACGTGCGGGTCCTGATCGCAGAGGCGAAGAAGAACCCCTCTAGCATCGTGACCGCCAGTCGCTGGCTCAAGGGCGGCTCGTTTGAGGGTTACTCCAAGGTCAAGTTGATCTGCAACTGGATCTTCCAGCGGTCGTTCTCGCTGCTGTACGGGACCCGGCTGACCGACATGACCTACGCCTACCGGATCTTCTCGACTCGGCTGGTGCAGGCCATCCAGTGGGAAGAGTTGCGCCACCCGCTCCTGTTTGAGACGCTGATCAAGCCTCTGCGGCTCGGCGTACCGGTCATTGAGATCCCGTCCGCCTGGAAGGCTCGTGTGGAAGGCGAGAGCCAGAACCCGTTCTTCCGCAACTTTGCTTATTTCCGTACCGGCCTCAAGACCCGTTTTTCCAGCAAGCGGGCGATCCTCAAGCCTGTGCGCGAGGGTGCTTCCAAGAAAGATTCCGTGTGTGCGTGATTAAGAGAGTAATATGAAAAAAGTCATCGTAACTACGACCATTAACGGGCCGACCAAGGCAATCGAACGGTTCCAGTCCCTCAAGGATTGGGATCTGGTGGTCATCGGCGATCTGAAGACCCCGAAGGACTACCACCTCGACCGCGGGGTCTATGTCACGCCGGCTGAGCAGGAGAAGTACGACAAGGCCCTCTCCGACACAATCGGCTGGAATTGCATCCAACGGCGCAGCTTCGGCTTGCTGTGGGCACACGACATGAAGGCCGACGTCGTCGCGGTGGTCGATGACGACAACATCCCGCTGGACGTTGAGAGTTGGGGCAAGGACCTGCTCATCGGCAGGGATGTCGAGGTCGATTATTATGAGACCGACCTGCCCGCCTTCGACCCGGTCGGCGCGACGAATCACTCGAATATCTGGCATCGCGGCTACCCGCTGCAGCTGCTGCCCAAGCGGCAGTACGGCAAGAAGGTCCGCCGGACGATCCGCCCCGACGTCCAGGCAGACTTCTGGAACGGCGACCCGGACATCGACGCCATCTGTCGGATGGAGCACGCCCCGGACTGCAACTTCGACCCGAAGTGCTTCCCGATGACCGCGAACAAAATGGGGCCATTCAACTCCCAGAACACGTTCCTGGCCGGCAAGTGGCTGGAGCACTACTTCCTGTTCCCGCACATTGGCCGGATGGACGACATCTGGGCCGCATATTACGTGCAGGCCAAGGGTTGCCGCGTGGTCTGGAACAAGGCTTCGGTCTTCCAGGACCGGAACGTTCACGACCTGGTTCGGGACATGCGGCAGGAATACGTGGGGTACGAGAATAACCTGAATCTCGTCAAGGACCTGGCATGCGACCCCGAGTCGATCCTGGCGTATCTGCCGGGTCGGTCCGCCTGGGCATTCCAGCTGTACCGGAGGCATTTCAACCATGCGTAAGATCCTGATCACCGGGGCAGCCGGGTTTGTCGGTCGGCACTTCGTGCGTCGCTTCCTCGAGGCCGGCGACGAGGTCCACGCCGTCGACCCCATCGCCGAGTACACCGGCGGCATCGACCCGGCCGCGGGCTGGCCGCTGTTCGACCCGCGCCAGTTCGGCAACTTCCGCTTCTACAAGGAGGATTGCCGCACGTGGTTCGACCGGGTGAAGGACCCCGACTTCGACTACACGCTGCACCTGGCGGCGATGGTCGGCGGTCGGCTGATGATCGAGAACAATCCGCTGGCAGTCGCGGATGACCTTGCCATCGACGCCGCGTACTGGCAGTGGGCGAAGGTCGCCAAGCCGAAGAAGTCCGTCTGCTTCAGTTCCAGCGCGGCGTATCCCATCAAGCTGCAGCGGCCGACGGGCTACGTGCTGCTCAAGGAGGACATGATCTCCTTCGAGGACGACATCGGCATGCCCGACATGAGTTACGGCTGGGCGAAGCTGACGTGCGAGTACCTGGCACGGCTGGCGTATGAGAAACACGGCCTGAAGTCCATCTGCTATCGGCCCTTCAGCGGCTATGGCGAGGACCAGGACGATGCCTATCCGTTCCCGAGCATCTGCAAGCGGGCCCTGAAGGAAAAGGGCGCAAAGACGGTGTACGTCTGGGGTAGCGGCACGCAGATGCGCGACTTCATTCACATCGAGGATTGTGTGGATGGCGTGCTGACCACGATGGACAAGATCGACAACGGCGAGGCCCTGAACCTCTCGACGGGTATCTTCACGAGTTTCATCGAGTTCGCCCGCCTAGCGGCCGAGGTCGCGGGTTATTGCCCGGAAGTGAAGGGCATGTCCGATAAGCCGGCTGGCGTACACGCCCGCGGCGGCGACACGACTAAGCAGCAGCAACTGGGGTTCCGGTACAAGGTTGACTTCCGCACGGGTATCGAGCGGGCGCTGAAGTACTACTCGCGCTGAGACGCTTGCAGATAGTGGACGATTTCTGATAACAAACGAGCCTGGCGGCACGTTGTGCCGCCAGGCTCGTGGCTTCCTGCCTGGTTGGACGCGGGTCTACTTCGCCGGCGTCCAGTACTTTTCGTTGACCTTCCAGAGGCGGTCGGCAAGCGTGTCGACCGTGTTGAACTCCTGCAGCAGCGGGTCCAATAAAAGGGCTTCCAGGAAGGCCTGTTTGTCCTTTTCGACGGCGGCCTTGAGGGCGAGCTGGTTCTGGCAGACCTTGGGCATCATGATGCCCAGGGCGAACGGGCTGAGCGGCGCGAACTGGATCGGCTGCATCCCGCGCGGGGTTATGTGACAGGTCAGCTCCAGATTGCAGTCGGCGGGGAGGTTGGGCACGGCGCCGCCATTGGTCATGTTCATGTGCAGTTCGCTGGCGTTGACGAAGCCCTTGTTCTCCATCCCGGAGACGATGTCGACGATATTTTCGGTCGAGTAGGCGTGCATGTCGGGGATGAGCTTGTCAGCCGGGGCGTAGGCCCAGCCTGCCACGGTGTCGTAGAACCACTTGTGGCGTTTGCGGCGGGCGTTGGCGTCGTGCAGCCGCTTGTCCAGGCCGTAGAGGTTCTTGCCGTCCTTGAAGGCGTGTTTGGCCAGGAACCACGGCACGAACTCGATGAAGTGGTGGTCGCCGTTGTTGGGCAGGAGCTTCGTCATGCGGAAGAATTCAAAGGCCTGCTCGGATTCGTCCATGCCGCCTGTGGCGGGGTCGACGTAGCCCTTCTTCATCGCGTCGCGGGTCTTTTCGATCAGATCGTCCATTGGGATGGTGCGGCCCTGGACCTCGACCCTCGTAATCAGGCCGAAGTGGTTCACGCCGACGACGTCGACGCAGACCTCGTTGCGCTTCACGCCATAGACCTTGGCGATCTGCTTGACCTGGCCTTCGGTGCCGTGGCAAATGCCGATGCAGGGGATCTTTGTGAACTTGTTGACCGCGTGGGTCAGGACGGCCATCGGGTTGGTGACCGACAGCATCGGGGCGTTGGGGCAGTAGCGTTCCATGTCGCAGGCGATGTCGAGCATGAGCGGGACCATGCGAAGGCAGCGGGCGACGCACATCGGGCCGATGGTGTCGCCTACGGTGTGGCGGATGCCATAGTCCTGGCAGATCAGATCTTCCTGTTCGGCGGCGTCCATCCCGCCTACGAGGACGGAGACGACGACATAGTCCGCGGCGTCCAGGGCCTCAGCGCGGCTCGTGGCCTTGAAGACCCGCACGCCGGAGTTGTTCTCGCGGATCATCCGCCTGATGACGTCGTATTCGAGGTTCATCGGCGCGGGATCGATGTCGTACAGGTAGACGTCGGTGTTTTCCAGGTGGGTCACGCCGGAGAGCTTCCTGGAGATGATGAAGTCGCGCACCGCCTGGTGGACGAACTTGAAGCTGGCTCCGATAAAAGACACTTTACGCTGCTTGCCGTCGAGATTTCGCAGCATCTGCAGGGTCTCCTGTGGGTTCGGCCAGCGGATGTCGCCGCTGGCGGCACGTCGATTCGCCGTGTCAAGGTAGCAGGTGGCGCGATCCGTGGCAAGCGATGAGATTTGCTGGGGGAGCCTGTTTTGCTGCGTGCAGGACCGGCAGGTACAATGGCCTGCGCATGGGGTGCCAGCGGGGAGTTCAAGATATTGAGAGGTGTAGCTGCAATGGCGGAGATGCGGGAGTTGCGGATCGGCGTGATCGGGGCGGGCGGTCGGGGCAATCTGGCGAGGCATGCGCACAAGCCGGAGCAGGGCGTGCGGGTGGTCGCGGGGGCGGATCTGGACCCGGCGGCGTTGGAGAAGTGCAAGGAGTGGTACGGGCCTGAGTTCTTCGGGACCAAGGACTACTGCCAAGTGCTGGCCCGGCCTGACATTGAGGCGGTGTTCGTGACCACGCCGGACTTCCTGCATGAAGAGCATGCGGTGGCGGCGTTGGAGGCGGGCAAGCACGTCTACCTTGAAAAGCCGATGACCATCACGATCGAGGGCTGCGACCGGGTGTTGCGGACGGCGTACGAGCGCGGTCTTAAGCTCTATTGTGGCCACAACATGCGGCACATGGCCTTCACTCGCAAGATGCGGGAGCTGGTCCAGAAGGGGGCCATTGGCGAGCCCAAGACCGGTTGGTGTCGGCACTTCGTCTGTTATGGCGGGGACGCGTACTTCAAGGATTGGCACGCGGAGCGGAAGTACGGTACGGGCCTGCTGTTGCAGAAGGGGGCTCACGATATCGACATTCTGCACTGGCTGTGCGGCGGGTACTCGCAGCGGGTGACGGCGATGGGCAACCTGACGGTCTACAACCAGATCGCGAACAAGCGCAAGCCCGGCGAGGAGCCGAACACGGGCTGGCATCCGGAGAACTGGCCACCACTTACGCAAAAGGGCCTCAACCCGATCATCGACGTCGAGGACCTGTCGATGATGCTGATGTTGCTGGACAACGGAGTGCTGGCGAGCTACCAGCAATGTCACTACGCCCCGGACGGGTGGCGTAATTACACTATTATAGGAACCGAAGGTCGCATCGAGAACGTCAACGACTACCATGGCCATACGGTGATCCGGCTGTGGAACCGGCGGACGCACTTTAACCCCTATGGCGACGAGCAGTTCTATGTCGGGACGACGTCGTCGGGCAGCCATGGTGGGGCGGACGAGAACATCGTCGCGGAGTTCGTGCGGTACGTCCGGGAGGGCGGGAAGATTGCGACCTCGCCGATTGCCGCACGTGCTGCAGTGGCCGCGGGTTGCCAGGCGACGGCGTCGCTACGGAACGGCTCGCAGCCGCAGGATGTGCCGGCTGTGGATGCGAAGATCCGGGAGTATTTTGACAAGGATCTGGAGTCGTAAGCAGTCAGTGCCAGCCGTTGGCCGGCCGTCGCAACAACGGCAATTCGGATACGGCGTGGGTGCCACCAACGGCGCCACCAAACAGGTCTGGGCCACGCGAGCGCAGCGTGAAGCTGGGCGGGATGGGCGAGCTGGGCGGGAGCGACGAGGGGAATTCCGGATACGGTGTGGGTGCCACCAACGGCGCCACCAAACAGGTCTGGGCCACTTGAGCGCGGCGTGAAGCTGGGCTGGATGCGGGATCTGGGCTGGGTAAAGATGCCGGGGGCGAAAGCGCCGCTTCCGGCGCCACTTGACGGGCGGGGCGCGGGCCATCTGGTGTTGGGTGCGCGGCCACTGGTCATGTCGCGGTTGTCTGTTTTCGCACGAAAGTATATGTCGTCCACAATTCCAGCGGGGCGGCACGGAGCAGTGTACGGCAGCTGATCATTTCCGGCGCGGTGGCGCTGAAGCAGCTGCAACTGATGCTCAGTTCGCGATGCAGGACGGACATCTGCGCGAAGGTAAACAGGGCGGTCAGGATGATGCTGGCCAGGAAGGCGAAGGGGTATCGTATCTTGGGGATGCTGCTCCAGAGGAACGCCGCCCCGAGGGCCAGGCGGAGCAGGAGGTTGAGGTAGTTACTTCTCGTCCTCTTCGCCTTCTTCGGCTTCGTCGTCGTCGTCGAAATCGTCGAGGGTGATCTCGTCCTCTTCGTCGTCTTGTTCTTCCTGTTCGGGGGTGCTCGGATTGATGAGCTGGTTGTCGTACTGCTGCTCGAACTTGCGGACGCGGCTGGCGAGTTTGGGGTCCTTTTCGACGGCTTCGGAGACCTTGGTCTCCCACTCGTTGCTGGCGCGGCGGAGGTCCTCGATGTCGAGAGGCTGGTTGAGGATCTTGGCGAGGCGGCGGGAGACGGCCTCGATGCTGAGGGGGTTGATGCCCTGGAGGTAGCCGGGGATCTCGGTGACGAGGCTGAGCATTTCGATATCGTGGGCGGCGGCCTGGTCGAGCAGGAGGGTGGCGAAGCTGGCGGGGCCTTCGTAGTCGCTGAGCTTCATGCCGTAGCTTTCGAGCAGGGCCGTCAGGTGGGGGTGGGAGGCGGAGCCGTACATCCGCGGTTCGCGGGTGTGGGGGACGGTGCCGCCGAAGGAGCCCATGAAGATGATGCGTTTTACGCCTACGTGGTGGGCGACCTCGAAGATGCTGTCGGCGAACTGTTGCCAGAGGAGGTTGGGTTCGCGGCCGAGGAAGAAGACGAGGTTGGCCTTGGGGTCGCAGTGGAAGGTATTGCTGGGCCACTCGAACTCGGTGATCAGGCCGGCCTCGATGCTGACCTCCGGGCGAAAGAGGGCGGCGATCTCCATGGAGCCGGGGAAGTTAAAGATGTAGAACGGGTCGGGGTCGATGCGGGCGACGTCGGTCAGGTCGCGGTTCTCCATCATGCGCTCGACGGTGCCGGTGGAAACGAGCCCGCCGTCCATCCAGCCTGTCAGGGCCAGCAGCATTGTCGCATGATCGAGCTTGGGCTGGGCCAGGATTTCCAGGTATGGAAGCGCCATGTTGCTCTCCAGGTACTACTCGTCAAAGCCGCTATAGGAGTATAGCATTGGTCGATGGAATGCGGGAGTCGCACGAAGGGCTGAAATGCATGCCGGGCAAGGCGTTTCGATAACATGGCGGGCCGGCATGGCTGCGGGCAGTTGGACAGGAGGCTCGATGATGGGTGCCGAAGTGTTTGATGACATTCCGGATGCGTACGACGCGCTGGTCGATTGGCCCCGACGGTTGGGGGCGGAGGAGCCGTTCTACCGCTGGCTGTTCGAGCGGGTTGGCGCGAAAAGCGTGCTGGATGCCGCGTGTGGGACGGGGCGGCATGGGGCGATGTTTCGCGACTGGGGCCTGCAGGTGGAAGGGGCGGACCTGAGTCCGGCGATGATCGAGCGGTGCAAGGCGCGGTTCGGGGAGTCGGAGAGGCTCCGATGGGTGGTGCGCGGGTTCGATGAGCCGGCGGGCGAGGGGCGGTTCGACGCGGCGATCTGCACGGGCAACTCGCTGGCGTTGGCGCCGGATGCGGCGACGATGCAGCGGGCGGTGCGGCGAATGGTGGAGGCGGTGCGGCCCGGGGGGGTGGTCCTGGTGCATGTGCTGAACCTCTGGCGGATGGCGGACGGGCCGTGCAGCTGGCAGAAGTGCAAGCGGGCGGAGCTGGCGCGGGGGGAGAGCCTTATTGTTAAAGGTGTACACCGATCCGGGAGGCTCGGGTACGTGGATATCGTTATCACGAGGCTGGCGGGCGAGCCTGCGATGCAGGCGGAGTCGGTGCCGTTCCGGGGGCTGGAGGCCGAGGAGCTGCAGGGGATGGCGCGGCAGGCGGGGGCGGGGTGGGTTGAGGTGTACGGGGACTACAAGCGTGGGGTGTACGAGTCGCTGGGGAGTCAGGATTTGACTGTGGTGGCGGGGAGGAGGGAGTGAGGGGGAACGGCAACGGGACTCCGAACTACGACAACGGCAACAACCCGCGGTTCGCAAGCGAGCCGGCTAGATGGGGGAGGCCGGGGGGCATAGGCGGGTTGGGGGTGGATGACAACAATCACGGCAACAGCCACGACAAAGAAAAGACACGGGGCAGGACGAGGGTTATCGGGCGTACTTGATGCATGTAGCGGGCATCGCTAGGATTCACTGCGGGGTGTGCGACAAGTTTTGGCGGGATCAGTATTTCCGATAATTGGGCGGCTGGCAGGACTGGCGGGGTCGGCGGGGCATCCCGGATTGACAGGGGTGTGAACCGGCCGGTAGAATCCCGCTGTCATGTCCGTAGAGCCTGACATTGCTTGAGTTACGTATGGGTTTGTCGAGGGTTGGCTGTCGTACCAGAGAGCAACGGTAGACATTATGGAACTGCTAGCACTGAGCGAAGTTCTCTCGCCTGCGAGCCCGGTGGACGTGGCTGCGAACCCGATGTCCTGGCCTGTGGTGACGTTCCTGGTGGCGTGGCTGGTGATCCTGTTGGTGGTATGCATGTACGGGTTCCACCGCTGGAGCCTGGTGTACCTGTACTACAAGCACCGCAAGAACCTGCCGCAGTTGCAGGCGTGCTTTGCGGAGTTGCCGCAGGTGACGATCCAGCTGCCCATGTACAACGAGAAGTACGTCGCGCGGCGGATCATCGAGAGCACCTGCAAGATCGACTATCCGAAGAACAAGCTCCAGATCCAGGTATTGGATGACTCGACGGACGAGACGGTGCAGATCGCCCGTGCGGCGGTTGCGGAGATGAAGGCCCAGGGGTTCGACGTCGAGTACCTGCACCGCACGAACCGGCAGGGGTACAAGGCGGGGGCGTTGTGCGAGGGACTCAAGAGCGCCAAGGGTGAGTTCGTGGCGATCTTCGACGCCGATTTCATTCCGCCCACGCATTTCCTGCACGAGCAGATCCACTACTTCACCGATTCGCAGGTGGGCATGGTGCAGGCCCGCTGGGAGCACATTAATCGAGAGTACAGTCTGTTGACCAAGACGCAGGCGATCCTGCTGGACGGGCACTTCGTGATCGAGCACGGCGCGCGGAACCGCTCGGGCCGGTTCATGAGTTTCAACGGCACGGCGGGGATGTGGCGCAAGGGGACGATTGAAGACGCCGGCGGCTGGCAGCATGATACGCTGACCGAGGACCTGGACCTGTCGTACCGGGCCCAGCTGAAGGGATGGAAGTTCGTCTTCCTGCCGGACCTGGCGAGCCCGGCGGAGTTGCCGCCCGAGATGAACGCCTTCAAGGCCCAGCAGTACCGTTGGGCGAAGGGCGGGGCGCAGACCTGCAAGAAATTGCTGCCGAAGATCCTGCAGTCGAAGATGGGCTGGCGGGTCAAGACGGAGGCGTTCTTCCACCTGACGAGCTGCACGGTATACATTTTCATGGTGGCGTTGACGCTGTTGATGTTCCCGGCGTTGTGGTTCAAGTTCACGCTGTTCCAGAACCACCTGTTCGGGCGGGTGCTGTTCGACGTGTCGCTGTTCGTGATCGCGACGTGCTCGGCCAGTTCGTTCTACGTCTTTTGCGAGCGGGAGCTGTCGAGGTCGTGGTCGGACAGTTTGAAGTACCTTCCTTTTTTGATGGCGCTGGGAGTGGGGATCTCGCTGAACAACGCGATCGCGGCGGTCAATGGGTTCTTCGGGGAGTGCGGGGAGTTCGTCCGGACGCCGAAGTTCGGCGTACAGCACGAGGCGGACAAGACCTGGCAGCACAAGGTGGGGTTCTTCGAGGCGAAGGGGTGGGTGCAGATCCTGGCGGAGACGCTGCTGGCGATCTACCTGACGGTCTGCGCGGTGATGTGCTTTACGCACGCGGCCCAGAAGATCACGATCGGCATTCCGTTCCTGCTGATCTTCATGGTTGGGTACTGGTACGTGAGCCTCAACAGCATCTATGGGCAGTGGGCTGGCGCCCGGGCCGCCCGCGAGGTCGAAGGGGCCTCGCCTGTGGCGGTGGAAGCGGAGCGGCGGGAGAAGTAAGGGGAGAGATGCCCCCTCGACTACACTCGCTTCGACTCGTGGCACCCGCTGGAGAGCACGCAAGACGCAGGCGTGACACTCGGGTTGCCTCTTCTTTATAAAGCGTTTGCAGATTATCTCTACCGAGAGGGACAGCATGGTCCTGCAACAGCGCAGGACCAAGGCACCCAAATACCTGACGCTACACATAAACCGAATCCGATCTAGACCGCATGTGGTTTGATCCTGGGGTATTTTCCGCAAGGCTGCGGCAGGATCAGCGCCGTTTCCGCATCGTCGGGCCTGGTCTCCTGTTGCTCATTTGGTTCTAGCCTTATCCCCCATTGTCCTGCAAGGTGTTGCGTTCCTTCCACGCCCGGTTTCCCGAGAGGAACGCCAATTGCCAGTATGTTCATCCTACGTGCAGGAGCGTGGGTTGGCTGAGCGTTAACCGGTAATGCCCAGACTGCTTACGAACAATGGATGCGGCGTGGCGGAAAATGTCCGGATGCTTGACAACCGGGGCGCGATAGCCTCTACTTAGCCCTTTTCGAGGTGTCGCAGCCCCCTGATTGGCAGCATCGTGAGCATACCAGGCTGAAGCGGCAGACTCCCTACTGGTTTGAGGATACTCTGAGATGGCCGAGAAGAGCATGATTACCGTGGATGCCAACGAGGCAGCCGCCTCGGTTGCGCATCGTCTAAGCGAAGTCATCGCCATTTACCCGATTACGCCCTCGTCGACGATGGGGGAGTTCGCGGATGAGTGGTCCTCCCGCAGCAAGCGGAACATCTGGGGCACCATCCCGTTCGTGCAGGAGATGCAGTCGGAAGGCGGGGCGGCCGGGGCGGTTCATGGCGCGATCCAGGCGGGTGCTCTGAGCACGACGTTCACCGCCAGCCAAGGTCTGCTGCTGATGATCCCGAACATGTACAAGATCGCGGGCGAGCTGACGCCGTTCGTGATGCACGTATCGGCGCGGACGCTGGCGACGCATGCGTTGTCGATCTTCGGCGATCACGGCGACGTGATGGCCTGCCGGCAGACCGGCTTTGCGATGCTGTGCTCGAACACGGTGCAGGAGGCGCATGACTTCGCTCTGATTGCGCATGCGGCGACGCTCAAGAGCCGCGTGCCGTTCCTGCACTTCTTCGACGGGTGGCGGACCAGTGCGGAAGTGGCCAAGATCTCGTTCCTGGCGGACGAAGACCTTCGCCAGATGATCGACGAGGACCTGGTCAAGGCCTACCGCGACCGGGCTCTGACCCCGGATCACCCGCTGCTTCGCGGGACGGCCCAGAACCCCGATACGTTCTTCCAGCAGCGCGAGGCGTGCAACCCGTTCTTTGATGCTACTCCGGGGATGATCCAGGAGTACATGGACCGCTTCGGCAAGATCACGGGCCGGCAGTACAAGCTTTACTCCTACGAAGGCCACCCGCAGGCCGAGAAGGTCATCATCGCGATGGGCTCGGGCTGCGAGACGATCGGCGAGTACATCGAGTGGGCCGTCGCCAAGGGCGAGAAGGTGGGCATGCTGAAGGTCCACCTGTTCCGGCCTTTCGATATGAAGGGGTTCCTGGCGGCGATCCCGAAGACCGTCAAGGCGGTCGCGGTGCTCGATCGCACGAAGGAGTCGGGTTCGGCCGGGGAGCCGCTATACCAGGACGCGCTGACGGCTGTGATGGAGGCCCGCAACGAAGGTACGAGCCCGTTTGCGGTGGATCCGAAGATCGTCGGCGGGCGGTTCGGCCTGTCGAGCAAAGAATTCACCCCGGCGATGGTCAAGGCGGTCTACGAGAACCTGGGGGCCGCCAAGCCGAAGAATCACTTCACGATCGGCATCAACGACGACGTGACGCACACATCGCTGGCGTACGATGCGGAGTTCGACATCGAGCCTGCGAACGTGGTGCGGGCGATGTTCTATGGTCTGGGCGCGGATGGCACGGTCGGGGCGAACAAGAACTCGATCAAGATCATCGGCGAAGAAACGGACAACTATGCCCAGGGCTACTTCGTGTACGACTCGAAGAAGTCGGGCGCGATTACGATCTCGCACTTGCGGTTCGGGCCCAAGCCGATTCGCAGCGAGTACCTGATCCGCCGGGCGAACTTCATCGGCTGCCACCAGTTCGGCTTCCTGGAGAAGTACGACGTCCTGGATACGGCCGCGGCGGGCGCGGTGTTCCTGCTGAACAGCCCGTACGGCACGGAGAAGACGTGGGACCACCTGCCGCGCGAGGTGCAGCAGCAGATCATTGACAGAAAACTGATATTCTACGTGATTGACGCCTACGACGTGGCTAGCAAGACGGGCATGGGCCAGCGGATCAACACGATCATGCAGACCTGCTTCTTCGCGATCTCGGGCGTGCTGCCCCGCGAGGAGGCTATCGAGCAGATCAAGAAGGCGATCAAGAAGACGTACGGCAAGAAGGGCGAAGAGATCGTCAAGCGGAACTTCCAGGCCGTGGACGATACGCTGGCGAATCTGCACGAGGTGAAGGTGCCGGCGAAGGTTACGGCGACCGTGGGCCGGCCTCCGACCGTCTCGCCGCAGGCTCCCGAGCAGGTCCGCAACGTCCAGGGCGTGATGATGGCGAACAAGGGCGACTCGCTGCCTGTGTCGGCCTTTGGCGCGGACGGCACGTGGCCTACCGGGACGACGAAGTGGGAGAAGCGGAATATCGCCCTGGAGATCCCGGTGTGGGACCCGGCCATCTGCATCCAGTGCAACAAGTGCTCGATGGTCTGCCCGCACGCGACGATCCGCCCGAACGTCTTCGATCCGGCCCTGGCTGCCAAGGCCCCCGAAGGGTTCCGCTCGGTGGACTACAAGGCCCCGGACTTCAAGGGGATGAAGTTCACGGTGCAGGTGGCCCCGGAGGATTGCACGGGGTGCGGGCTGTGCATCTCGGTCTGTCCGGCGAAGGACAAGGCCAACCCGAAGCACAAGGCCATCAACATGGAGCCCAAGCTGCCGATCCTGGAGCGTGAGAAGGCCAACTGGGCGTTCTTCGAGACGTTGCCGAAGGTGGATCGCAGCAAGATCGGCAAGGTCGACGTCAAGAGCAGCCAGCTGTTCGAGCCGCTGTTTGAGTACAGCGGGGCGTGCGCGGGTTGCGGCGAGACGCAGTACGTGAAGCTGCTGACGCAGTTGTTCGGCGACCGGGCGTTGATCGCCAACGCGACGGGCTGCTCGAGCATCTACGGCGGCAACCTGCCGACGACGCCGTACACCAAGAACAAGGACGGCCGGGGCCCGGCATGGGCGAACAGCCTGTTCGAGGACAACGCGGAGTTCGGCTTCGGGATGCGGCTGGCGGTCGATAAGCACGCCGAGTACGCGACGGAGCTGCTCAAGGCGCTGGCGCCGCAGGTTGGGGACGACCTGGTCAAGGCGATTCTGGAGGCCGATCAGTCGAGCGAGGCGGGCATTGCCGCGCAGCGCGAGCGGGTGGCTGGTCTGAAGGCGAAGGTGGCCAAGAGCAGCGATGTGAAGGCGGCTCACCTGGGGACGCTGGCGGACTACCTGGTCAAGAAGAGCGTGTGGATCGTGGGCGGCGACGGCTGGGCGTACGATATCGGCTTCGGCGGTCTGGACCACGTGATCGCGATGAACCGCAACGTCAACATTCTGGTGCTGGATACCGAGGTCTATTCGAACACGGGCGGCCAGGCGTCGAAGGCGACGCCGATCGGTGCGGTGGCGAAGTTCGCGGCGGCTGGCAAGGCGACCGGCAAGAAGGACCTGGGCATGATCGCGATGAGTTACGGGCATTGCTACGTTGCCCGGGTCGCGTTCGGTGCCAAGGACATCCAGACGGTGCAGGCGTTCCAGGAGGCGGACAGCTACCAGGGTGTGTCGATCATCATCGCGTACGCCCACTGCATAGCCCACGGGTACGATTTGAAGTTCGGTCTGGATCAGCAGAAGCTGGCGGTCGATTCGGGCCAGTGGCCGCTGTACCGCTACGACCCGCGCCGCGCGGCGGCCGGGGAGAGCGCGTTGAAGCTGGATTCGGGCGCCCCGAAGATCCCGGTCTCGGAGTACATGCAGAACGAAACGCGTTTCCGGATGGTGGAAAAGATCGACCCGAAGCGGTTTGCCGAACTGGCGAAGTCCGCGCAGGAAGCGGCCACGAAGCGGATTGCCTTCTACGAGCAGCTGGCGGCGGTCAACATCGCCAAGCCCAAGGCGGATGGCGCGAAGGATGCGGCCCAGTAAGGATTGAATGAACGCTTGGGCGGGCATGGTCCGCTGGCCGGTGGGCAGCCTGGCTGCCTGGAATCGGCCGGAGGTCAGACCCATCCGGGTTTAACCAGGAGAATAGAGAACATGGATCTTTCGACAACATACCTCGGTTTCAAACTGCCGCACCCGATCATGCCGGGCGCCTCGCCGTGGGGGCTGGACCTGGACAAGGTTCGGCAGATGGAAGACGCCGGTGCGGCGGCGATCGTGATGCCGTCGCTGTTTGAAGAGCAGATCATCAAGGAGTCGCTGGCGACGACGGATGCGATGGACACCCCGGCGAATTCGTTCGCCGAGGCGCTGTCGTACTTCCCCAACATCGAGGAGTTCCGCATCGGTCCCGAAGAGTACCTTGAGACGGTCCGCAAGGTGAAGGCGGCGGTCAAGGTGCCGGTCATCGCGAGCCTGAACGGCGTGACCAAGGGGGGCTGGCTGGACTACGCGAAGTTGATGGCGCAGGCGGGCGCGGACGCGATCGAACTGAACGTGTACTACCTGGCGACGGACATGGACGAGTGCGGCCGGGACGTGGAGAACCGCGCGATCGAGTTGCTGACGGCGGTGAAGGCGGCGGTGAAGATCCCGGTGGCGGTGAAGCTCTCGCCGTTCTATAGCTCGATCCCGTGCATGGCGGGGCTGCTGGACAAGGCGAAGGCGGACGGCCTGGTGCTGTTCAACCGGTTCTACCAGCCGGACATCAACGTCGAGACGCTGGAGATGGAGCGGGTGCTGCACCTGTCGACGTCGGAAGAGTTGCTGCTGCGGCTGCGGTGGCTGGCGGTGCTGTCGGGTCGGGTGAACGCGTCGCTGGCGTGCTCGGGCGGTGTGCACACGGTGGCCGATGCGATCAAGGCCGTCATGACGGGCGCCAATGCGGTGCAGATGGTTTCGGCGGTGCTGAAGAACGGCCCGGCCGTGATCAAGACGATCCGCACGCAGATGGCCGAGTGGCTGGAGAAGCATGAGTACAGCAGCCTCGAGCAGATGCAGGGGTCGATGAATTTGGCGCGCAGTCCGGATCCGTCGGCGTACGAACGGGCGAATTACGTGCATATCCTGCAGACTTGGAAGGCGCAGTAGCTTCCATCTGGTACATAGACTTACTAAGACAGCACCGTCGGCCACAACCCGGCGGTGCTGCTTTGTTGGCTCAGGGGCTGCTTCTCGGCTTGTTCCTGGTTATAACCGATGTTATAATCAAAGGGCCTTTGGAGGAGTGACTCTGTCATGGCCACTGTGAAAATCACGACCGTCGGCAACTCCGCTGGGATCGTGCTGCCGCGGGAGATCCTGGACCGTCTTCGCGTCGGGAAGGGGGACGTTCTGTACGTGCTGGAGACGCCCAACGGCATCGAACTGACGCCGTACAACCCCGAGTTCGTGGCACAGTTGGAGGCTGCCGAGCGCGTCATGCGCGAGGACCGCGATGTCCTGCGGAAACTGGCGGAGTGAGACCACGGATGAAGGAATCTGTCTGGATCCGCCCGGATGCTGTCCTGGCCATCCACGCGCGCCAACTGGCCGAGCATGGTGGCGATGCCGGTGTGCGTGACGCCGGCCTGCTGGACTCCGCCCTGAATCGCCCGCGGAACCTCCTGGCTTACGGCGATCCAAAGCCTGACATGGCTGGCCTGGCCGGTTCCTATGCCTTCGGCATCGCTCGCAATCACCCCTTCGTGGACGGCAACAAGCGAACCGCCTATGTCGTCTGTCGAACGTTCCTGCTGCTGAACGGCCACGACCTCGATGCCTCTGTCCAAGAGAAATATTTTACGGTTCTAACACTGGCCGAAGGCTCCCTGACTGAGAATGACTTGGCTGATTGGCTCCGGCGCCACCTGCACGAAGCCAGCAAACCGTGACGCGCTTGCTACATAATTGTGGCAGTCAATGCCGCATGCATCGCGAACCTGCCATCACACCTGGCCCACACACAAGCGACACAGGCTCCGGTAACCAGGACCGCCACCTATTATCGTTGCATCAATGGGTGCCTGAGGCTGGCACTGGCACGGAGCCGGTAGCCTTGGCCTGGGGGGGGCAGCCGAAACGCCGACGCTACAAGTAAATTGGGACGGCTGCAGTCGTTCATGTTTGCGGTTGCGGGTGGCGTTTATCCCTTATTCCTCTTGACTTTTTGTACCATATGTGTCAGTTTGAATGCGGAGGTCCGTGGCGGCCAGTGTGTTCGTTTGTTCATGGCATGAGCACTCCCGCTGAAGCTGGCGCTCGGGCCGATCCGTAGGGAGACATCATGTCCATCCAGAACCGGTCTGCTCTTGTCATCCGTGGCGCGGTTGCCGCGGTCGCTGTCCTTGTTGCCTGGGGCCTGCCCGGCTCGCTCCGTGGGGCGGAAATGGCAGTGCCTGGGGGCTTTGCGCCTGGCAGGACGGTTGGCCAGACCCGGCACGGCAATGTGTCGGTGGCGCAGCGGGATTCGGTGCTGGATGTGGAGGTTGTATTTGCGCCGGAGGATGTGTCGCTGGGGAGCGGGGGCGGGTTCTGGGCGGCCAGCGTGGAGGGGTGTCGAGCGCCGGAGGAGTTGCCTGGGCATCCGTCGCTGCCGGCGCGATTCATCAACGTGCTGATCCCCAACGGGGGGCGGGTGCAGGGGGTGGAGGCGGATGCGGACGAGGTGTTGCTGGCCCGGGATGTGCTGATGTTCCCGGCACAGGTGCCGGTGCCGGTGTCGACGCCGCTGGTGGCGCTGCCCGCTTTCGTGCCGCCTGACGCGGCGGCGTACGCGGTGGCGACGAAGGTGCCGGCGGCGGTGGCGGAGCTGGCAGGGCAGCACACCATGCGGGGCCATTCGTTTGTTTCGGTGCGTATCAATCCGGTGCGGTACGTGCCGGCGACGCGGGAGTTGTACCTGGCGACGCGGATCAGGGTGCGGCTGCAGTGTGCGGGGGCGGGGCGTATGTTTGCACCGGGGCGGCGGGGTCGCGAGGCCTTCAGCAGCGCAGTCCGCCAGATCGTGGTCAACAGCGAGATGGTCAACGAGGAGCCGGTGGCGACGGGTGATGCCGCAGCGGCGGCCAGCGATCCGCAGCCTACGGGGTTGACGGACTACCTGATCATTACGTCGAACGCCTTGAGCAGCGCGTTCCAGGCCTTGGCGGACCACCGGGCGGCACGGAACGGGTTCAGCACGGCGATCGTGTCGACAGAGACGATCGCGGGGGCGTACGCGGGCGTGGACATCCAGGCGAAGATCCGCGCGTGCATTATAGAATATGTCCGCACCCGTGGGACGGTTTACGTGGTGCTGGGGGGCGACGACACGGTTGTGATCGATCGGAACTGCTACGTGGCGGTGGGCTCGACCACGCAAAGCGGCATGCCGACGGACCTGTATTATGCGGGGCTGGACAGCACGTGGGACGAGGACGGCGACCAGACGTATGGCGAGGCCGGGACGGCTGTCGGCAACGAAGGGGACCTGGCGCCGGACGTGTTTGTCGGTCGGATCCCGGTGCGGACCGCGTTACAGGC
This sequence comes from Planctomycetota bacterium, assembly GCA_025357795.1. GTDB lineage: Bacteria > Planctomycetota > Phycisphaerae > UBA1845 > JANYLN01 > JANYLN01. The sequence continues at coordinate 40,033 of JANYLN010000182.1, forward strand.
AACGACCTACATCAACAAGGTCATTCAGTTCGAGAACAACCCGATCGCCAGCGACAGGATGATGCTGCTGGGCACGCACCTGGGGATCAACGCGTCGCCGGCGTACTCGCCGTACAGCGGTACGGATCGACCCACCGACGTCGTGACTGATGGGTACAGCAACTTTGCTTCGCACTCCCCGATCAGCGATACGGAGATGTGGACGAGGCGCCTGTACCGCGACACGGTGCAGAAGTATTGGCAGCCTACGACGCTGGCGCTGTTCTTTGACACGCTGACGACGTGGGACATTGGCACGTCGGGCAACTATGGGCTGAACGGCACGAACCTGACCACGCGGCTGAACCAGGGGTGGTACCACGTCTTCATGATGACGCACGGGAGCACGGCGTCGTGGGAGCTGGAGGGCTCGTCGTTCAACACGGGCAATGCGACGGCGGTGACCGGGCGGCTGGGCTTCATCTACACGGGCTCGTGCCAGACGGGGCGGTTCGATGATGCGACCGATCCGTGCCTGAGCGAGGCATTTCTGCGGGACGCGGAGGGGCCGGTGGCCTACTTCGGGTGTAGCCGGGAGGGCTGGTACTATCCCAACAACCCGCCGGCGAGCAACTGGACGACGGGCGGAACCTCGCTGGAATACGCCCGTGATTTCTACGACCAGTACTTCCGGGGGCCTCACACGAGTCTGGCACAGGTCTTCTACGCGCACAAGACGGTGAATGCGGGGTCGTGCGGCTACAACGGGGCTGACCGCTGGATCATGTTCGGGATGAACTACCAAGGAGACCCGGCGCTGCTGGCGGCGGTGGCGACGCGGGCGCTGACGGTGAGCGTGCAGGGCCAGGGGACGGTGACGTTGAACCCGCCTGGGGGCACGTACCCCCAGGGCACGAGCGTGCAGATGACGGCCGGATCGGAGGCGCCGTGGCAGTTCGTTCGCTGGGAGGGGGATGTGACAGGCTCGACGAACCCGGCGAGCGTCGTGATGAACAGCGCCAAGGGTGTTACGGCTGTCTTTGCGATCCCGGGGGATATCGACGGCGACGGGCACGTGGACATAGTGGACCTGCTGAGCCTGGCTGACAGTTGGGACAAGGCCGTGGGGCAGGAGGGGTTCAACCCGGCGTGCGACCTCAATAACGACGGCAGCGTGGATGTGATGGACCTGTTGATGCTGGCGGAGAATTGGGGCGTATAGGCTCCGGGGTCGGCGGGGCGGTGTACTTAGGCTCTGAGGATGAAGCCGTCTGTCTGTATCGTAGGCTCGAGCACTATGGGGAGCACCATCAGCGATCTTGTCTGCGTTGTCGTGGCTGTTTCGCTATATACGCCAGGCCCGGGATCGTGGGATCCCGGGCCTGTGCTTTTTTGTTTGGCTGCAATGTTGAGCAGGGGCGCCTACTTCTTGCCCTTGTACTTGGCATACAGATCCGGCAGCAGAATTTTGGTCTGCTCTTCCAGCTCTTCTTCGCTGATCGACGTCAGCCGGCCGCCCGCGTTGTACTGCTCCATGACCCACTTCTGGATCTTGAAGACATCCAGCTTGCCCACGGCGTCCTTGCTGCCTTTGAGGCCCAGGAAATCGTTCACCCAGACCACGATGCCGTCCACGCCAGTCTTATCCGTGATGCTGACCCGCGGCGGGCGGCCCAGCAGGGTTTCGGTGTCAAAGATGTTGTAAATGCGATCGCCGCGACGCATACCGTCGGCGTGAATACCGGCCTTGGTGGTGAAGGCATCGCGACCGGCCAGCGGGTAGTTGTCGGCGATCGGGAAGTGGATCGACCGCATGTAATCGGCGATCTCGGTGATCATGCAGAGGTTCATGCCCATCGTGCTGCCTCGCAGGCTGCACAGCTCAATGATGGCGCCTTCCAGCGGGGGATTGCCCGTGCGCTCGCCGTATCCGAACAGCGTGCTGTTGGCGGCGTTGCAGCCGTAGAGCCAGCCGGTGCAGGCGTTGATGAGAACCTTGTGGAAATCGTTGTGGCCATGCCACTCGAGCCGGTCGGCTGGCACGCCACACTCGTTGTTCATGTACCAGATCAGCTTAGGGACCGACCGTGGGGCCTTGGCGCCGGGGTAGGTGATGCCGAAGCCCATCGTGTCGCACAGGCGGATCTTGGGCTTGAGGTGGTCGGGGGCCTGCTCGCCGAGCTTCATGACCTTCTGGACGAACGGGAAGACGAAGCCGGCCCAGTCGGCGCGGGTGACGTCTTCGAGGTGACAGCGTGGGCGGATGCCGGCTTCCAGAGCGGCCTCGACGACCTCGATGTACTGGTCGAAGGCTTCCTGGCGGGTCTGTCGCTGCTTGGTGAAGATATGATAGTCGCTGGCAGAAGTCAGCATGCCGGTCTCTTTCAGGCCGGCCTCCTTCACCAGGCGGAAGTCACCTTTGTTCGCGCGAATCCAGCCTGTGACCTCGGGGAACTTGTAGCCCAGGTCGCGGCAGGCATCGAGGGCGGCACGATCGTTCTTGGTGTAGAGGAAGAACTCCGTTTGGCGGATGACGCTGCTGGTGCCGTTGAGCTTGGCGAGCATTTCGTAGAGTTTGGCCTGCTGGGCGACGGAGTAAGGCGGGCGGGCCTGCTGGCCATCGCGGAAGGTCGTGTCGGTGACGCACAGGTCTCTCTTGAGCGCCTGCTGCGGATCGAACTCGACTCGCTTGCCGTCGATCTCCTCGACGATCTTGCCATCGAACATGATCCGCGGGGGCAACGTGTGCGGGAACATGTCCTCGATCAGATTGGGGTGGTCGATGTTTTGCAGCGGATACTCTTTCATCACTAGACCTCCTGCGGCAGCGTTGGTTAAGCGTCCCGCGCCGCCTTCTTGGAAGATTGGGAACCTTCACGCACAGCGCATTGAGAGAGCCTGCCGCACGCAGGGGGCACCTGCAGGCCGCAGGGGAACAGCCGGTACATCCTTTTGATTGCCGTCCGACTGCCGACCCCCAGGTCTTGCCTGCCTGGGGGTGGCATCCGGAATCTATTGGTGAACAGCCAGTCGCGAGGAGTCGCTGCCTGGCATGCGGTACTACTTGCCTTGCTTAACGCAGGTGTCGTAGATGAAGTCAATGGCCTTGGCGACGTTGGTGACGGAAAGGGCCTCGTCCTCGTCCATTTCGATCTCGAACTCTTCCTCGAACGAGGCGACCAGTTCGATCGACTGGATCGACTCGGCGCCAAGGTCGCCTGAGAAGGTATCCTTCGTCTGGATTTTGGCGGCATCGATGTTCAGAACGCGGGCGGTGACTTCCTTGACTCTGCGAGCGACATCATCCTTGCTGATAGCCATCTTCAACGTCTCCTTAGCGTTTCACGTTTCTATGTATGAGTGTCAGTGCGTCTTTGCAGCTCTCAAGCAGTCGTGAGCAAGCGAACCTTGTCGCTGCTGTTAGAACTAACCGTTTCCTACTGCTTCCTGACCATCTGCTTGCGGCCCTTGCGGATGGCGGCGTCGCGCTCCGGAGCGGTGATCTCGTAGATCTTCTCCCAGAGGTCCAGGTCGTCCTGGGTCCATTCGGCCTTGCGCCGGCTGGTGGCAGTCTTGGCTGTCTCGTAGAGTTTCTTGTGGCCAAAGCCCTTGGTAACCACGCCGCCGATGAACCACGCGAAGGACGGGATCGACTTGGGGAGCGGTTCGCCGGTGGCCATCAGCAGGCCCATCGCGCCAACGATCGAGCCGGTGTTGAACAGCGTGGCGATCGAGGTCTTGGTGTGGTCGCCGATGATCGAGCCGACCTTAGTCGAGCCGGTGTTGACCTTCTGGCCGTTCAAGAGGACCTCGACGTCGGTATAGTCGTTCTTGAGGTCACTGTTGGTCGTCAGGGCACCCAGGTTCACGAACTCGCCCACGTACGCATGGCCGAGGAAGCCGTCATGGTACTTGTTCGAGTAGGCGTGCATGACGGACTCCTCGACCTCGCCGCCGACGCGGCAGACCGGGCCGATCGAGCAGCCTTCGCGCAGCTTGGCGCCCAGCAGGAGGCTCTTGCGGCCGACAAAGGCCGGGCCCTCAATGCGGGTGAACGGGTGGACCTCGACGTCCTCGGAGAGGTAGACCGGACCGTTCGAGGCATCGATCACGACCATCGGGTGGATCTTGGCCCCGGGGGCGACGTAGATGTCGTCCTTGCTGCCGCGGATACCGCTGGGCTGCTCGATGGTGCCCTCGATGCCGCGCTTGCCGATGAGCTTGAAGTCGTGGGTGATGTCATGCGGGCTGTCGAGCATGACGTCCCAGCTGTACTGGTAGAACCTGGCATCGGCGACCTGCTTGATGGGCAGATTGTGGCCCGCGACGAGCGGGAGGGTCTCGACGCCGATCCTGGCTGCGTCGATCTTGGCGGTATCGCTACCCGAGAGGCGGCAGTAAACGACCTGGTCGCCGCTCATGCCGATCTCGCTGGGGCCGGCAGCCTGGACGTTCAGGCTGCACGCCTTGACCTGGCCGTTGACCATCAGGACGGTGTCGTTCTTGACGGCGGCGAGGTCATTGACGGCGACGGTGCCGGCGCGGCGCTTGAAGGTCGTCGTCAGGTAGCTGCGGCAGAGGAACGCCGAGGGGCTGGCGGCCAGCCGCTTGGAGATCTTCTCCGCGAGGTTGAAGATGCCGCAGCGGAGTTCGAATACCGGGCGTGACAGCGAAATGGGGTAGAAGTTCGCTGCCTTATTAAGATCTTCGAATATCACCAACTTCATGGACCAATGCTCCTTGTCGAACAGTCCTGCAATCTTGACCGATTCTACTGCAATGCGTCAGTCGTACCTGGCGGCACGGCGGACGCCAACTGGTTCGAGTGCACATCCTTATTCGCAGCATTGCATGGCCGCGCCCTCCAGCTATGTTCAGGGTGAGCACGATGCGGCCATGGCGCGCGAACGAACCAACGGGCCCGTCTCGGAGGTACCGAGGCGGGTCCGTCAGCGGGAAATCTCGCTTAGATCTTTTCGTAGCCTTCGAGGGTCAGCTTGCTGGCGGCCGCCTCGTCGACGACGTAGGTGGCGTACTGGTGCAGCTGCAGCGCGCTGGCGGGACACTTGCTGCTGACGGCGCCTTCGCAGGACTCAACGACGGCGTCGGCCTTGCCCTTGCCGCTGGCCAGGAGGACGACCTTTTTGGCCTTCATGACCGTGCCGATGCCCATGGTGATCGAGTACTTGGGCACCTGGTTGATGTCGTTGTCGAAGAACCGGGCGTTGTCCAGACGGGTCCGCTCGGTGAGGGTCTTGATGCGGGTCATGCTGCCGAGGCTGCTACCCGGCTCATTGAAGCCGATGTGGCCATTGGTGCCGATGCCGAGCACCTGATAGTCCACGCCGCCGACGTCGGCAATCTGGCCTTCGTACCAGTCGCAGAACTTCTCGACGTCGCAGAGGTCCTTGATCGTGCCGTCCGGGACGAACGTCAGCTTTTTGTTGATGTTGATGTGGTTGAAGAGGTTCTCGTTCATGAAGCGACGATAGCTCTCCGAATGATTGGCCGGCAGGCCGATGTATTCATCGAGGTTGAAGCTGATGACATTGCTGAAGTCCAGCCCTTCCTCGCGATGGCGGCGGATCAATTCCTGGTACATCGAAAGCGGCGTGCTGCCGGTCGCAAGACCGAGCACGTAAACCGCCCGCTTCTTCAAATCCTGAACGATCAGGTCCGCCGCGACGCGCCCCATTTGCTGCGTGTCTTTTACGATGATCACTCTCATTGCATCTGGCTCCTGTACAAATGACCTCCCGACAATTGCACGAACGGCTAAGGGTAGTGCAACGGGTAAAAGACTGCAAGGTAAACGAGGACGTTCCGCAAGCCTACCCTTATATGGGCGGCAGCATTGTAGCCGATTTAAGTTGCGATGAAAGCGCTACACGTGCGAAGTTCGAAGAGAAAGTTCGATTTTGGTGTTCTCAAAAGGGGTGCTTACTGATTCACGCGGCGTCGAATGTCCGACAGAATAAATCGGCATAAGGGCAACCTTAAGAAGCCTCGCATGGAGAAGTCTGGCGGAATAAGGGGGATCTTCGGGTTGAAGTGCTTACAATTGCGGCCGGTCCCTGTCTGCCAAGGCATGTCTTGCCGAAACACGCACGTTTCGGGGCGGCGTGTCGAGAAGGCCTATGGCGGGGCCTGGTTGGCGGCGGCTTCGAGGACGGCGTTGCGCTGGACGGCGAGTTTGCAGGCCAGTTCGACCGCGGAGGTCATGCTGCCGGGGCGGGCGAGGTTGCGGCCTGCGATGTCGAAGGCTGTGCCGTGATCGGGGCTAGTGCGGATGGTCGGCAGGCCGAGGGTGACGTTCACGGCGGTGTCGAAGGCGACCAGTTTTACCGGGATGAGACCCTGATCGTGGTACATTGCGATGATGCCGTCGTAATTGCCGTTCAGGGCCTTCCAGAAGAGCGTATCGGCGGGGAAGGGGCCTTCGACCAAGGTGCCGGCCTCCTGGGCCATGAGGATCGCGGGCTTGATGATCCGTTCTTCCTCGTCGCCGAACTGGCCTTCCTCGCCGGCATGGGGGTTGAGGCCGCAGACGGCGATGCGGGGGTTGGCGATGCCCCACCACTCGCGCAGGGCATGGTCCATCAAGTCGATTGGCTGAAAGACCTTGCCGATGCTGAAACTGTCTCCGATGGCGGCCAGCGGTTCGTGCGTGCTGGCCAGGGCGACCTTGAAGGGGCCGCCTGCGAACATCATTGTCACGCGACGGGAATTGAAGGCCTTGGCCAGGAATTCCGTGTGGCCCGGGAAGCGGTAGCGTGCGAGGCGCCAGGATTGCTTACAGATTGGAGCGGTGACTATCGCGTGTGCGAGCCCGGACTTAACGGCTGCGACGGCTTCTTCGAGAAATCGCATCGAGGCTTCGCCGCCGGCGGTGGTGGCCCGGTGGATGTGCAGGGGACATTCGAGGTCGTCGAAGTCGGCGACGATGACCCCGCTTTCGATGCGGCGGACGTCGTCGTGGGGTTCTCGCCACCAGAAGGGGTTGATCTCAGCGCGGTCGGCGGCGTAGGCGAGCAGTTCCTCGAAGCCGTAGATGATGAAACGGCCGAGATTTCGGATGGCGGGGTCGGCCAGGGCCTTGACGATGACCTCGGGGCCGACGCCGCCGGGATCACCCATGGTGATTGCGATGATCGGCTTAACGCCTTTTTGTGCGGAGTTCGTGTTGTCGTTGTTACTGCCTGATCGCCACATACTATAACCAACCGGCCTCGCGCAACTGCTCGAACGTCAAACGGTTGCCAGACGGATCCTGCGTCCGGTCCTGGCTCCTTCGCAGGTAGTTCACCACAATCTTAGCCAGCATATCCGTTTCGATATTCACCTTGTCACCAATATTACGGACGGCCAGGGTGGTTTTCGCAAGTGTTGTTGGAATCAGGGCGATACTGAAGGTCGGGCCATCGACGTCGACGACGGTGAGAGAGACGCCGCTGATGGCGACGGAGCCTTTGGGGACGATGTAAGCGGCCTGCTCGGGGGCATCGAGGGTGAAGGAGAGCCTGGCCTCGCTACTCCTTTTGGCCACGTGGGATACGGTGGCCGTGGCATCGATGTGGCCCTGGACGAAGTGGCCATCGAGGCGGCTGTTGGCAGCGAGAGCCCGTTCGAGGTTGACCGGGTCGTTGGGTCGCAGGCTGCCAAGGGTCGTGCGGGAAAGGGTTTCGGGCACGACGTCGAACTCGGCCCAGGTGGCGCCGTCGAAATCGGAGATGGTCAGGCAGACCCCGTCGACGGCAATGCTAGCGCCTTTTCCGGCGCCACTTGACAGTTGTGGGCCTATATTGAGCCGCAGCCTTCTGCCTGTTGGGCTGGTCCTGACAGACAGGACGGTACCTACATGTTCGACAATTCCGGTGAACATATCTCTGGTTTATGGTATCCCCGGGCGGTACGGCGAGCAAGCAGCCTGGCAGCGGGGACACACGGTTATACGATACTGGCTGTCACGCGAGGCAGCCTAAGGGGACCAGCATACAGTCGGATGGGTGGGCGGCAAGGGCATGGGGCGTCGGAGGATTGCCTTGCGCGGGTGCTTGCCGGGTGGGGGAGGTCGGGCTACAATCAGTGCCGCAATGCGGGTGTAGCTCAGTTGGTAGAGCGTCAGCTTCCCAAGCTGAATGTCGTGGGTCCGAATCCCATCACCCGCTTTTTTCTTTGCGCTGATTCCGCACGACTCCTGCGAACCGATGCCCGCCTTGGACTCCATGCAGCGAACAGAGACAGGCGTTCCCGCTTGTGGTGCGTCAGCGGGAGGCGGTTTCGGCGGGTTGGGAGGCGGCGGGCTGGGTGGCCGGTTCTGTGACCGTCACGGGGTGGTTCTCGGGCAGGCCGTAGCCGCCGCTGGTGATGACCTGATCGCCTGGGGCGAGGCCATCGACCACTTCGACCATGTCGTCCACGCGGTGGCCCAGGGTGACGGGGGCGTTGTGGGTCTTGCCATCGCGAATGGTGATGGCGATCAACTGGCCCTCGAGTTCGATGACGGCAACCTCGGGGATCACGACCTTGGCCTGGACGGGGCTGGTATGCAGCGTCACGCGGACGACCATGTCCTTGCGCAGGAACTGCTCCGGGTTGTCCATGCCGATCCAGATGGGCAGGTCGCCTGTCTCGGGGGCGGCCTGCTGGCCTATCCGCACGACCTTGCCTTCGAACGTATGGTTGGGGTAGGCCGTGCTGGTGATCTGGGCGGTTGCGCCGAGTTGGAGGTCGGCGAGGCGGGAGAGCGGGATCACCGTCTCGATCAGCACGCGGCGAAGATCGATGACCTCGGCGATGGCAGCGCCGACGTCGAGGGCCATGCCGGGATGGACGGCGACCTTGGCGACATTGCCTTCGATCGGGGCGGTGACGCGGCAGTGTTCGAGATGGAAACGGGCAAGGACCTCATCGGCGCTTGCGCCGCGGTACTCGGCCTCGGCCTGGGCGATCTCCTCGGGACGGGGACCTTTTTCCATCACGTTGAGTTTGGCCTGGGCGGATTTGACGGCTGCCTGGGTGGCGGCGAGTTTGCGATGGGCCTCTTCCAGTTCGGCGGTGGAGATCACGTCCTTTTGGCGGAGTTCGGCCTTACCCTTGACGACCTCCTGGGCGGACTGGGCTTCGACTTGGCGGCTTTGCAGGTCCTGGCGAGCGACCTCGATGTCCTCGGCGCGGGGGCCAGCCTTGAGCATGTCGAGGGTGGCGCGGCTTTTGGCGAGGACAGCGGCGCCCTTTTCGGCCTCGGCCTGCTCCTTGCGGGGGTCCATCTGCACGAGCAGGGCGCTGGGGGCGACGTGCTGGCCCTCCGTCACGGCGATGGATTGCACCACGCACTGCATGGGCGCAGAAAGAGTGGCGATGCTCGTCGGGTCGAGGGTGACCCGGCCCACGAGGTGCACGGCAGGTTGCAGGAGCTTGCTGGTGGCGGTGGTCGCCTGCACGGGCACGGGCGCGGCGGCCTCGTGCGCGCCGGCTTCCTCGGCGGTTTCATGGCCCGCGGATCGCGAGCAGCCGGGCTGGCAGAGGCCGGCCAGCGCTACGACCGCGAACAGGAGGACCGCGATTCCATGCCACTGTCTAAGCCACAGACTCGACTGTTTGCTCTTCACGTTGAAGCTCCACGCGGAAAATCCGCAGCAGGAAGTAGTATACGACCGGGGTGGCGATCAGGGACAGCAGGACGGAGATCGCCAGGGCGCCCATCACGGCGATCGCCAGGGGCTGGAGCATCTGGGCTCCCGTGCCGATGCCGAAGGCCAGGGGGAGCATGCCGAACGCGGTAGCCAGAGAGGTCATCAGTACGGGCCGGAGCCTGCGGCGGCCCGACTGGACGAGGGCGTCGATCAGGGGCAGGCCGCGGCCCTGCAGGTGCTCGACGAAGTCGAGCATGAGGATGCCGTTTTTGGCGACGATGCCGACGCCCATGATCGCCCCGAGGAACGAGACGATGTTCAGGGAGGTACCGGTGATCCAGAGGGAGGCCACGGTACCCACGAGGGCCAGGACGGCGCCGATCATGATCGCCAGGGGTTTGAGGACCGAACGGAACTCGACCAGCAGGACGGTGTAGACCAGCACAATTGCCAGGACCAGCACGACCGTCAGGTTGCGGAAGGATTCCTGCTGTTGCTGGTAGAGGCCGCCGAACTCCAGGGTGGTCCCGGGGGGCAGGTGGACGTGGCCTGCGAGGGATTGCTGGATCTTGCGGATGCCGGTGCCCAGGTCCATGTCGGACAGGCGGGCGGTGACGGCGACGAGTTGGCGAAGATCCTCGCGGTGCATCTCGAGTTCCCCCGGCTGGCGGCGGACGTCGGCCAGTTCCTCCAGGGGGACGGCTACGCCGTTTGGCGAGCGAATCAGCAAGTGGCGGAGCGTCTGCTCGCGGCGGATATGGCTGGCGGGCAGGCGGACGCGGATGTTCTTGATGCGGTCGCCCTCCAGAACGTACGAGGCGGTTTTGCCTTCGATGGCGGTCTGGACGGCGGAGCCGATTTCGCTGACGGTCAGGCCGGCGCGGGCGGCGTCCTCGGGTCGGATGCGGAAGTCAAGGGAGGGGCCGGCGACGATGAGGCCGTTACTGACGTCGACGATGCCTGGGATCTTCTCGATCCGCTCGGCAAGTTCGGTAGCCGTGGTGCGCAGGACAGCCGGGTCGGTCGAGAAGACCTTGATCTGGATGGGTTCGGGGGACCAGGTCAGATCGCCTATCACGTCGCTGAGGATGCCGACGAATTCGGTGAGCATGGCCGGCTCGGCCACGTGGACCTTTTCGCGGAGGACATTTACAACCTCTTCGGTCGTGCGGTGGCGGTCAGGGCGGAGTTTGACGGCGATGTCGCCTGTATTGGGCTCGGTCACGGCGTAGCCGAGTTCGGCGCCGGTCCGGCGGGAATAGCTTTCGATCTCGGGTGTCTGGCGGAGGATCTGCTCGACGTGGCGGAGCATGCGGTCAGTCTCGGCGAGGCTGGTGCCGGGGGGCGACCAGTAGTCCAGGACGAAGGCGCCTTCGTCCTGCTTGGGCAGGAAGTCGGTTTCGAGGTGGTAGTAGATCAGCACACCGGCGGCGAGGACGAGCGGCAGGCCGACGGCGAGGATCCAGGCGTGGCCCAAGGTACGACGGACCGCCCACTCGTAGGCCGCCGCGAGCCTGCGGAGGATGGGGCCGCCCTGATGCTGTTCATCGTGTACCGAGCCGCGCCGGCGGATGAAGAGGGCACCGAGCGTGGGCGTGACCGTCACCGCGAGGAAGAGGCTGGTCAACAGAGCGACGACCATGGTGATCGCCAGGGAGCGGAAGAAGACGCCCGCCACGCCCTCCAGGAACGTCAGGGGCAGGAAGACGACGATGGGGGTGAGGGTGGAGCCGACGAGCGGGAGGGTGACTTCGGCGGCGGTGGCACGGACAGCCTGGGTGCCGGAGAGGCCGGCGGAGACCTTGGTGTAGATATCCTCGACGACGACGATGGCGTCATCGATCACCAGTCCGATGGCGGCGGCGATGCCGCCGAGGGTCATCAGGTTGAAGGTCATGTGCATCACGTGCATTGCGGCGATGGTGACCAGGACGGTGATCGGGATGACCAGCGAGGCGATGGCTGTGCTGTAGACGCTGCGCAGGAAGAGGTAGAGCACGGCGATCGAGAGGACGAGGCCGAACAGGATGGATTCCCAGACACTGCCAACGGCGTCGCGGACGAAGGAGGACTGGTCGTAGTAGAAGGTCATCTGCATGTCGGGAGGGAGTTGGCGGTGGAGCAGGGCCAGTTCGGTCTGCAGGGCACTGGCGATGCCGAGGGTGCTGCCGTCGGGGTGGCTGTAGATATTGAGCAGGACGGCGTCTTTGCCATCGGCGGTGACGATGTTGTATTGGGGGGCGCTGCCTGGCTTGACGTCGGCAACGTCAGCGATGCGGACGGGGGCACCGCCCGCCCAGCGAACGATGAGTTCGCCGATCTCCTTGGCGGTGTGGACGCGGCCGTCCACCAGGGTGAGGTAGAGCTGGTAATCCTCCTCGTGCAGGCCGGCGGGGGTGAAGAGGTTGGTCTTTTCGAGGGCCTCGGTGACCTGGTCGAGGGTGAGGCGGTAGGCCTCGAGTTTGAGCGGGTCGACGAGGACGTGGTATTCCGGTTCGCGGCCGCCGACGATATCGACGCGTGCGACGCCGGGGATGCGGAGGAAGCGCGGCTTGATGTCGTAGCGGGCGGTCTCCCAGAGGTCGGTGATGTTGCGGCTGGGGCTGGTGAGGCTGATGCCGATGATGGGGAATTCCGAGAAGGTCATGCGGTGCACATTGGCCCGGGCGGTGGCGGGCAGGCTGCCTTTGACCTGGGAGATACGGCTGAGGACGTGCAGTTCCGCGCGGGCCATGTCGGTCTGCCAGCCGAAGAAGACGTCGACCTGGGCGGAGCCGCGACCCGTGGCGGAGCGGATGTTCACCTCACCGGGGATGTCCTTCATGGCCTCTTCGATGGGGCGGGTGACGGTGGCCATCATCTCGTCGCTGGGCATGACGCCGTTGTCCACGAGGATAGCCACTCGAGGGAAGTCGGTGGCGGGGAAGACGCTCGAGGGCATGCGGGTGACGGAGTAGATGCCCGCCAGGCAGAGGCTGACGGTCAGAAAGAGGATGGCCTTGCGATGGTGTACGACAAGGTCGCCGAAACCGGATACGCGGCTGCTGCTCATACGGATGTCCCTCGCTCCTTTCCGATCTGCCGTACGTCGGGCTGGCGAGATCGCGAGCAAGAACAGATCTTATGTCGCCATAGGAGGCGGTCCACTTTCAGCGACCTGCCAACGGGTCCGCTTGTTGGCCTGGCGGCACGCGGAAGTTGACACGCGTACATTGTTCCAAGAATATGGCTGACACACAAGCAAGTCACGGGAGACAAACTGTGCTACAGGACAGAGTTGTACACATGGTGGCGGGGTTGGCGCTGCTGGCGGCGAGCGGGTGCGGGCGGGTGAGGCCGCAGGCGGACTACACCAAGGCCGGGGACCTGATCCGGCAGCGTGTGCCTACTACGCAGGTGTACAGCCCTTCCGATGAGCCCAGTCCGTTGGTAGACATAGCGGACCGTCTAACGCTGGATCAGGCGTTGCAGAGGGCGATGCTGGCGAACCGGGAGCTGCAGGCGTCGTTCGCGGAGATCGGGGTGGCGCGGGCGGACCTGGTGCAGTCGCAATTGCTTAAGAATCCGACGCTGTCGCTGGTGGCGATGTTCCCGGAGGGCGGCGGGCGATCGAAGATCGACCTGGGCATCGGGCAGGACATTGCTGACCTCTGGCAGATCCCTGTCCGCAAGCGGATCGCGCAGGCCGAGCTGGACCAGGCGATTCTGCGGATCGTCGGGCAGGCGGTCGAGCTGGCATCGACGGTCAAGCAGGCGTATCACCGGGTGCAGTACGGCCGGGAGTCGCTGGCGATCGCGCAGGCGAACATCGAGATCGCACAACGGTCGGAGGATGCGGCGCTGGCGCGGTTCCGGGCGGGGCAGGTGGG
>JANYLN010000193.1 GCA_025357795.1 Planctomycetota bacterium
TGGACCTTCGTCGTCTGGGGCGGCCTGCACGGCACGTACCTGGCGATGCACAAGTGGATGCTCCGTGGCCGCAAGATCGAACTCGCCGAGGGCTGGCACTACCTCAACCGGTGGCCGACCAATCTGCTCAAGACCCTCGTGACGTTCCACCTCGTGGCCCTCACCTGGATCTTCTTCCGCGCCGCCGATTTCACCCATGCCTGGACCTACCTGACCGGCATGTTCACCCTCACACCCTGGCCCCAGATGCAGTCGATCAAGGTCTTCGCCGCGATCCTGGCGATGCTGCTGTTCATCGATATCCCGCAGTACCTCACAAGAGATCACACGATCATGCTTCGCTGGCCCTGGCCGGTCCGCGGCGTGGTCTACGCGATGCTGATCCTGGCCATATTTGGACTACGAAGCGATGGCGAAATACCGTTCATCTATTTTCAATTTTGACACCCTCAGCCTCAAGGGGGCGAAGGTTCCGCCGGCCGCCGCGCTGGCCTTCCTGCTCGTGCTCGGCGTCGAAGTCGGCCTGCACGTGCTCAAGGACAAGCTGCCCGACCCCGTCCTCTGGGGCAACCCCGAGACCGCCGCCAAGGTCATGCAGGTCGAGAAACGCCGCGACGCCGCCCGCCCCGTCGATGTGCTCATCCTCGGCGCCTCCCACGCCACCATCAGCATCTCCCCCCAGGCGATCAGTGCCGCCATGGGCTCGCCCACCTGCAATATCTACAACGGCGCCCTGCGAGGCCGCACCTTCACCGCCCTGGAGTTCATGCTCGAAAAGGTCTACCTGCCCGCCCTGCACCCCAGGATGCTCCTGCTCGGCGTCAACCCCGTCATCCTCAACGAGTACAACAAGCAGTTCGAGGACAACTACGCCTCTCTGGTCAGCGCCCCTATGCCCCGAATCCTCGCCAGCACCGGCCTCTCCGCCGCCTGGCAGCGATTCCTCGTCGAGAACTGCTTCCTCTACCGCTACCGCCACCGGGCAAACCTGCGCACCGGCCAGATCGACCCCAAGGCAAAACTCGACGACTACGGCTACATCCCCAGCAGCACCGTCTTCGACGACCGCCAGCGAAAGCTCCTCGCCGCCGCCAACCACCCCTACCAGGAGATCATGCGCCGCTACCGCTTCAGCGGCCCCTCCGTCGAAGCCCTCGAACGCATCCTCCAACGGGCGAATGAGCGCTCGATCGACGTCGTCGTGCTGAACATGCCCTTCCTCCCGGAGTTCCTGCAAATCTCCCCGACAGGCCCCCAGGACTACCAGCAGTACCTGGCCGGCCTGAAACACCTCCAGGCCAAATATGGGTTCCAACTGCTCGACTACCAAGCCGTCATGCCGTTCGAAGACGCCGACTTCTCCGACGTAGATCACCTGAACACCACCGGCTCCCGGAAACTCGCCGCCCGCCTGGCAGGCGACCTGCAGCCCGTACTGACAATGCGCCAGGTCCACGCCCCCAACCCCTCCCCCGCCTCCACAGGCGGCTGAGCAGCACCAACCACACAGCCAGGGAGATACTCATGCACGAAACCCACACGGACATCCTCGTCGTAGGCGGCGCCACCGGAGGCGGCGCCTCGCCCCGAAGACAACCCCGTCGCCCCTCGCTATACTGAACCCCGCTGGCACGCGTGCATCCCCCGACAGGACGCACGCGACACTCGACCGACGAACAGGCAGGATCGACGCGGGAGCAATCGCATGATTACCGAACTGGCAAAGAACGTTTTCTGGGTCGGCGTAGCTGATTGGGGACTGCGGCACTTCCACGGCCACGAACTCTCCACGCACCGCGGCTCGACCTATAACTCCTACCTGATCCTCGACGAGAAGGTCACCCTTATCGACACCGTCTGGACCCCCTTCCAGGACGAGTTCATCCAGAATATCCGCAAGATCATCGACCCCTCCAAAATCGACATCATCGTCACCAACCACAGCGAGGTCGACCACAGCGGCGCCCTGCCCGCCATCCTCCGCCACTGCCCCAGCGCCACCGTCGTCGTCTCCCGCAAGGGCCGCGAAAGCGTCGAGGGCCACTACCACCAGCCAAACTGGAACTTCCACGTCGTCCAGACAGGCGACCGCCTCAAGATCGGCAAACACGAACTGGTCTTTATCGAAGCCCCCATGCTCCACTGGCCCGACAGCATGTTCACCTGCCTCACCGGGCCGAACATCCTGTTCCCCAACGACGCGTTCGGCCAGCACTACTCCACCGAGTTCCGCTTCAACGACCAGGTCAACGAAGAGGAACTTTACGAGGAAGCCCTCAAGTACTACGCCAACATCATCACGCCGTTTTCCGCCCTGGTCACCAGGAAGATCCAGGAACTCCTGGCGATGAACCTCCCGATCGACATGATCGCCCCCAGCCACGGCGTCATCTGGCGCAAGAACCCGTTACAGATCGTTGAGAAGTACCAGCAGTGGGCCGCCCAGACCCCCGAAAAACGCGCCCTCATCCTCTACGACACCATGTGGAACGCCACCCGCCGCATGGCCGAGGCCATCAGCGACGGCCTGGTCGAGGCCGCCGTCCCCCACAAGATGCTCCACATGGCCGTCACCGACCGCAACGACCTCCTCGTCGAGATCTTCAAGGCCAGGGCCCTCGTGATCGGCTCGCCCACCCTCAACCGCGGCATCCTGCCGACCATCGCCCCGATCCTCGAGGACCTCGAAGGCCTCGCCTTCAAGAACAAGATCGGGGCCGCCTTCGGCTCCTTCGGCTGGAACGCCGCCGCCGTCGCCGTCATCGAAAAGCGCTTCGCCGCCTGCAAGATCCCCGTCATCGCCCCCGGCGTCAGCGCCAAATGGCAGCCCCGCCCCGAAGACCTCCAAGCCTGCCGCCAACTGGGCCAGAAGGTCGCCGAAGCCGTCAAAGCCGGCTAGATCGGATTCTGTTTATGTGTAGCATCAGGCATGAGCGCTGGGTGCCATTGGTCCTGCGCTGTTGCAAGACCATGCTGTCGCTCCCGCTAGAGATAATCGGAAAACGCTCTAGCAGCCAGCTGAATCGCCACCCCCGTTGACAGTGGCCCGTCAACCGCCGACACTGGCCCCTCGTAACCCGTGACCTGGCCAAACAAGGATACACATATGCCCCTGCACAACCCCATTCACCAACCCAAATGGCACGCAGCCTGGGTCTGGCACCCAGCCGTCGCAATCTCCTCGCCAGCCTGCGTCCTCTTCCGCAATCGCTTCGACTTGGCCCAACCAGCCGCGGACCTCACCCTCCGCGTCTCCGCCGATGAACGCTACGTCCTCTACCTCGACGGCCGCCCCATTAGCCGCGGCCCCTCCCGCTCCGACCTGACCCGCTGGGGCTACCGCACCGTCCACACCGGCCCGCTCCCCGCCGGCCCCCATGTCCTGGCGGCCCTCGCCCGCCACCTCGGCGCAAACGCCGAGATCGCCCAGATAGGCCAGGCCGGCGGCTTCCTGCTCTCCGCCGATCCCCCCTTCGCCGACCTCCTCGACACCGGCACCACGCCCAGCCGCTGGTTCTGCAAACTCGACCCTTCGCGCCTTGCCGGCCCCCAGTTCTACGGTTCAGCCTTCTTCTCCCCCATTCAGACCGAAACCATAGACGGCCGACTCGCCACCTGGGACTTCGCCGCCCTCCACGCCGACCCTGCAGGCTGGGTCGAACCCCGCCGGCTCAACCAGGCCGAAACCTTCTGCGTCCTCGACCCCTCCACCCCCTGGTGGCTCGTCGCCGACCCCCTGCCCGAAATGGAGTACCGCCCCGAACGCTTCCAACGAATCGCCCGCATCGAAGCAGGCGACCCCGCCGCCTGGCAGCAGTTGATCGAACACGACTCCCCCCTGACCATCCCGCCCCGCACCGCCCTCACCGTCGTCCTCGACCGCGGCCACCTCACCAACGCCTACCCCGCCCTCACTGTCTCGGGCGGCGCTGGCGCGGACATCCTCGCCACCTGGTCCGAAGCCCCCGTCGACCCCGCCACCGGCCAAAAGGGCAATCGCAACGTCGTCGAAGGGCGCACGATCGTTGGCCACCAGGACCGCTTCATCCCCGACGCAGGCCCCCACCGCACCTTCGAAACCTGCTGCTTCCGCCCCTTCCGTTACGCCCAATTGGCGATCCAGACCGCCGACACGCCCCTCATTATCGAACGCTTCGACCTCTTCTTCACGGGCTACCCCTTCGACCAGGCCGCCACCTTCGAACCGACCGGCCCCGACCTCCACCTGCCCCAAATCCGCGAACTGGGCTGGCGCACCCTCCGCCTCTGCGCCCACGAAACCTTCTTCGACTGCCCCCACTACGAACAATTACAATATATTGGCGATACGCGGATCATGGCCGTCCTGACCTACCTCGAAAGTGGCGACGACCGCCTCGCCCGCAAGGCGATCGACGATTTCTACAGCTCCCGCCTGCCTGACGGCCTCACCTCCAGCCGCTGGCCCTGCCGCCTCCGCCAGGTCATCCCCACTTTCAGCCTCTACTGGATCGGCATGCTCCACGACTTCTGGCGCCACCGGGGCGACCTCGACTTCGTCAAAGGCTACCTGCCCACCGTCCGCGGCATCCTCGACTGGTTCCACAGCCACCGCCGCGACGATGGCCTGCTCGGCCCGCTGCCCTACTGGTGCTTCGCCGACTGGGCCACGGGTTGGACCCACGGCGTCCCCCCCGGCGCAACCGAAGGCGGCTCGATGCTCCTGTCTCTTCTGTTCGCCCAGGCGCTCGGCTGGGCCGCCGATCTCCACGCCGCCTGCCAGATGGATGCCCACGTCCAGCAGATGCGCAACCTCCGCGGCGCGATCGAGCAGGTCGTCCAGGCCGACTGCTGGGACGCCTCCCGCCGCGCCTACGCCGATACGCCCGATAGGAAGTCTTTCAGCGTACACGGCCAGATCCAGGCCGTCCTCAACGGCCTCGAGGAAACCCCCTCCGCCCAGCAGTTGCTCCTGCGCAGCGTCCCCGACCTCGGCGCCGCCCCCGGCTTCACCCCCCTCGGCACGCCCTACTGGTACTATTACCTTTTCCTGGCCATGACCCGCGCTGACCTGTCCGACCGCATCTTGTCCCTCATGGCCCCTTGGCAGCAAATGCTCGCGGACGGCATGACCACCTGCACCGAAGTCTTCGGCGAATCCCGCAGCGACTGCCACGCCTGGGGCAGCTCTCCCAACATCTTCTTCCTCACCAGCGTCCTGGGCATCCAGCCGGCCGCCCCCGGCTACACC
>JANYLN010000196.1 GCA_025357795.1 Planctomycetota bacterium
GGGCTGTACAACGCAGGGGGCCTGGCTACGTACGATACGGCCACGCTAATGCCGAACTGGGTTTGGCGCGCAGAGAGCAAGACCACATACCCGGACTCCTTCCTGGTTCCGTAAGGGCAAGGGCCCGGGACGCAACGAATCAGAAGGTTCGGGAGGACCTGAGAGAGGCCGCCAGGCGAAAACCCTTGCGGCCTCTCAATTTGGTCCCTGCCGGGCAATGGGAAGTACGCCGGTCGGGGTCCAGGTTTTGGGCGCATTGCCCGCGTTTTCAGGCACACACCCAATTTCTTGTCGGGCAAAGTCGGGCCCGTTGGAGCTGCGAACACTAAGCTTGACCCGATGGCGGATGTCCGGTCTAATTCATTGGGCAATGCTAAAGGGAATCGCCAGGATGAGCTTCAAGATCACATGCACCTGTGGCAGGCAGTTTGGCGTCAAGGACCAATACGCCGGTAAGAAGGGCAAATGCCCTCACTGCGGCACGTCCCTGTTACTCCAGCCGGACGGCGGCGCACCCTCGGCCCCGGCTTCTCGCCCGGCACCAGCCTCGACGCCTGCTCGTAGCAAGCCCAAGCCCGTTGCGGTTGTTTCGGCCGACGACATCATCTCGGTCCGCCGCGCCGCGCCCAGGGTCGTCTCCACGGGCGAGGTGGACGTGTCCTCGCAAATGGCCGGTATCCGGCACATCGTGCAGCGGTTCTGTCCGACCTGCGGGACCCGGTATAACGAAGGGCAAGCCAGGTGCTCCAGCTGCCATGCCCCGTTGAGTGAAGAGGAAATCAAGGCCGCCGCCATCGAGAAAAACCGCAAGCCCCTCATTCCCTGGCTGCCTCGGGTGCATCTCTCGAAGCGCGCCAAGTGGACGACGATCGCGATCAGTGCGGTCGTTCTGTGTGTGGCGGGCTACTTCCTGTTCCTGCATGCGGCCTTCCAGCGTAAGGGCCGGCTTCAGACCGAACTGACTCTCGTCGAGCAAGCGATGACCACGGACAATCTGCTGCGGCTCGCGCTCGATATGCCCGGCTATCCCTGGAACCGGCCCGCCACCGTCCAGGCCGTCGGCAAGTGGGAACGCCACATGGGGGCCGGGATCTTGAACACCGTCGGTACCGGCACCTACGACCTTGAAAAGCGGGAACTGGTCCTGACGGGCCTGGACGGCGGCAAGGCTTACACCTACGAGGCATCGCTCCCGCCGCTGCTGCACGTCGCCGCCACTGCCGAAGACACCCGCGCCCTGCGTATGCTGCTCGATCGGCCAGGCTGCGACGTTAACCAGTTGGACGCCCGTGGCGCCACCGCGCTGCACGCAGCCGCAAAGGTGGATCAGACCGAGGCGGCCCGATTGCTGCTCGACCACGGCGCCGACTCGTCGATCCGCGACGCGACGGGCATGACGCCCCTGGCCGTAGCCCTGGGCGCCGGCAACAAGAAGGTCACCAAGATCCTCCGTTCGTCGGCTGCCACTGATCCATCGAAGGTTATTCTTCTTCCGGACTGAGGCCATGACGAGTCGAGCCGCCTGAGGCAACCAGCCCGGGCCGCTCCGGATGACAGGCGACTGTCCCAGGACAATCAGGTGCCGGACCTCTTTCTCCCATAGGGTCCGGGACATCACGAATCAGAAGGTTCGGGAGGACCTCAGAGTGCCGCGGCGCGTAACACGTGCCGCGGCCTCTTTTTCGCGCGGTTGTTACACAGGCGATCGCGCCCGTGATGTACAATCCGGCACAGGGCAGGGGGGTAGGTCTATACCTTCTCCACCTTTGCCCGCTCGAGGAATGCATCGACCCGCCCTCGCTCGAACCGTGGCGTGAGACTGACCGCCGTCCCGGCCGCGCTGGCCACGGCCAGCTTCAGCGCATCGGTGTACTCCCACCCCCTGTGCAGCCCAGCCAGGAATCCCGCCAGCAGCGTATCGCCGCAGCCCACCGTATTGGTGACCTCCTCTACGGGCACCTCGCACCGCCCGTGCCAGCCCGCCTTGCCCGCGAACAGGTACACGCCGCCCGCCCCGTGACTGACCAGCACCAGCTCGATCCGCTGCGCCAGGTCCCGCCCCGCGGCGATCAGCTCCTCGACGTTGTGCAGGTTGTGGCCGACCAACTCCTCGAGCTCCTGCTGGTTCGGTTTGATCAGCCAGGGCTCCGCATCGACCGCCGTCGAGAGGGCCTCGCCCGACGCATCGATCGCCAGTCGACTGCCCGCCGTCCGGCAGACCCCCAGCAGGTCCGACAGGTCCGCCTGCGAAACCCCCGGCGGCAGCGACCCGCTGAAGACGAACACCGTGTCGTGGCCCGCCAGTTCGCCGAGCTTCTGCCGCAGATGGGCCAACGTCCCGGCCGACACAGGAAACCCCCGGTCGCGCAGGTGCGTCTCGTTGCGAGCGACCGGATCGATCAGCGTGATGTTCTCTCGCGTGTGGCCCGGCACAGCCAGCATCTCCATGCGGACGAGCGACCCAGCCACATCCTGCGCGAAGTACTCGTGCTCGCCCTGGCCGACCAGCCCGGTCAGCACGCACGGCACCTCCAGCAGCGAAAGCGCCTTGGCGACGTTGACGGCCTTGCCCCCCGGGTAGCGGGTCAGCAGCCGGACCACCTGGTGCGCCCCCAGCGTCAGCTGAGGTGCCTCCAGCACGCGGTCCACGGCCGGGTTCAAGGCGACAGCGACGATTCGTCGGGCGGTACTTGTCATGACAGTGGCAACACGCTTCGTTATTGGTTGTCTGGTATTCGCTGATCTGTGGGCGGGATTGTACGCGGTTCCGCTGAAGTCCACCACCAATCGTAACCACTGACAAATAGCAGATAACAAGCAGCAGCATCTACCCCGTTGTCACCGCCTCATCCCCCTTGATGCTCGCCAGGAACTGCGTATAGCTTGCCCGCCTCGCGGACCGCCTCGCACACCCCGGCAGGGCAGGGCGATCAGGCCCAGGTGCCACGTCTGGGTCGTGCTTACCCTGAGCAAGCGCAGTGAGTCGAAGGGAGCCTGTCGAAGGGGGCAGGCGTGTTGCCGGAGGTCGAAGGATGCCGGGTGTCACTTTTGCCGGTTTCGCCACTCCTTGTCGGCAATCCGTGCCCCGTTACCCTTTCTCCCTTATTCATTTCCGGCTGCCAGATTGACAGAAGCCCGGCATGTCGGGAGACCCTACGTGACATCTTGACATGGCCTCGCCGACGGGCAGATGCCGACACCCTGGAGGGCTGTGTGCGCAAGTAACGATATTTACGCCGTTTATATCGCCACGTGATTCCGTTTTCACCACGTCAGTCTGTTTGGCATGTCCCTTGCTAGTGCCTTAAGCAGCGGTGCGGTATAGATAGTTGCAGGTGTGCCATGACGTTCGCGCCCCATGCGAGTTCGAGACCACAGATCCTGGTGACCCGAGGGTTGGAGGTATCCGGCCCGTGGGTGCATCGCCTGGCGGAGTCGTTACGGCCCGTCGAGGTCGAGGTCGTGCCGGTCCGTTCCCCGGATCGGGCGATCGAGTGGGTCAGCCGGGTCAGACCGCGGGTGGTCGTGCTGGACCAGCCCAGCCTCACCGAAATGGGCTGGAGCCTGCTGCGGCAGATCCATCGGATTGACGCCAGCGCTGCCTGCCTGATGGTCGTCAGTCGGGCCGAGCCCGACCTGCTGAACAAGGCCTTGCAGCTCTCGGCCTACAGCGTCTTCGAGCTCCCGGTGGACGTCGAACTGATGGGGCAGATGGTCAGCCGGCTCCTGCAGCGGGCGATGTACCGGTCGCAGTAGATGGCCGGTTGCCGATACCGGATAGCCGCAAGCAACAACGAGGTGACAAAACGGCCGGGTGGCGGGTATCGCTGCCGGCTGTGCTGGTTTTGACGGATAGATAGGTCCTGTTGAGTCAGGTAAGAGGGTTCCACCAATGGCCAAAATCAATGTTCGTCCACTGGGTGAAAAAGTACTGGTTCGTCGGCTCGAAGCCGAAGCGAAGACTGCCGGCGGCATCGTCCTGCCGGACAGCGCCA
>JANYLN010000233.1 GCA_025357795.1 Planctomycetota bacterium
CGATTCCTCTTAAGCGATCAGCCGCTGCACAAGCAAATCCTCGAATGCCCCAAGATCTTTCCACCCCGTCGCCACGTGCATCCTCTTGCCGTGCTCGTCATCGATGACAGTGAACCCCTCGTCCGTCACGCGGATCGGCAGGTCCTCCATCACCGTCAGGTCCTGGGCAAATGCCAGGTACACCGCGACCGTATCGAACAGCGTGCTGCTCCGCGTCTGGACGTCCGCCGCCGACCACCCCGTCCGGTGCCCGCCCGTCCACGCCAGGTAGTTCTCCATCAGGGCCCGAATGAGCGGACTCTGACACCGCCGCACAGCCTGATACTTCTCGCCCGTCAGGGTGATCAGCCCGCACGTATCCAGCGGCGTGATCGTCATGTCCCAGCCCGCCCGGAACACCTGCTGGCACGGGCGGGTGTGCATCTTGACGTTGTACTCGGCACACGGCGCGCCTTTGCAGTCGTAGCCGATCCGCACGCTGCCGTGCATCCCGACGAACCGTGCCTTGCCCGCGATCCGCGGCTCGCGACGCAGTGCCTCCGCCAGGTTCGGCACCGGCCCGATGGCAATCAGCGTCACCGGCTCAGCCGACCCCATGATCGTCTCGATCATCGCCCCCACGCCGTCCTCGTGCACCGTGCCCGGGTAACGTTTCAGGTCGTAGTCTTTCGCCCAGTCGCCCTGCACGCCGATCCGCCCAGGATAGCGCACCCCGATGCCCACCGCGACATCCGTCCGCCCCGCGACCTCCAGCAGCTTCGCAACGACCTTCGCCCGGTGCGCCGTGTCCGCCGTGTCCGATACGACGAGCCTCAAGTCCAGCTCCGGGCTCTTCAGCAGCATCGCCAGCGCCCAGGTGTCGTCGATATCATCTCCGATGTCCGTATCCAGAATGACCGGGATGCGGCCCTTCACGTTGCTCATGGGAGGTCCTCAAGTAAGTTGTCCTGCTTCCCGCAGTTCCACCAATCGCCTCACAACGGCGCCCGCCGCGCCGGCCCGCCCGAACATGCCCCGCACCCACTGATGCCGACAGCACCAGCACCTTGTTGAACATCTGACTCCCCCTGCGCTGTTATCCGACTTGCCGCGGCGCCATTGTACCCGCAGCCGCGCTGCCCCGGCAAACGCCCGCCCTTCCCGTCCGGCTGCGGCGGTCCCTGAAAGCCTAAAATACCTCAGGCGGCGTCGGTATCCCCCCGGCGCGGAGTTGAACATGACAATCTTTACCAGGTTTGTTGTCGCGTACACGATCGCAGGAGGTTTGTACTGGCTGCTAAACGCCTGGGCCGCCCTCCGGACCATCCTTGTCGTCCCCAGGCTGGAGCATCAACAACCCCCCGATCCGCCCGCCTGGCCCAAGGTCTCCCTCATCATCCCCGCCTGCAATGAGGCTGACACCCTCGAAGCCGCGATGACCTCGCGCCTCGCCGAGGACTACCCCGACCTGGAGTTCGTACTGATCGATGACCGCTCCACCGACGGCACCGGCCCACTCGTCGACCGCCTCGCCGCATCCGACCCGCGCGTCCAGCCGCTCCACATTACCGCGCTACCCGACGGCTGGCTCGGCAAGGTCCATGCCCTGCATCGCGGCACGCGACTGGCCACCGGCGACTGGCTGCTCTTCACCGACGCCGACGTCCACTTCGCCCCCGGCACGATCCGCCGCACCATCGCCTACTGCCTGCAGCGCAACCTCGATCACCTCGCCGCCTTCCCCGCCATCGAGTCCGCCGGCTTCTGGCTGGACATCGCCGTCGCCGGGTTCGTCAGGCTGTTCTTCCTCGGGATCCGCCCCTGGGCGATCGAGGACCCCGACTCCAGTGCCGCCGTCGGCATCGGCGCGTTCAACCTCGTTCGCCGCGCCGCCCTGGACCGGACAGAAGGCTTCGAGTGGTTGCGATTGGAATTGGGCGACGACGTGGCCCTCGGCATGCTTCTCAAGCGCAGCGGCGCCCGCAGCAGTGTCATTAACGCTACCAGGCACATCTCCGTCCGCTGGTACAGCTCACTCCGCCAGATGGCCCTCGGTTCCGAGCGCGCAGGCTATACCGTCCTGAGCCGCTTCAGCTTCCTCCGCGCGATCCTGCTGGGCATCGCCATGCTCGCGATGGAACTCGCGCCGTTCGTATCCCTGCTCTGCTTCACCCTGCCCTCGGTGCAAACGGTTGGCTTCGTCACCGCCGTCATCGCTCTGGTTAGCGGGGCCACCATGAGCCTCTGGGCCCGCAGGCCGATCCTGCCCGCCCTGCTCCTGCCCATCGAGAGCATCCTCCTGGTTGGCTTCGTGATCCGCGCAGGCTATCTCGGCTGGCGACGCGGCGGTATCATCTGGCGCGGCACGCTCTATCGCACCGAGCAACTCCGAGCCGGCGCCCGCGTGCGCTTCCCGTAGAGGAACGGGATCAGGAAACAATGGCCGCCCGGAGAGTGGGCCTGGAGCAACCCGCCCTCCCGCACCGGCCCCATTGAGAGCCTCAGCCGTGTACCCGCCTCCGCCGCCCGATCATCCCAGCCGCCCCCGTCAGCAGCAGCGCCCCCGTCGCCGGGTCCGGTGTGCCGGTCGTGATCGGGACCGGATTGTTGATGTACGACTCGTTCCCGCCACTCGCGTAGCCCGTCACGTGCAAGCCAACACGAAACGTGCTATTCTCCAGGCTGGCCCGCACATCGGAGAGCGTGGCGCCCCCAGCCATCGCAACGCTAACAGCCGCGTGGCTGCCGCCGCGCCCGGTGCCAGCGCGCCGTCCCGATGGCAAGCAGCCCGGCCGCACTGAACGCCAGTGTCGCCGGCGTTGTTGAGCGTGACCCCCGCGAAGCCCACCAGACACCCGTGCGCGGTGCTCGTAGCACACAGCACTGCCGACACAGCCACCACCACGACCAAAGCCTTGCGAAACGATATATGCATAGGGCTGCTCCCCTGGCGCCGCATGGCGGCGCAGTATCTCACGATGGGTAACGAGTCTGTGTGTGCCCCAAAGATCAGGACTGGCCGGCCTCGATGTGGCCCGCCGGGACCATGGTCTATCTACGAT
>JANYLN010000058.1 GCA_025357795.1 Planctomycetota bacterium
CTTGGCTTTGAGGGCAAAAATGGAGATCACCGCAATTGCGATGGTGGCAACATTTATGGTTGACCATAGTTCTCTGTTCAGGTGTACCTGGAAAAGCGGGTTGTAGACCAAGGCAGTAATACCCAGCACCCATACCCAGCCGTGCTTCTCATGTTCGACTGCTCTGAAGGCCAAGTATGCAAATAGCCCACAGCAAATCCATCGTAGTAATATGTAATACCCGTAGGGATTGTGTGGATTCAGTGCCCACAACAGCGTGATGCTCACAATGACTTGCGGCATCCAGATGCGCCTCATTGAATGTCCCCGGCTTCTGGCAAGGTGCAGGGCTCAGCGCTGACTTCTGTTTCCGAAGCATCTAGACTCTCAGCCAAAGACAGCGCACCGGCTTGACTGGCAAACGTGGCAACCGCCAGAAGCACCAGCTCCGCTAGTGGTATCCACATGCTGTTGAGTCCTGTCGCCAGCATGGCTATTGGGACTACGCCGACACCCGCCAGGAAGACTCCGATGAACACCGCCCCCAGCCCCCATATGTGCAACGTAAGCAATAGCCCTTCCATCCAAAGAGTTATGCCAAATACATAGGATGACACGAACATCGCAATGCTAGAGAATCTGCGTGTCCCCCTTGGAATAGCCAAGGGCAACAGAACGAACACATCCAGTCCCACGACTAATACCGTCAGGATTGCGAACCAAGGAAGCAGCATTGAGCTAACCCGCGCGGTCCCATTAACAAGAACCGGGAACATAGCAGCACACATCCACAACATGCCCCCGACCATCAGAAGACCAGCGATGACCAGCGCGCCCACGCACAGCACTTGACCAATACTGGCTACGACTCTCTTTGTGCTCATGGGCCACCTTGCGTTGTATTGCAGCAATCAGCCAAAGGGCAGATGTACCGATACAACCATGGACAGATGACTAGAAATCTGGACGATCATCATCTTGTACGTTGCAACATCTTGGCTGTCAACTACTCTGGTGCAACCGAATACGCGCAGGCGCACGATACATGCCATGTCAGTATTAGAAGGATACCTAGTAGAGAAGGCTTCACAGGATAGCTACTTGCCTCACGTGTACGCGTCCACGCAAATGACGCAGAAAAGGTGTCAGGAAGATGTGTGAGCCTTTCTCGGCCACCCCCGTGGCCGCAGCGTCAGATCCAGACCCAACCGCCCGGCGATCCGGATCCTCCATCCCTCACTCCCCAGGGGCGTCCCCCGCGCCACCGCCTCAGCAGTTGAATGTCGCCCCCCTTGCTCATGAGACCTGGGACTATTGACGTCCCGGTGACTGATTTGGGTGATGCGGGCCCAGCTGTCGGCGAAGGTCAGGAGGTCCAGGACGTCGACGTGGGTATCGGTGCTATTTGCTTTCGCCTGGTTTGGGGGTTGGGCCTGACTCCGCGGGCTTGGGTGCCGGCGGGGGGGCCTGCAGGTGCTTGCGGTCCATCAGGAAGGTGATGCGGTCCATGTCGTCTTTTTTGAGAAGGGCGCGGAGGACCTTTCGGGCCATGCTCAGCGAGGTGCGGCGGGACTGGTGGAACAGCAGGATGTTTTCGCTCTGGATACGGCGGAGGGCTTCGGGCATGTCGATCGCGTGCATGTGCTTGCCGGCGCGGGCGCGGACGACGTGGTCGGGGTCGAAGAAGGTACACTCGAGGATGACGACCTTGGCTTGGGATACGTGGGGCAGGTCGAGGTAGTCGCCCGAGGCGGCATCGCCGCAGTAGGCGATCATGGGGACCTCGGTGTTGAACTCGATCTCGACGCCCTTGCGCTTGAGGTCGGCGAGTTCGCGGCCTGAGTGGGAGGCGAACTCGGGCCGGAGTTTGTGGCGGTACTCGACGATGGCGTAGCCGAGGGAGGGGGCGCCGTGGGGGACGGCGAAGGAGCGGACGATGAGGTTGCGGCGGAGGGTGTGCTCGCCGCCGGGGTCGAGGGGGATAATATTGGCGGGCGAGGGGTGGCCCTCGATCTCGCCCCAGACCTGCAGGAGCCGCTTGACGGGGGCGGCGAGGGGGCGGGGCAGCAGGATGGTGCCGGCGGGATTGCCGAGGAAGTTGCGCTGGCTGAAGTAGTAGGCGATGCCGGCGGCGTGGTCCATGTGGCCGTGGGTGAGCAGGAGGTAGTCCAAGTTGATCAGGTCGTGGGGGGCACGCCCGATATCGAACAGGACGTTGAATTCCGGAGCGGCGATGACGGTTTCCTCGCCTGCCATGCTATAGCCGACGATTTCCGTATTACCGATATTGAGTTTCGCCAACTGTCGCTGCTGCATAGGGCCCAAGGGGGTATAAGATTCGGCTGGAGAAAAGCGACCAGCGCGGGTGTTTGTTGACACAGTACTGCCCGGCCCATAGTTTAGTGGAGATTCATCAGATAGGAAAGGTGCCAGATCATGCGGTGCCCGTTCTGCCGGAATGACGACGACAAGGTGATCGACTCGCGCAGCAGTGAGGCCGGGGTGGTGATTCGCCGTCGGCGGGAGTGTTTGTCCTGCAAGCGGCGATTTACGACGTACGAGCGGGTCGAGGAGGCGATCAAGCTGACCGTGGTGAAAAAGGACGGCAGCCGGGAGGCGTATGACCGCAGCAAGGTGATTGCCAGTCTGCAGCGGGCGACGCACAAGCGGACGGTGTCGCTGGAGCAGTTGCAGCATCTGGTGGAGTTGGTGGAAGAGGAGATGTTCCGGCAGTTCGACAAGGAAGTGCCCAGCCGGTTTCTGGCGGACGAGGCGGCGCGGCGGCTGCGGCAGGTGGATTTGGTGGCGTACGTGCGGTTTGCGAGCATGTACCGGCAGTTCCAGGATGTGGGGGAGTTCATCGAGCAGGCGCAGACGGCGATCGAGTTGTCGCAGCAGGATGCGCCGGGGCAGCAGGAGTTGTTCGCGCCGAATGGGGTGGAGGCGGCGGCGAGCCATGCCGAGGCGGGGGCCAAGCGGAACGCCAAGGCGGCGGAGTCGCCGGGGAAGAAGGGGTAGTCGTTCGTGGGCGGGGGGCGGCGGGTGGTCCGTTGTGGCCGGTGAGGAAAGGCTTGAGATATGCAGGATCTACGCGGCAAGCGCGTGCTGGTCATGGGGTTGGGGCGGTTCGGCGGGGGTGTGGGTGTCACGCAGTGGCTGGCGAAGCAGGGGGCTAAGGTCACCGTTACCGACACGGCGACGGCGGACAAGCTGACGGAGTCGCTACGGGCGATTGAGGGGCTGGGCGTGACGCTGCGGCTGGGGGAGCATCGCGAAGAGGACTTCCGCACGCATGAGTTGGTGGTGGCGAGTCCGGCGGTACCGTTCGAGTCGCCTTACCTGAAGGTCGCGGCGGAGGCGGGGATCCCGATTACCAGCGAGATCTGCCTGTTCGCGGAGCGGTGCCCGGCGAAGGTGGTGGGCATCACCGGGTCGGTGGGCAAGAGCACGACCAGCGCGATGGCGCACCACATTCTGGATGGGGCGGCGAAAAAGGGGCTGGGCTGGTGGAAGCGGGCGTGGCTGGGCGGGAACATCGGCAAGAGCCTGCTGGAGAGCCTTTCGGTCATCGGCAAAGACGACATTGTGGTACTGGAACTGAGTTCATTTCAACTGGAATACCTCGGGCAGATGGGCTGGAGCCCGCATGTGGCTCTGCTGACGAACCTGTCGCCGAATCACCTGGACCGGCACGGGACGTTCGCGGCGTATGTGGCGGCGAAGTTCAACATCCTGCGGCACCTGGACCCGGAGAAGGACCCTCTTATCATCTGCGACGAGGATGGGCCGCTTCGCGAGCAGATCGTGCAATTGCTGGGCGACATGACACTGGTCTGGCGGTATCGGGTGAATGGCAGGGGGCAGCCTGAGGCCCTCCGCGAGTTCTCCGATGAGCCGACGCTGCACGATGCCTTCGCGACGTGGGAGGGCTTTGCGGCCCCGCTGCCTGGCAGGCACAATGTGCTGAACGCGGCGGGGGCGTTTGCGATCGGGTTGGCGCTGGGGTTGCCGAAACAGGCGTTTGGGGGCCTGTTGGAGGGGTTTGCGGGGCTGCCTCACCGGCTGGAGTTCGTTCGCGAGGTCGGGGGGGTGCGGTACTACAACGACTCCAAGGCGACGACTCCGGAGGCGTCGGAGAAGGCGTTCACGTCGTTTGACAAGGGGATCGTCGGGATCGTCGGGGGTTACGACAAGAAGATCGACCTGGGCGGGTTCGGGCAATTGCTGGCGGATCGCACGAAGGCGGTGGTCTGCATCGGGCAGACCAAGGATATGCTGGTCAAGGAGATCCAGGGGCGGCAGAAGCGCCCCGATCAGCCCGTCATCCAAACGGCGACGGACTTCGAGTCAGCGGTGAAGGCGGCCCGCGATCTAGCGCGGCCTGGCGATGTGGTGGTGCTGAGCCCCGGCTCGGCCAGCTATGACATGTTCACGAACTATGAGCAGCGTGGGGAGGTCTTCCGGCAGATCGTGGCGACGTTCTGAGGACCTCTGCTCTGCCCAACAAAGACCCGGCCGAAGCCGGAACTGCAAACGCCCGCTGAAGAGGGGACTCCGAACGGGTTGCTACCCTTCCGGCCATGCGCCTGCACACCAGGCAGGCGTGGCTCGGCTTGTTGCTGATTCCCCGACAGAAGCCCGAAGCGCAATAACCGACGCGCAAGAGCTGCATTCAGGTGGCAGGTCTTGCGCGTGCGGGTCGAATCGCGTGATCCCGCCTTGGAAGAACCGCTGAAAAACAGCAGGTCAGTGAAATATCTCTATCTCACGTGCCGTAAGTGTGTTGCGCTCCGTTTCCTGTGCAGGATGTGGGTCAAACTTCCTGTCCATTCTGGTTTGGCACGGTGCCTGCTATAGGCCGTTCTCTGACGAGGCAGTTTGTCTGGCAGAGGCAAGGAGCCGTGCGCCATGAGTAACACAGTACGCGAGTCGGCAACGGAGGCCGCGAGTCGCATGCCCACGGATTGGGCAGCGTTGGGCGCACGAATCCTTGCGGCTGCCGGGCAGGCGGCCGCGATTCACATGGTCGAGGTGGCCCGGCTGAAGTCGCAGGGTCGTTGGTCGGTCGGTCGGCTGGTCGAACTCGAGGATCGCACGGTGGAGCCGAATCGGTGATTTACGGACTGTACCATTCCGCGGCTGGCATGCTCGTGAACCAGGTTCGCCAGGATGTGATTGCGAACAACCTGGCGAACGTGGACACGGCCGGCTTCAAGCGCGACATGGCCTCGTTCAGCGAGCGGCTGGTCGAGGCGCAGAGTCGTTCGAGTGCGACGCGGAATGCGGTGCTGGACGGGCAGACGGGTGGGGTGTGGTCGGCTCCGACACACACGGACTGGCAGGATGGGCCGACCGAGGTGACGGGCAATCCGCTGGACGTGGCGATCAGCGGGCGGGGCTTTTTCGCGGTGCAGACCCCGGATGGCGTGCGCTACACGCGGGACGGGGCGTTCACGATCGACTCGCAGAATCGGCTGGTCACGTCGCGGGGCGGCTGGCCCGTGCTGAGCAGCGGGGGTCATGAGATCGCGATGCCGGAGGATGCCAAGAGCGTCGGCATCACGGTCGGGGGTCAGGTGCTGGTCAACGACCGGTCGGTCGCGGACCTGCAGGTGGCCGATTTCGACCCGGCGAAGATTCGCAAGGTCGGCGGGAACCTGATCGAGGGGGCGGGCGAGCCGACGGCGATCGCGGCGCATCTGCGGCCTGCGTCGATCGAGAAGAGCAACGTCGAAGCGATGGGCGAGATGGCGTCGATGATCGCGGCGAGCCGGGCGTACCAGATGAACGCCCAGATGGTCACGCTGCAGGACGGGACGCTGGGCCGGCTGATCAGCGAAGTGGCCCGGCCTACCGGTTAACAGGAATCCATAACACGGCGGGCCGAGTGGGCCCGCCTCGAAGGAATCGACGATATGGCGATCAACGCACTGTATGCATCCGCGACAGGCATGAGGGCACTGGACACCAAGCTGGGCGTCCTGGCCAACAACCTCGCCAATATCAACACGACGGGCTTCAAGCGGAGCCGGACGAACTTCGAAGACCTGTTCTACCAGACGAAGGTCGAGCCGGGGACGCAGAATGCCGGCGGGCAGAACCCGATCCCGCTGGGCGTGCAAGTGGGCCTGGGCACGAACGTCTCGGGCACGCAGTTGAACTTCACGCAGGGCCCGATCGACGTGACCAACCAGCCGTTCGACATGGCGATCCAGGGCAACGGATTCTTCCAGGTCAAGACGACCGAGGGCGGGCAGGAAGTGACCGCCTACACGCGGGCCGGCAACTTCACGGTCAACGGCAACGGCAACCTGGTGCTGGCCAACAGCGAGGGGTCGGTGCTGGAGCCGGCGATCACGATCGGGCAGGACGTCGAGGATGTCCAGGTCAACACGGCGGGGCAGGTGCTGGCCCGTACGCAGGGGCAGCAGAACTTTACGCAGGTCGGCCAGATCACGCTGGCCCGGTTCGTGAACCCGGCGGGTTTGCTGGCGGTGGGCAAGAACCTCTACAAGCCGACGGATGCCTCGGGCGAGGCGATCGTGGCGAACCCGACCGAGCAGGGGCTGGGCCAGATCCAGCAGAACGCGATCGAGATGTCGAACGTCGATCCGGTTCGCGAGCTGGTGGATCTGATCCAGACGCAGCGGTACTTCGAGCTGAATAGCCAGGCGTTGCGGGTGGCGGACGACACGATGCAGTTGATCGGGAACCTCCGAAGGTAATGGCTAGCAGACGGCAACAAACGGGACAAAGACAGGGCGCAGGCTAAAGACTGGACTCCAAACAACGGCGGAATGGCGATGACCAAGACTAGAGACATCCTGGTGCGAGCAGCGGTGATCGCGGCGGCGGCCTGCATGATGCAGGCGGCGGTTGCGGTGACGGCCTTGCCGGTTGTCGAGGTCTATCCGCAGGCCGTCGTGCGGACGGAGAAGGTCGTGCTGGCGGACCTGGCGGGCTTCGAGGGGTTCGACGAGCAGGCGGCGGAGGCGCTGGGGCAGGTCGAGGTGTGTAGTGCCCCGAAGCCGGGCGAGGCCGAGAGCGTCGACGTCGAGCAGGTCCGCAAGGTCCTGAGCGGCGCCCGAGTGAACCTGGCGAGCCTGTGCATCAGTGGCTCGGCCAGCTGCAAGGTGTACCGGCCCGGCGCGATGAGCGATGTGCAGCAGGCGAAGGCCGACAAGGGCCAGGACAAGCACGAGGCGAATACGGTCGAGACGGCGGTGCGTAAGGCGCTGGCGGATCGGCTGGTGAAGTTCGACGGCCAGGCCGAGGTGCGGTTCGCCGCGGCGAGCAAGGGTGTGCTGGGGCTGGGCGGCAAGGACGTGACCTTCCACGTGCGGTCCCGCAACGGGGTGCTTCTGGGGCTGGTGACGGTCGATGTGGACATTGTCGAGACGGGCAAGGTTGCCCGGACGGTGCCGGTGATGGCGGAGGTCTTGCTGAGCAAGGGCGTGGTCGTCGCACGGGGGCCGATCAACCGCGGGGCGATGGTCCGCCCCGAGGACGTCAGCCTGGAAGAGCGGCGGTTCACACGGATCGAGGACATCGGGCTGACGACGAGCAGCGTGGTGGTCGGTCGCGAGGCGAAGCGCTTCATCCCCCAGGGCGAGATGGTGACGTCCCGCGACATCCAGGCGATGCCGCTGGTGCGTCGCGGCGACTATGTGACGGTGTGGTTCCGGCGGGGCGGGCTGAGCATTCGCGGCAGCGCCAAGGCGCTCAAGGAAGGCAGCCAGGGCGAGCGGATCGAGGTGAAGGCCGAGCCAAAGGGCCAGGTCTACGCGGTGGTAGTGACGGGGCCGAAGACGGTCGAGGCGGATCCAGCCAGCAGCGGGCCGCTGCTGAGCCGAGCAGACTAGAGAGGTAAGCCAGGATGGCAGCTCTTCGTTCTCTGATGACAGGCAGTCTGGTGGCGGCGGCGATGCTGGCGGGGCAGGAGGCCCGGGGCCAGAGCAACTCGCTGTTCCTGCAGGCCAACCAGGCGCAGCAGTCGGCGCCGCCGTCCAAGGCGCAGAACTGGCCCAGCGCGTCGGTGCCGATCACGTACGGCATGGCGGGGCACGACAACCCGTCGCTGCAGGCGAATTCGCTATTCGCGGTGCAGTTGCCGGCACCGCGGGTCTTCAAGGTGCACGACCTGGTGACCATCGTGATTCGCGAGGAGCGCAAGTACAAGCACGACGCGGACCTGGAGACCAAGAAGAAGTTTGACCTGGGCACGAAGCTCAACCAATGGTTCCGGATCAACGATGGCTGGCAGCAGCAGAAATTCCCCAAAGGCAAGCCCGAGATCAGCGGCACGTTCGAGCAGAACCTCAAGGACAGCGGCCAGACGCAGCGCAGCGACATGCTGACGACGCGGATGACGGTCGACATCATCGACATCAAGCCGAACGGCACGCTGGTCCTGAAGGGCACGAAGGTGATCAAGACGGACGAGGAGGAGCAGAACCTGGTGCTCAGCGGCACGTGCCGGGCCCAGGACGTCGGGCCGGACAACACAATCCTCAGCACGCAGATCAGCGACATGAGCATCGACACGCAGAGCAAGGGGGCGGTCAAGGACGCGACGCGGCGGGGTTGGATCCCCAAGCTGCTGGACACGGCCCGGCCGTACTGATGGCAGCAGCCAGTAACAGCAGGAACGGCTGGACGCGGGTGTAAGGATGCACCTGCGGGATGCACGAGGCAAGATGCAGGACAGGATGCGGGAAATGGAATTCCTCGCGAACAACTTCAGGACGAAGATCTTTCGGGCGGCGGTGGTCGTGGCGGCGCTTGTGCTGAGCGTGCCGGCCGCGCAGGCCATGCGGATCGGCGATGTCACCCATTTGAAGGGCCAGCGGATCAACCAGTTGACGGGCATGGGCCTGGTCGTCGGGTTGAACGGCACGGGCGACGGGGGCAAGTACCTGCCTGCGATCCGGCCCCTGGCCGCCATGCTCACCCAGTTTGCCAACCCCGTACTGTCGATGGACGAGTTGAAGAACGCCAAGAACGTCGCGCTGGTGGCGGTCGAGGCGACGCTGCCGGAGTATGGGAGCCGCGAAGGCGACCGGATCGACGTGAAGGTCACGAGCATCGGGGCCGCCAAGAGCCTGATGGGCGGGCGGCTGCTGATCACGCCGCTGCAAGGCCCGCACAAGGCCGACCAGCGGATCTACGCACTGGCCAATGGTCCGCTGCACGTGCCGGACACGATCACGCCGACGGCGGCGACGATCACGCAAGGTGCGACCCTCGAGGCGGACATCATCTACCACTACGTCGTCGAAGAGCAGATCACGCTGGTGATCGAGGACGCCCACGCGGGCTGGTCGATGTCCAACGCGATCGCCCAGACGATCCGCGAGTTTTCCAGCGAGCCTGGCCGGGTCAGCGCGATCGCCAAAGCGGTCGATCCCAAGAACGTGCTGGTGACGATCCCGCAGGCGGACCGGACCAACCCGGCATCGTTCATCGCGTGGGTCCAGGGGCAGGATCTGCTGCTGCCGCAGGCCGAGTCGCGGGTGAAGCTCAACCGCCGGACGGGCACGATCATCGTGACGGGCGACGTGGAGATCTCGCCGGTGGCGATCAGCCACAAGGGGCTGACGATCAGCACCCTGGCGATACAGCCGGCGGCGGGCGGGGCCCTGGCCGGGCAGGAAGGCTTCGTGGCCGTCGATCCGGGCAAGCGGGGCGGGACGAAGATGGCGGACCTGATCGACGCGCTGAACCAGTTGAAGGTGCCGGTGGACGACCGGATCACGATCATTGAGGAACTGTACAAGACGGGCAAGCTGCACGCCCGGTTAATTGTTGAGGAGTAGATGTCATGGCTGTGCCGGGTGTGAACACGAACTTCGACGTGGCGATGGCCAAGCAGGCGTTCAGCAAGGCGGCCTCGGCGGAGTGCCCGTTCAAGAAACTGCTGAAGGACGCGATGCAAGGCGCGATCGACAGCCAGAAGGCCCGTTTCACCAGTGCGGCGGCGACGAGCGGGGCGACGGGGGAGACGCCTTCGACCGCTGCGAGCGGCACGACGGCGCAGGGTTCGGCCGGGCCGGTCGACAGCCAGAAGCTGCAGGGCAAGTTGAATGAAATGATTTCGGTGGGCCTGATCGCGCCAATGCTGGCGGATGCGCTGGGCAAGTTCGAGCAGACGTACTTTGCCAACAGCCCGGCGGAACAGGCCTACACCAAGCAGTTGACCATGGAGATCGCGACGAAGGTGGGCCAGTCAAGCAAGTTGCCGCTGGCGAAGTACGTCGCCCAGGCGATGCAGAAGCGGATGGAAAACAGTTGACCAAGTGATGGGAAGAACGCGTGGCTGGCAAGCGAGCCGGCCAAACGGTGAACGCGAGACGGACGGACTGAGTAGCGAAGTCATGAAGAAAGATCTGGAACAACTTGCAGGCCTGATGGACTCGCTGGTGCGGCTGCACGAGCAGATGATCGCCACGCTGGATCGCCAGTTGGCGGCGGCCCGGGCGGCGGACAGCGAGATGATGCGTCAGTGCCAGGAGCAGACCGAGCAGTTCGTCCGCGAGGTCGCCAAGACGGAGGCCCAGCGGCGGGCGGTCGTGAAGGACCTGGCGGTCCGGGCGGGCATCGAGGGGGCGACGCAGGGGCGCGGGGTGACGGCCAGCCGATTGGCGATGGCCTTGCCGGAGCCGACCCGCAGCAGACTGAACGAGCAGACGGCGCGGTTGCGCGAGCGGGTGCTGGAGGTCGATCGGCTGAACCGGCTGCTGGCGGTTGTCAGCCGGAGCATTCTCCTGCACCTGAAGAGCGCATACGAAATGGTGTCGCAGGTAGCGGGTACGACGGGCGTGTACGCCGCCAACGGCAAGCTGCGGCAGGCGCAGCGGTCGAGGGTGTTCGAGGCGATTGGATAAGGTGTCATGGGACTGATAACCGGCGCACTACAAATCGGCAAGAACGCGATACTGAGCTATCAGAGCGCCCTGCAGGTGGTGGGCAACAACATCGCCAATGCGGGAGTGGACGGCTACACGCGCCAGAGCCCGATCCTGACGAGCATGCCGGGCGTGACGCTGCCGGAGGGGCTGATGCCGGGCGGGGGCGTTGCCCTGACGAGCCTGCAGCGGCACCTGGACGAGGCCTTGCTGACGCGGCTGCGGGCGAGCGTCGGCGACGAGCAGAAGAATCTGGCCGAGCAGCAGGCGCTGTCGCAGGTGGAGTCGCTGTACAACGAGCTGAGCGACGAGGACCTCTCGAGCCTGCTGAGCAACTTCTTCAACTCGTTCGACGGGGTCCAGAACAGTCCGGGTCCGGAGGGCATGTCGACGCGGGAAATCGCGATCCATGCGGGCCAGTCGGTGGCGACGCGGCTGCACGAGATGCGCAGCGGCCTGCTGAACCTGCACGAGCAGCTCAATCAGCAGATCATCGACGTGACGCGGCAGGCCAATGACCTGGCCAAGCAAGTGGCCGGTCTGAACCTGGAGATCGTGCGGGCGGAATCGACGGGCCAGGGCGCGGCGGCGTCACTGCGGGACCAGCGGGACGGCGTACTCAAGCAGTTGGCCCAGTTCATGGACATCCAGACGAGCGAGACGCCCGAGGGGGCGGTCAACGTCTACGTCGGCAGCGAGCCGCTGGTGCAGTACACCCGCTCGCGGGGGCTGACGGCGGAGCAGGAGCTGGTCGGGGACCGGACGGTGGTGTCGGTGCGGTTCGCGGACAGCAACGGACCGGTCAAGATCGGCAGCGGACAGATCGCCGGGCTGGTCAGCAGCCGGGACGAGTCCGTGTACGGCCAGGTTCAAGAGATCGACAAGCTGGCGGCGACGCTGATCGAGCAGGTCAACCGGATCCACAGCCAGGGCCAGGGCCTGACGACGCTGACGGCCATCACGGGCGCGTACGACGTGCTGGACACGACGGCGGCTCTGAGCAGCGCGGGCAGCACGGGGCTGCCGCTGGCGGTGAGCAACGGCAGTTTCAAGCTGACGGTCAAAGATAGCAACGGGGTGGCCCAGGAGTACGTGATCGCGGCCTCGGAGGCGGGGCTGGGCACGGACATGTCGCTGCAGGACCTGGTCGGCCAGATCAACAGCACCGCCGCGAACGTAACGGCCTCGATCACGAGCGACAACCGGCTGCGGCTGCAGGCGGCCGGCGGCTACTCGTTCACGTTCGGCGAGGACACCAGCGGCGCGATGGCGGCGCTGGGCATGAACGCGTTCTTCACCGGGACGGATGCCAAGAATATCGCGGTGGAGTCGGGGCTGGCGGGCGACTCGGGGCGGCTGGCGGCGGCGAAGACGGGCCGGGCCGGCGACGGCTCGAACGCCGCGGCGCTGGCCTCGCTGGGCGACAAGAAGATGGGCCAGAGCGGGGCGAGCATTCCGCAGCTGTGGGCGGCGGCGGTGAGTTCCCTGGGGGCGGCCAGTTCGGCGGCGCGGCACAACAGCGAAGCGACGCACAGCGTCTCGCAGTCGTTGCAGGCGCAGCGAGAGAGCATCAGCGGCGTGAATACGGACGAGGAAGCGGTCAACCTGTTGCGGTACCAGCGGAGTTTCCAGGCGGCGGCCCGCTACATCTCGATCGTGGACCAGCTGGTCGATGAGATGCTGGGGATGGTGAGATAACCATGAGCATTCAAGCGATCCGAGGCATGCGAGTCAGCAGTTCGATGCAGTCGCAGATGCTCCTGGAGCAGATGCGCACGAACATGCTGCAGCTATTTGGGAGCCAGCAGCAGCTGTCCACGGGCAAGCGGCTGCTGGTGCCCAGTGACGACCCCGCGGGGGCGGCGCGGGCGCTGAATCTGAATTCCATCCTGGAGCGTCAAGGCCAGCTGCAGCGGAACGCGGACGTCGCGGACCGGTTCGCGGCGGCGACGGAATCGGCCTTGGTGGACGTGCGAGACGTGCTCAACCAGGCCAGCGCGATCGCCAGCCAGAACGCCGGCGTGCCGGCGGACGCCCAGCAGCGGGCGGCCTCGGCGGGGGTGGTCAAAGGACTGATCGAACAGTTGCTTACGGTCGCCAACCGCCAGCAGAACGGGATCTACCTGTTCGCCGGTCAGACGTGCGACAAGCCGCCGTTCGAGGAGGCGCTGGGCGGGGTGCTCTACAAGGGGGACACCTCCAACCTGAGCGTCAACGTCGACGGCACGGGGTTGCAGATGATCAGTCTGACGGGCGAGCAGGTCTTTGGGGCGATCAGTGCGGAGGTGCGGGGTTGGAACCCGCTGACACCGCGCCTGGACCAGACGGTGCGGTTGGCCGATCTGCGCGGGGCCGGCGGCGAGGGTGTGCGGCTGGGGCCGATCGACATTCAAGAGGTTGGCGGAGTGGGCTCGTTCCGCGTCGATCTGAGCCGGGCGAACACGCTGGGCGACGTGGTCAACGCGATCAACGCGGCGGCCGGCAACGCGGGCGCGAGCGTGAACGCGTCGGTGACCACGGGCGGGCTGCAGTTGGCCGTTAACCCGGCGTTCACGTTACAGGTGACCGATCCGGGGCAGGGCACGGCGGCCTTGGACCTGGGCATTCGCCAGGCGGTGCCGGCGGCCGGGCCCCTGGTGAGTCCGTACCTGAAGCCGAAAGTCACGCTGACGACGCCGGTGGCGTACCTGCAGAGCGGCTCAGGGGTCGACCAGTCCAGCGGGCTGTTGATCAGCAATGCGGGCAAGACGGTCCAGGTGGACCTCTCGGGGGCCCAGACCGTCCAAGACATCCTGAACGCAATCAACGGCACGGGCTTGGGGGTGATGGCGCAGATCAACGAAGATGGCACGGGCATCGACGTGCGCAGCCGGCTGTCGGGCTCGCAGTTGTCGATCGGGGAGGCCGGCGGTTTGACGGCGACCTGGCTGGGCATTCGCAGCCTGCACGAGGGCACGACGCTGGCGTCGCTGAACGAGGGGCGCGGCGTGGGGACGGCCGCGGGCGCGGACTTCCGCATCGTCGCCAAGAGCGGGGCGAACGTGGATGTGGATCTGGACGGGGCCCGGACGATGGCGGATGTAATCGTCAAGATCAACGCGGCGGCGAGCGGCGCGGGCGTGTCGCTGACGGCGTCGCTGGCGACGACGGGCAACGGCCTGCGGCTGTCGGACGGGACGGGCGGGGCGGGGGCGCTGCACGTGGAGCGGCTGAGCGGCTCGGCGGCGATGGACGGCCTGGGGCTGGAGGTCGCGGCCACGGGCAGCGAGCTGATTAGCCGGCACGTAAGCATCGTGCGGCCGAGCGGGACGTTCACGGTGCTGGAGGACCTGTGGAGTGCGTTGAGCAGCAACGACACGGCGGGGATCACGGCGGCGGGCGAGAAGTTGAGCGGTCTGCTGCAGGGGATCGGCACGGCGCAGGGCCAGGCGGGCACGCTGGGCCAGCAGGTGGCGGCGCAGAAGGCGCATCTGGGCGACGCGGTGCTGGCGAGCAAGTCGTTGCTGTCGGAGGTGCAGGATGCGGATTACACAGAAGCGATAACGCGGTTCACGCAGGCCCAGACGATTCTGCAGGCGAACATGATGACGGGTTCGCGGTTGATGCAGCTGTCGTTGCTGGATTTTCTGCGGTGAGGACGAAAGTGCAAACGTTTTATATAAGTAAAGCGGCCGGATGTGCCGATAATTACTCATGAGGCCGTGTAGCGAAGCAAGGACGCGGTCCGGCGAGTCGATCCGCCCCGAGGTGTGGCCGTAATGGCGGAAGCAGGATCCCGGACAACGCGGACCCCGGCAGGATGCCGAGGTCGCCGAGTGCAAGCGTCGGCCACGGATGGAGGAATCCAGAGATGATGACGATCGAGACGACACGGTTTGGGCAGGTCGAGGTGGACGAGGCGAAGTTGATCGTCTTCCCGCGGGGCCTGCTGGGTTTCCCGCTGCAGAAGCACTACGCCCTGGTGCAGACGGGCGCGAACAGTGCGTTCTACTGGCTGCAGGCGGTGGATCGGCCGGAGCTGGCGTTCGTAGTGACGGACCCGCGGCTGTTCCTGGCGGACTACAAGGTGCCGGCCAAGGGCGAAGACCTCAAGCAGTTGGATCTGGAAGGCGCCGACGAGGCGCAGTTATTTGTGATCGTCAACAAGGTCGAAGGTGTTCTGACGGGCAACCTGCAGGGGCCGCTGGTGATCAATGCAACCACCCGCGTCGGCAAGCAGCTAGTGCTCTCGGACAAGCGTTACTCGACCCGGTATCCGCTGATGCAGTTGCCCGCGGCGACAATCGCCGTCGCAAGCCTTTCGGCCTAACAGCCCTTCGGTGGAGGGGGCTTGTCCAGGGCGAGCGAGCGAGCGTACACTTTAGGTAGCGAGTGATCCTAAAGTCCGCGCTTCTCACGCGAGCGATTCTGGAGAAAGCCCCGGGTCAACAGTCGCAGGTTCGCATCAGCTGGCACCGGCTGTCGTCGAGGGCTAGAAAGGAGCCGACGATGTTGGTATTATCGCGACAGCGCGATGAGACCGTGGTAATAGGCGATGACATTGAGATCAAAATCGTCGATATCCGCGGAGACAAAGTGCGTTTGGGAATAACGGCGCCGCCGCACATTTCGGTTCACCGGAAGGAAGTC
Source organism: Planctomycetota bacterium (assembly GCA_025357795.1). Taxonomy (GTDB): domain Bacteria; phylum Planctomycetota; class Phycisphaerae; order UBA1845; family JANYLN01; genus JANYLN01. Next base: position 15,513 of record JANYLN010000058.1, read on the forward strand.
TACGAAGCCATCCAGAAGGAGAACCAGGCGGCAGCGAGCGTCAATCCGCAGGACTTGGCGGGGCTGAACAACGCACAAGCCAAGCCGCAGAGTCCCGGGAACGAGCGGCGTAGCAGCAGAGGATCGGGCAGTTCACGCTAACAGGCGCCGTGGCCGGACGAGCCGCGGCACCCAGTCGAGGCGCAGGAGGTTCTCGACTGGAACTGCCTAAGACTGTCAAGGAGGATAGTCATGGGTCGCATCAATACGAATGTATCCGCACTAATGAGTCAGCACCGCTTGGGACGGTCGCAGAAGAATCTGGCGACAACCCTGGAACGATTGAGCAGCGGTCTGCGCATCAACCGAGGAGCGGATGATCCAGCAGGATTGATCGCCTCGGAGAATCTGCGCAGCGAGATCGCTGGCGTTGGCCAGGCCATCGACAACAGCCAGCGGGCGTCCAACGTGATTGCCACGGCGGAAGGGTCGCTCAACGAGGTGGCCGCGCTACTGACGGACGTGCAGCGGCTGATCGTGCAGGCCGCCAACCGCGGCGCGCTGAGCGATGACGAGATCAAGGCCAACCAGTTGCAAATCAACTCCGCGGTCGAGTCGATCACCCGCATTGCCAATACCACGACGTTTGCGGGATTGCGCCTGCTGGACGGCTCGCTGGACTACGTGACGAGTGGCGTGAAGACCTCGGCGATCAGTTCGCTGGAGGTCCATCGGTGCAATTTCGGCACGCAGGACTACATTCCCGTGCAGGTCGACGTCATGCAGTCGGCGCAGAAGGGCGCGCTGTACCTGAATGGCAGTGCGATTGGTAGCAGCGTGACCATCGAGGTCCGGGGTGCCAAGGGGACGGCCTCGATCATGCTGGAGGCCAGCGCCAACGTCAGCGCGATCCGGAAGGCGATCAACGCCGAGTCCGACGTGACGGGCGTTGCGGCGGAGTGGATCGCGTCGGGCAGCCGTGGGGATGGGCTGATCTTCAAGTCGACGGATTACGGCAGCAAGGCCTTCGTGAGCGTCAAGAAGCTCAGCGGGGGCGCCTTCTCGCTGCAGGATGGCAACGCCAGCCCGAGCGAGCGCGACGAGGGCCAGGATGCGGAGGCCAACATCAACGGCCACCGCTCGACGGGCCGCGGCCTGGAATTGACGCTGAACACCTCGACGCTGAACCTGACGCTGCTGCTGGACCAGGCCATGGGCGCGGGCAAGAGCAGCCAATTCTACATCAACAGCGGCGGTGCGATGTTCCAGCTGGGGCCGACCGTGGGCACCAACCAGCAGGTCAACATCGGCATTCAGTCGGTGGCAGCCACGCAGTTGGGCAACAACGCGGTGGGCTTCCTCAGCCAGATCGTCACGGGCGGGGACTACTCGCTGGTTGCCGGCGGTGAGCGCCAGGCGGGCCAGATCGTCCAGGAAGCAATCCGGCAGGTGGCGGTGCTTCGTGGGCGGCTGGGCTCGTTCGAGCGCAACACGCTGCAGACGAACATCAACGCCCTGCACATCACGATAGAGAACCTGACCAGCGCGGAGAGCACGATCCGTGACGCGGACTTCGCGGTTGAGACGGCCAACATGACCCGCAACCAGATCCTGGTCCAGGCGGGCACGAGCGTGCTGTCGATGGCCAACAGCACCCCGCAGAGCGTGCTGAGTCTGCTGAGCGGTCGGTAAGAGCGGGTCCGTGAATCCCTTGAGACGGTAGCCGCAACAACATAGTGTCCGCCAGTGCCTTCCGGTGGTTTGTCGCTTGGAAGCCGTCGGGGGCTCCCCGTGCCGCACACTTATGGGCCGGCCCGCCCCAATCGGGCTGTCTCCTGCGTGGACTGCCCCGGTCCCGTCGCGCCAGTCTTGTGCGCTGCGGGCCTTTCGCCTTGCGCAACGTTGCATTTTCAGGACTGTCGCGCCTAGGCTTTCTTCCTGTGAACGTCCCTGGTTGAGATACTGTAGAGTAAGGGGCCGGCTGAGTCGCCGGGCTCGTGCTCGTTATTTGCTGGGATTATCCGTGCCGACGAAACCATCCAGTTCGTGTGCATGCTGCGGGGGGCTGCCGCCGGGAGAGCTCGAACACCTGGCTGTTTGCGAGATCCTCGTGGAGGGGCTGGACTGTCCGAACGAGGCTCGGCCGATCCGCGCGGCCTTGGTCCAACTTGCGGGGGTCAAGGATGTGACCTTCGAGCTGGCGCTGGGCAAGACGGTCGTGACGTACGACCCTCGCCACGTCGATGAGGATGATCTGCTGAGAGCCATCCGCAAGAGCGGCTTTGCGGCCGAGGCAACCGACTCGTTCTTGTCCAGTTCGGCGCCGCCCAAGCGGACCAAGGAGTACAGCGTCCTGGCGGCGATGGTGCTGGTGGTTTTCGCGATGGCCTGGTGCGCGGCGGCGGATCGTTCGCTGGTGGCGGGGCTGGTGTGCGAGGTGTCGCCGGGGCATCACACGGCGGCGTTTGTGGCGCTGATCGGGGCGGCTGCGCTGTCGTGGTGGTTCGTGCTGCCGAAGGCGTGGCGGTCGGCGCGGGTGTTGCGGCCGGACCTGCACCTGCTGATGACGATCGCGGTGGTCGGGGCGATGGGGCTGGGGCAGTGGTTCGAGGCGGCGAGCGTGGCGGTGCTGTTCGGCCTGGCGAACCTGCTGGAGGCGTGGAGCTCCCAGCGGGTGCACAGCGCGGTGTTGTCGCTGTTTGCGCAGGTGCCGGCGCAGGCACGACTCAAGACCGAGGGCGGTGAAGCCTGCGTGGTGGTCGGGGAGGTGCGGGCGGGGCAGGTCGTGCTGGTCCTGCCGGGCGAGCGGATTCCGCTGGACGGCCAGGTGGTCGCGGGCGAGGGGTATGTAGACCAGTCGCCGATCACGGGGGAGAGCCGGCACGTGGAGAAGGCGGCCGGGGCGGAGGTCTTCGCGGGCAGCATCAATCAAGATGGGGCGCTGGAGATCGCGGTGACGCGGCCCGCGTCGCAGAGCGTGATGGCGCAGGTGATCCGGCTGGTTCGGCAGGGACAGGCGAACAAGAGCCGTAGCGAGCAGATGGTGGATCGCTTCGCGCACTACTACACGCCGGTGGTGATCGTGCTGGCGGTGTTGCTGGCGGTGGTATCGCCTTGGGTGCTGGGGGTTTCCTGGCAAGAGGGGATCATGCGGGCGCTGGTGGTGCTGGTGATTTCGTGCCCGTGCGCGCTGGTGATCTCGACGCCGGTGGCGGTGGTCAGCGCGATGACTGCGCTGGCGCGGGGCGGGGCGCTGGTCAAGAGCGGCCGGATGCTGGAGGTGTTGGCCGGGGTGAAAGTGGTGGCGCTGGACAAGACGGGCACGCTGACGCTCGGGGAGCCGGTGATCGATGAGGTGATCGCACTGAACGGCCGATCCAGGGCGGAGGTCCTCCAACTGGCCAGCAGCATCGAGAGTCGCAGTGAGCACAGTTTGGGGCGGGCGATCGTGGCGGCTGCGCGGCAATGGGGCATGGGTATCGAGCCGTGCCGGGAGTTTGCCGCCCTGCCGGGCATGGGCGCGGTCGGGCGGGTGGATGGCCAGGCGTACGTGGTAGGCAATCCGCGGCTGCTGCGTCAGCGGGGCATTGGGCTGGGGGGGCTGGAGGAACTGCTCGCGCGGTACGTGGACAGCCATCACACTGTGATGGTGCTGGCGAGCGAGAGCGGGCCGGTCGGGATCCTGCTGGCGGGGGACCGGATCCGGCCGCAGACGGTGGCGGCGATCCGAGAACTGCGGGCGAGCGGCCTGCGGACGGTCATGCTGACAGGCGACAATCAGGGCACGGCGCGGGCGATCGCGGGGCAGGCGCAGGTTGACGAGGTGTGCGCGGAATTGCTGCCGGCGGACAAGGTGGAGGCGGTCGCGCGGCTGCGGCAGGCGTATGGTCCGGTCGCAATGGTCGGGGATGGGATCAACGATGCGCCGGCGCTGGCATCGGCGGATGTTGGTATTGCGATGGGGACCATTGGCACGGATACCGCGATTCAAAGCGCGGACATCGCTCTGATGTCGGACAACCCCTGGCACCTGCCGTGGCTGGTGGGGCACGCCCGCAAGACCCGGCGGACGATCGTGTGGAACATCACTGCGGCGGTGGGGATCAAGGTGGTGTTCCTGACGCTGGGGGCGGCAGGGATGGTGAACCTGTGGATGGCGATCCTGGCGGACATGGGGGCGTCGCTGGCGGTGACGTTTAATGGGATGCGGTTGCTGAGTGCGCCGCATCCGGCCGAGCCGCAGGAGCCGCCGCAAGGTCCGGTGCCCGCGGCGGGCAAGTCTGTCAAGGCGTCCTGTCTGCCGGATGCCTCCTGGCACCCCCGTTGAACAGTCTTCCTTATCAGCTATGCCGACAGCCGGATGCTGAGCGTATTGTTGGGCCACGCGGGCGGGACGCCTGGGATGTTCATGGCCAGGATGGCCATGCCACACGTACATGCGATTGTCCTGCGTACCAGGAGGTCTTTGCCCGGGTCCGCTTTCGGTGCGGTTCCCACGAGAGTAGGCTAATGCCTGCGTCAAACAGGAGAACACAAAATGATGAAAACCGTTGGGATGGCGATGCTCGTGCTCGGGATGTTCTCTGCCGTGGTTGGCGGCGATTCAAAAGAGCCAACGGCACAGACCCAGCCGGCCAGCACTCGCGGTGGTGCCGGGGCCAATGAACTGACCCTGGACCTGGGCAACAAGGTGACGATGAAGCTGGTGCGGATCCCGGCGGGGAAGTTCCTGATGGGCAGCCCCGAGACGGAGAAGGATCGCAAAAAGGATAAAGTCCAGCACGAGGTGACGATCAGCAAGCCGTTCTACATGGGGGTCACGCATGTGACGGTGGACCAGTTCGCGGCGTTCGTGAAGGACAGCGGCTACAAGACCGACGCCGAGAAGGATGGCTGGTCGTCTGGCTTTGAAATCAAGGACGGCAAACCCGACGCCAAGAAGATGGACGGCTGGTCGTGGCGCAACCCGGGTTTCGATCAGGAGGGTGATCATCCAGTGGTGCAGGTAAGCTGGAACGACGCCCAAGCCTTCTGCGATTGGCTGTCGAAGAAGACTGGCAAGACGGTTGTGCTGCCGACGGAAGCGCAGTGGGAATACGCCTGCCGTGCCGGGACGAAGACGGCGTATCCGTGGGGCGACAACCCGGATGATGGGAAAGGCTGGGCCAACGGCGGTGATCAGCGCCTCAAGAAGAAGTTACCCAACGCCGCCGCTGGGTGGCCGTTCTTCAACTGGGACGACGGGTTTGTGTATACCTCTCC
>JANYLN010000276.1 GCA_025357795.1 Planctomycetota bacterium
CCGGCGGCGGCGCGGCGGGTGACACGGGCGGGCTTGGCGTAGACGCTGAAGCCCTCGACGGCAGCCGTGCGGAACGTGACGTTGTTGATGCCTTCGAGGGCCCAAGTAGTTTCGGGTTCCGTTTCCGCCTGGTCGACGGCAGCACGGGGACTCGGCATCGCATCAGGGGCAAGCAATCGGACGTGCGTACTGAAGGCGGCGCGGATAGGCCGGGGCAGGACGAAGGTCACGTCGACGTTGCCCAGCTGACTCATAGCCTTGGTCAACCCGAAGCACGCCGTGCCCAAGCCACCGCTGATAAATGGTGGGAATTCCCATCCCAGCATCAAAACCTTCATGAGTTGCGGTCTCCCTGACTCGGCAATGCTATCCGACGAAATGCAGTACTGTGCCCCGACCGGTACGACCCAGTCCGACACAGCGTTGTTTCGCTTCTATAAAACTCGATACAAATCCGACGGAAAAGTGAGTCTGGTGTCCCCGACGCCTGGCTCTTCTCGTATCGCCTTGTCAGGCATGACCAAACCAGTGACTGGTTGTCATGATCTGCTGCAAGCCGCTCGAGATCCCGCCAAGATCCACCCGCGCCTCAGGCTTCGCTGTCCCTGTCGCGATTCCGACCAAGCAACCGGCCGAACGTTCGCAAAGTAGCACCCGGTGCGGTACCTGTCAACGTCAGACGGCCGACTCACTTTTCGATAAATCCTTGCTGCACACGCATATCGGCAAAAAAGCCGGCAGAAGTATACGCCGATTAGACTGTCTGAACTTCGCCGGGCAGCCTCCTGCTTCCTGACATTCGCCGCTGGCGCGCCAAAGGCCAACCCGCTTTTCAATGCTGGTAGCGGCCCCAGGGGTCCCAGTGCCCGCGTGGCAGTATTGCTGCACCACGGCCTGGACCTGTAGCCTGCATGGCGAGGCCGTCAGGCGGACACCCCTGGAGGCTCCCGTATGCCACCGAATCATCTTGTTACTAGCCCTGCGGCATGATCTCCGGCAGGATTCCCCGTGCGATCCCTGCCCATCTACGGCCTGTAAGCACAAAAGTGGACGTCTCGAGTCGCCTATGGCGTGATCCTGTTCGGTGCTGCGCCTCGCGATTCCGGCTGTTCCATCCCCGCAGGCAGTCGAACCCCCCAATGACTGCCGGGTGTCCTTCCGGACCCCTACACAACCTAAGGTCATGGCATCCGCTAAGTGCGGAGACGTGGGAACCGGTCAATTAAATCCTCGTCGGTACGACTGTTCAACTTTTTTTGTCATCTTTGTTGCAATTTGCTTGTTTTGTCTGGCCGTTGTGTCATTCGTCGGGCCGCCCGTATCGCCCACGATGAGCCCCAATGATGCCAGCCATGCAAAAGCATCGAGCCAACCGCCACCGGAGCGACCAGCCCGCAGGCCGGCAGAAACCCCGCCAGTGCGCCCGGCTGGGCGACGCAGGCCTCGATCGGGCAGTGCTCCTCGTCATTGGTCAGGTCGAGCCTCCCGAGGATCTCCGCCTGGCTCAGACGGCTGGTAACCTCAAAGAGGAGCTCGGGTTGCCAGATCTGCCGGTCGCGGATCATCCCGACGCAGACGATGGCTGCGCAGTCGGCGGGTTCGAGGTGCAGTTTCTCGTGCAGCTCGCGCTGGATGCTGCCGAAGCCGTCGAGCTGGCCTGGGGCGCCGGTGTTACCCGGTTCCAGGGCGCCGCCAAAGGTGTGCAGGTAGTCTGCGTGGAAGACGACCTTGTTATTTCGCCGGCCATACAACAGGTAGCCATCGGCCGTCAGAATCGTGGCGGTCGTGCCGATCGGGGGCGAGAAGCCTCCCAACCTACGTGGTCGACCAGGTGCGGATTGAAGAGGTTCGTGCCGACGAAGTCTCGGTAGCAGGTCGGTCCGGCGGTGATTTGTAGCAGATCCGCATCCTGGCGATGGCGGATGTGGCGGGCCATGGGCGCATTAAAGAGGATGCGGTCTTCCTGGCGGGCCTTTTCGAGCCGCTCAGGTCAAGTGCGGGCGATGGCATCCTCGGCCAGCGGGCAGGTCGGGCGAGGCTGATTCGTCCAGTCGATGCAGAACCCTGCCCCGGGACAAACTGCGCGGAGGCCAGGACATCGATGCCGGCCTGGTGCAAGGCACTGACGGCAGCTGGGTCGGTCAGTGCGTTCTCATGCGGCATACTGGGACTCATCCTTCCTTCAGCCAGCGGGCGAGGTTGGGGGCATAGTAAGTGAGCACCAGGTCGGCGCCGGCTCTCTTGATCGCCAGGGTGGTTTCGAGGGCACAGGTCTTCTCATCGATCCAGCCATTTGCCGCAGCGGCCTTGATCATCGAATATTCCCCCGAGACGTGGTACGCGGCTGTCGGCAGGCCGAAACGCTCCTTGACCCGCCAGAGGATGTCGAGGTAATTGGCGGCGGGCTTGACCATGACGATATCGGCGCCTTCCTCAATGTCCAGGGCGACCTCTCGGAGGGCCTCGTCGGCGTTGGCAGGGTCCATCTGGTAGCCCTTACGGTCACCGAATTTGGGTGGGTTTTCAGCGGCCTCGCGGAAGGGGCCGTAAAAGCCGCTGGAGAACTTGGCGGAGTAGGCCATGATGGCGGCCTGCTCGAATCCGGCCTGGTCGAGACCCTGGCGAACGGCGCCGATCCGGCCATCCATCATGTCCGAGGGGGCGATGATGTCCGCGCCGCTACGGGCGTGGCTGACGGCCTGCTTGACGAGGTTGGCGACGGTGGCGTCGTTGTCGACCTCGAAGGAGCCGTGCCGCTCGCGGAGAACGCCGCAGTGGCCGTGATCGGTGTACTCGCAGAAGCAGACGTCAGTGATGACGATCAAGTCAGCAAAGCGGCCCTTGATGCAGCGGACGGCCTGCTGGACGATGCCTTCGTCATCCCAGGAACTGCTGCCGACGGCGTCCTTGGTTTCAGGGATGCCGAACAGCAGGACCGCGGGCAGGCCGAGTTCGACCGCTTGCTGACACTGTTCAAGTAGGACGTCGATGGAGACCTGGTTCTGGCCAGGCATGCTGGTAATAGGCTTTCGGATGCCGTTGCCTGGCCGGACGAACATCGGCCAGGCGAGATCGGCCGGAGTCAGGTGGGTCTCGCGGACGACGCGGCGTAGCTGCGGCGTGCGGCGAAGTCTGCGCATGCGGTGCTGTGGGAAGGCCATGGCTCGTTCCTCCGAGAATATGCCCCATATCCTAGCGGCTTAGCAGGGAGGTTGCTACGTTGGCGGGTTTGGGGACAGTCGGTAGCCGTTGGCAGGTAATGATTGACAGTTGACGGTGCTCCTTCTGGACGAAGACCCATGCGGGCGTCTAAACTAGGGCTGCCCAATCGGGAAGGTCGATCTGCACTCGCGCGAGTGGCGGAATTGGCAGACGCGCTGGATTTAGGTTCCAGTGGGTAACCCCCGTGGGGGTTCGAGTCCCCCCTCGCGCAATCTATCTTCTTGGTCCCCAAGCGCCTCTCCTGCAGGCGTTGCGTTTGTCCGCGCAGGGTGATTCAATTGTCACTTCGTTGGCGAATCGGTTTCCGATGGGCGACGAAGATAATCTGTCGGAAGACAGAGTGCATGGAGTCCCTGCATGTTCATCCATGACGATCCGAAGCAGATGATGCGGTACGAAGTGGCGGCGAGGCTGAGCGCGTTCTGGTTCATCAACAACCAGTGTACCGAGGAAAAACCTTGGGGCGGCATTCACGACACCGCCGATGCCGGCCGGTACATCTACGAGTACCACGTGACCAACGGTTGGGCCCGGGCGATGGGCGTGTGGGGCCAAGCCAACGGCATCCTGGCGTGCCTGGCATGCGCCGAGGCGGTGGCGACCCCGCAGATCGAGACAATGAGCATCAAGGATCACTGCCTGTTCAGTGCGGTGCGGGCGGCGAAGTACATGATGAGCCTGCAGGTGCTCGATAGCCGCAAGCAATTCAACTTCGGCGGCTTCCGCGAGCACACGCCGACGACGAACTTTTCCTACCCGCGGGATGCCGCCACGGGGGCGTTCGGCCTTCTCGCCCTGTACCGGCTGACGGGCCACCAGGAGTATCTCGACCGGGCGGTGCTCTTCGGCAACTGGTACCGGACGTACGGGTCGGACAAGAACGGCTGGCCGCACGTGACGTTCCTGTTCGATACGGGCAAGACGCAGGACGAATCGGCCGCGGGGATCTGGCAATCGGGCGGGACGCTCACGTATCACTACCTGTACGAGCTAACAGGCGACAAGGTGTGGCTCGATGCAATGAAGCAGGTCGCCGACCGCACGGTGCAACTGCTGGAGGCTGGCGATACCGAGAGTACCGGCGCGGCGTACCACCACGGCATGCGGGGCAATGACGACTTCGCTTCGACGTTCCTGCTGGCGTGCTGGCTGCAGTTCAAGGATCGCAGATATCTCGAGCGGTTCGCCGGGAACATCAACACCCTGATGAGCCGCCAGCACCCGGATGGCTCATGGCACGGCATGGCGGGCGAGTACATGACGGGCCTGGAGATGCTGGACGCCTGGCAGATCCGCAATGACCTCAAGGGCCTGGTCGATGAGAACGCCCTCAAGGCGTCGCTGATCAAGGCGGCGGACTTCGGCATGACCGAGCAGGAACGGAACGTGCATAACGTGCGGCTCTACGGCGGCATGTACGGCCAGAACCACTACGGCGTCGCGAGGGACCGTATTCACCAGCGGAGCACGGGATACGGCTCAATCTTGTACAGCCGACTGGTGGCGAAACAGCCACTGCCGTACTGGTCTGCCATGGCGTGGAAGGCGCCAGAGAAGAAGATCGATAGCTGCCGGTACATCGAGGCGGAAGAGGTGCATTGACTACGGGGAACGACAGTGTTGAGTGCGCAGGACAGAGAAACGGCAACGGCTGATGCCGACGCGCCGGGCCTTGTTTCGGCTGAGGTTGATGCAGGAACGACAAACACGGGAACCTGCCTTGCTTGGTGAGGGCAGGGCGGGCTCCTCTTTTTCGGGCGGCGCTATCGAGGAGGCGGCTACTGGGCAGCCCTGATCATGGCCTCCGAGGCAGCCAGCGTCTGCTTGACGGCCTGCAGGTACTGCTCCTCGGAGAGGCTGTCCGGCTTCGCGCTGTGGCCCGTTACGGTCTTTTCCGGAGTCAGTTCGGCCCCGGCGCAGACGCTTGTCCAAGGTGCTATGGGTGCGAGCAGCTTCGCATCGGCATATGTCTGCGATACCACCTGCCGAAGGGACAACGACTCCGCTGGCAGAGACAGGGCCGTCAGCGACGGAAACTCCTTGTACCACAGCTGTCCCTGGGCGTCCATCTTCTTTTCGAGCTTGTCACGCGTGTAGATACTGGCACCCAACTGGAGCTGTTCGGTGGGGGCGGGGGTCTTGTCACAGGGCATCATCAGGTGCCAGGAGACGCACATCCCGTCGGGTGTGCCCAGAAATCCGGGCGACGCATCCAAAACGTAGACCCGACCGCTGTTCTTCATGGCGCCAGCAAGGGTCGCCATGCTCCTTTTTTGAGTTTGCCCGAAAAAACGGGCACGCCGATCCCGTCCAGGGTCGTCGTCGCCAGGCTGGTTCCAAGGGTGGAGTGGTAGACGGTCTTGCCGTCGGGCTGGCGCTTCCACGACCATTGCAGCTGGCCGTCGCCGTAGACCTTTGAGCCGGCGCCCTGGTGGGAGATGAGTTGCCTCAGTTCGCGACTGGTCTCGTCGGTCGGATGGAGTAGACCACGAGCACGCCGCCACCTTCGACCTGCTTTGTCTCGTGCACGGCGAAGATCAAGCCGAGGAGTTCCTGTTTGAAGATTGCGCTGTCCAGGCCAAAGCGATTATTGAGGATCCTGTACGATCTGCGAGTCGCGGATTTCGATGGCCTGATCCCTCGGCATTCCGTTCGGCTCCCTGGTGTCGTGCACTCTAATATACAGGCACCTAAACTCCCGGGAAGTGGCTGGGCGGTATCGTGAATCTAATAGTTTCGCAGCCATGGATCTAGAAGTCTGCCGATGCCGCGCTAGAATACGGTACGATACTACGTCCCCCTAACTGATGAGGAGGCATGGAATGGCTGTCCAGACAATTTCGGAAAACCTCAAGAAGATGCTGCAGGACGCGATCGCCCGCGAGTTGCAGGTCTCGATCCAGTACATGTGGCAGCATGTGATGTGGCGTGGCGTGAAGGGCTACGCGGTCAAGGATGCCTTTGAGGAGATCGCTATCGCTGAGATGAAGCACGCCGAGAAGATTGCCGAGCGGCTGTTTTACCTGACTGACGAGATGCCAACGACCAAGCCTGATCCGATTAACGTCGGGACAAGCCTGCGCGAAATGCTCGAGCAGGACGCCAAGGACGAGGAACATGCGATCGTCCTGTACAAGGAGATCATCAAGATGGCGGAGAAGGAAGGCGACGTCACGACCGCCGAGATCTTCCGCGATATCCTGGAGGAAGAGGAGGAGCATCACGACACGTTCACGACACTCCTCGAAGAGGTCTAGCCAGTGGCTGGTAGTGCCATGACGCAGCAGAAGCAGGTGTACCGTTGCTACGTGTGCGGGAACGTCGTCGAGGTGCTGACCCCCGGCGGCGGCGAATTGATCTGCTGCGGCGTGAAGATGGCGCTGTTGAAGGAAAAGACTAGCGATACCGGCCTGGAGCAGCACCTGCCGGTCGTTGAGCGGACTGTGGGGGGCATCCGGGCGCGGGTCGGTGCGGACCCGCATCCGATGGAGTCTAGCCATTTTATCGAGTGGCTGGAGGTCGGCGCCGACGGGCGGGTGATGCGGCAGTATCTCGCACAGCAGGGGCCGGCCGAGGCGGAGTTTGCGACGCCGGCAGGCGACCTGGTCGTGCGGGCGTACTGCAACCGTCATGGGCTCTGGCAGGCGCATCTGTCGGCGGTATAAGCTGTATCGAGTGAAAGCAATCAACACCCTCGTTGGCCGCAGGTGCGGACCTCGGCCGTCGAGGGTGTTGCCTTGCGCGGATCCGTTGACGGCAGGGGTGCCGGCCGGCATGCTGATGGCTCACAGGCGACTCAACTGGCCGATCGGAGCGAACAGCGATGCTCTACAAACAGGACTGGGACAAGGTGCGCCAGCGGTATGTGGCGTGGCTGGCCGGGCAGAACGACACGCCGCTCGTGCAGATCAAGTCGCCTCGCGGGGCGCAGACGCACGGTTGGACCGGCTGGAACTTCGTGCACGACATGCAGCACCCCGAGCGGACGTTCGAGGCCTTCGAGCGGTACTGCCAGCAGACGTACTTCGCAGGCGACGCGCTGCCCAGCCTGTTCGTCAACCTCGGGCCGGGCATTCCCGCAGCATATCTGGGTTGTCAGGTCGACATCAAGCCTGACACGGTCTGGTTTGAGGACGCTGGCATGTCCTGGGAGCAGATCCTGGCCACGCGGCTCGATGCTGGCGAGACGTGGTGGAAGTACACGCTAGACATCTACCGCATGGCAGGACCGTTTGCCAGGGACAAATATCTGGTCGGTTCGACCGACATCAATGCCGTCATGAACATCCTCGGCTCGCTGCGGGGCACGCTGAAGTTGTTGGTGGACGTGATCGAGGAGCCCGAGCAGGTCAAAGGAGCTGACGAGCACATCCAGGGTATCTGGCGGCAGTGCTATGACCGGATCTACGCGATGACGCAGTCATTCCAACAGGGCATCAGCAACTGGATGAACATCTGGGGGCCGGGGCGGTTCTGCGATGTGCAGTGCGATTTCTCCGCCATGATCTCGCCGAGGATGTTCGAGGAGTTCGTCCTGCCGCACCTGGTCGAGGAGTGCCGTTCGCTCGACTGGTCCATTTACCACTGGGACGGGCCGGGGCAGATCCCGCACCTCGATCTGCTGCTGGAGATCCCCGAACTGACGGGCATCCAGTGGGTGCCGGGGGCTGGCAAGCCGGGCACAGGCTCGCCACAGTGGTTCGACCTGTACAAGAGAATCCAGGCCCGCGGCAAGCGGCTCGTCCTGCAGGGCATGGACAAGGCGGACGTGCAGCAGGTGGTCGAGACATTCGATCCGCGAGGGCTGTTGATCGAGGCTCGCGGCTGCCAGACCCCCGAGGAGGCGGACGACCTGGTGCGATGCGTACAGCGGTGGGCAAATCGCTGATTTGCGGGGTTGGCTTTGGCCTCATGGACGCCCGCTACAGGCTGGGCTAGCCGGCACGCCGCAAGGCTTGGCGGCGGGTGTCTGACGGAGTGAACCTACCGATGGGCATGTGGCTGACAGTCATCTGTACGGCGGCTGCCACGTACTTGGTGACGTTGATCATCCGGCAGGAGAAGACCGTCACCCGGCGGATCACACATTGCTATGGCGTGGCCGATGATGCGTTCGCCCGCTCGTTTGGCAGCCTGCTGGCGCAGCCTTTCTTGTCGGGCAATCGCGCGGGCACTGCGCGGCATGAAACTGGCCGGCGTAGACGTGCAGTACTACCATCCGCTCCGCTGGCACTCCTTTCACCGCGCCAACAATCGCACGCACCGCAAGATCCTGGTGGTGGACGGGCAGGTGGGCTTTACCGGCGGGATCTGCATCGCCGATTGCTGGACCGGCAACGCCCAGGACCACTGGCGGGACTCGCAGTTCAGGCTCGAAGGTCCGGCGGTGGCGCAGATGCAGTCGGCCTTCATGGACAACTGGGTCAAGACCAAGGGCGGCGTGCTGCACGGCGACGCGTACTTCCCGCCGTTGGAGTGTAAGGAGCAAGGGCTGGCGCAGGTGTTCCAGAGTTCGCCAGGCGCCGGTTCCAACTCGATGCGGCTGATGTACCAGCTGGCGATCATGGCGGCCCGGCAGACGATCCGGCTGTCGTGCTCATACTTCGTGCCAGACTGGATCACGATCGAGGTGCTGACCGGGGCTCGCCGGCGAGGGGTGAAGGTGCAGATCATCGTGCCGGATGGCTACATCGACTCTCGCGTCGTGCGCTGGGCGTCGCGTAGCCGATGGACGCCCCTGCTTAAGGACTGCGTCGAGATCTATGAGTATCTGCCAACGATGTACCACTGCAAAGTGATGATCGTGGACGACCTGCTGTTAGCGTCGGCTCGACGAACTTCGACAGCCGATCGTTCCATCTCAACGACGAGGCCAACCTCAACGTGCCGGATGCAGACCTGGCACGGTACCTGGCCGAGATCTTCGAGCAGGACCGGGCCGCATCGTGGCGAGTTACGCTACGGGAGTGGCACCGTCGGCCGATCGACGAGCGGGTACGGGAGTTTGCTGCCGGGCTGCTGCGATTACAGTTGTAGAGGGATGTGGGGTTTTGGGGATGGGGTACACGGCGGAGGCTTGGGTAACGGCAACAGCGGGTCCTATATACTGCGAAGGACGCGAGCCGCTGACTGCCGGGCAGTCAGCGGCTCGCGTGTGAGTTCTTGTTCGGATGTGTGCCGAACCGGGTTGCGTTAGCCTTCCATGCCGCCGATGCCGGTAGCAGAGCCGACGACCTGCACGTAGCGCATCCGCAGTTCGTACAGTGTCAGGTCGATCATCCGCTTTTCCTCGGGGGTCAGGCTGGGCTTGGTCTTGGCCTCGAGGACCTCCAGGAGGTCGATGTGGTACTTGGCGATCTCGGGGTTGGCCGGATAGGGCTGCCCGCCGGGACCGCGCATGCCCCCCAGGCTCACCAGGGCCTGCATCGCCAGAACATTGACCAGGCCGGCGAAGTCGGCCTGCGGCAGGCCAGCTGCGCCAGCGCCGGCTTCGCCACTGGTCTCTGTGGCTTCCTTGGCGAGCCGTTCCTTCTCTCGCTGGGCCTCGGCCTTCCAATCGGAGTCGATGATGATTTTGGGCTTATCTTGTGGCTTATTTGGGTCGCTCATCCAAGGCTCTCCAATGCTTTCGCTGTCCTGCACACTCAAATGTCAAACACGCTTCAGTTCATCTCATCCTATAACAGGTGAGCGGGCTGTCAAACGGTGGCTGTCCGACCATCGTCATCAGCGGTAGACCTGTCCGCTGAGCAGGACCCGGTGCTTGTGGTCGAGGGCCTTGATGATCTTGTCGTACGAATCGGCGAACGAGGCCACGCCGGCCTGGAGCAGCTGATCGGTGACGGCGCCGAGGTCGATGCCTGCCTCTGCCAGTTGGCGGAGCTGCTCGTGGGCCTTGTCCAGGCCTTCGGCGAGGCTGGCGCGGACCTTGCCATGGTCGTTGAAGGCTTCGACGGTAGCCGGGGGCATCGTGTTGACCGTGTCGGGGCCGATCAGTTGCTCAACGTACTTTACGTCGGAGTAGGCTGGGTTCTTGCTGCTTGTGCTGCCAAACAGCAGTCGCTGGACCCGGGCACCGCGTTTGCTCTGGGTGGCGAACTCGTTGTCGGTAAAGATCTTGCCGAAACGTTCGTAGGCGACCTTGCAGCTGGCCACGGCGATCTGGCCGAGCAGGGCCTTGGCCTGCGGATCGTCCATCTTTTCGAGCTGGGCATCGATGGTTGTGTCGATCCGGCTGACGAAGAACGACGCGACGGAGGTGATGTGCGAGGGCAGGATGGCCTTGGCCAAGCCGCGGACGTAGGCTTGGGCGACCTGCTCGTACTGTTCGAGCGAGAAGATCAGTGTGGCATTGATGTTAACTCCTTCGCCTGTACAGGTTTCGATTGCGGGGATGCCTTCGGGGGTGGCGGGGATTTTTATCATTGCGTTGGGTCGCTGGATTCCCTTCCAGAGGTGTCGGGCCTCGTGGATCGTCGCCCGGGTGTCGTGTGCGGCGTGGGGGTTGACTTCGAGGCTGACCATGCCGTCGATGCGGCTGGAGTCCTCGTAGATGTGACGTAAAGCATCGCAGGCTAATTGGATATCTTCGACGGCGAGGGCCTCGTAGAAGGCCTTAGCGTCGGCTTCGGGGTGGCCATCTATCAGATAAATCAAGGATTCGTGGTAATCGGAGCCGTTGGCGATGGCTTTTTCGAAGATGGTGGGGTTGCTGGTGAGGCCGCGGATGCCGTCCTCGTGGATCATGCGGTCCAGCTGGTCGGTCATGAGCATCTTGCGGGAGATGAAATCGAGCCAAACGGACTGGCCATGCTGAAGCAATTGCTTAATCGGGTTCATGCTACATCCTTTCAGATTGGGCCGAGGCCACTGCTGATAAGTCTCTGTTGCAGCAGTGGTTGGACAACGCCAGACGGGGCACGGCCACGCTTAAGTGTATGCCCGCGGGGTGGCCCGGCCAAGTGAAATGCGGTGCGAAGGGCGGAAAGTTACCGAAGGTGAAGGGATTGTAAGTGTTGCGCGATGCGTAGGGTTTCGGAGCCGGCGTGGGTGCCACCAACGGCGCCCGCAAACAGGTAGTGTGCGAGTTCGCTTTGTGGCGGTCTGGGCGGTCTGGGCCGACTGGGCCGTTTACTGGGGTGCCGTGGCGGCGGCGGGTTGGGCAGCGGCGGGTTGGGTCGTCGCGGGTTGGCTGACCTGGTTGATGGCATCGACGATCCGGCTGAGGATCTGAGACTCGAGGGCGGTGTCGCGGCGCTCGGGCATCCAGTACTCCTGCTGCTGGGGGGTGTAGCCTGCGTCTTCCTGGATGGGCGTGGTGCCGGGGCGATCGTCCGCGCCGAAGGTTGGCTGGATCGCGCGGATGCTGGGGGTGGCGTAGCGTTCGATCTGGACCTGGACGGCGGCGATGATGTAGCTGCCGGTGCTGCGGATGACGACCTGGCCTACGCGGCGGACGCGGGTACCGCCGAGGCGGGTGTACTCGGAGGGAACAAGCTGGATCACGCCGGCGACCTTGTCGGCGGAGGTGATCTGGAAGTGCTCGGTTACCGCGGACTCGGCGGCGGCGAAGGCGGCGTCGTAGTCACGGGTGTTGAGTTGGGCGGTGCGGTAGTCCGAGTCGATGCGGGCCGGGCGGGCGGGGGTCGTCTGGGGTTCCATGCAGCCGGGGAGGGCGCACAGGAGGGACGAACCAACCAGCAGGGCCGCCAGCGGACGTAGTACGGGTTGCATCGCAGATCGCTCCAGTATCAGCAAGGTCGCATCATTTTGGTCACTGAATAGTGCGAGATTATGCGGGATCATAGGGGGCGTCAACGGGCGAGGCGCCATCGGCGGCTGGGGAAATGCTTAGCCAAACTGCTTGGGGACCAAGGGATGCAGAAACTTCGAGAAAATCTTCGCGGGTTGAATTGACTGTCGGCCGACAAATAGGTATAGTTGTACCGAAATACCTGAATGCGTGGAGACCGGGATGTCAAACTTACTCAAAGTATCCGAGGCGGCTTCGCTGGGGCTGCACATCATGGGCCTGCTAGCGGTCGAGCCGGAGAAGTCACTCTCGGTTCGGGAGGCGGCGGAGGCTTTGATGGTGTCGGAGGCCCATCTGGCGAAGGTGATGCAGCGGTTGTCGAAGGCGGGGCTGGTCGAGAGCATCCGCGGGCCGCGGGGGGGCTTTTTGCTGAGCCGCGTGCCGGAGGAGATCTCGCTGCTGGAGGTGTACGAGTCGATCGAGGGGCCGATCATCATCCGCAATTGCCTGTTCAGTACGCGGCTGTGCAATGGCGAGCACTGCATTTTCGGGGGGATGCTGATGTCGGTAGACACACAGGTGAGAGAGTATCTGGCGGGGACGAAACTGTCGGAAATCACGGCGGCCGTACGGGGCGCGAGGAGGCAGGACGCAAATGCTTAGGAACATCGTCAAGATCGATCAGGGCAAGTGCAACGGCTGCGGGCTGTGCGTGACGGCGTGTGCGGAGGGGGCGATCCAGATCGTCGAGGGCAAGGCGAGGCTGGTGAAGGACCAGTATTGCGATGGGTTGGGGGCGTGCCTGGGCGAGTGCCCGCAGGATGCGATCGCCATAGTGCAGCGGGAGGCGGATGGGTTCGACGAGGCGGCGGTGAACAAGCATCTGGCGACGATCGGCTGGGAAGCGGTGCCGCATAGCGGCGGGCCGTCTGCAGCCTCACAGGTGCCGGTGCCGCACAAGGTGCCAGATGTGGCGGGGCACAAGCATGCCGGGGGCGGCTGCCCGGGCGCGGCGGGGATGATGCTGGGCGGGGGATGCCCCGGCTCGGCGGCCAAGGCCCTGGGGGGCGAGAAGACCACCCAGAAGGTTCCGGCGACGGGGGGCGAGAAGACGGCGTCGGAGCTGCGCAACTGGCCATTGCAGTTGAAACTTGTGCCGCCCATGGCGCCGTACTTCGAGGGGGCGCAGATCTGTATCGCGGCGGACTGCACGGCGTTCGCGTACCCGGATTTCCACAAGGACATGCTGGCGGGCAAGGTGCTTCTCATTGGCTGCCCGAAGCTCGACGATGTGAACCAGTACATCCAGAAGCTGGCGGCGATCTTTCAGCACAATGACGTGCAGGGCGTCGAGGTGGTGTACATGGAGGTGCCGTGTTGCTTCGGGCTGGTACACCTGGTCCGGCAGGCGGTCAGCGAGAGTGGCAAGGCGGTGCCGTTGACGCTGACGAAGGTAGGCATCGAGGGCGGCGTGGTGGCGCGCGAGAAGGCCTAGCCGAGGGTCATACGATCAGTATGGTATTTGGAAAGTCCGAAAGTCATCTTCAGGATATACACAAAGGAGGTCGTCATGAGCCTGAGACCCTACGTCGATGAGGAGAAGTGCATCACCTGCGGGCTGTGCAAGGAAGTTTGCCCGGCGGACCCCAATGTTTTTGAAATTGCAGACAAGGCCAAGGTCGTGCATCCGGAGGCGTGCATACAATGCAACGCCTGCGTGGATGGCTGCCCGACCCAGGCAATCGAGTTGAAGGATTAATTCCTACAAACCCCGTTTCGTGGAGAGGCTAGAGACTATGTCCATGTTTTGCTATCAGTGCGAACAGGCTGCACAGGGTGTTGGTTGCACGGTCAAGGGGGTATGCGGCAAGGATTCGCAGACGGCAGCGCTGCAGGATCTGCTGCTGTACGCCGCCAAGGGCATTTCGCAGTATGCCCACCGGGCGCGGGAGGTGGGCGCCAAGGATCGCGAGATCGACGTGTTCGTGGTCGAGGCGTTGTTCACGACCGTGACCAACGTCAATTTCGATCCGGCGCGGTTGCAGGGGATCCTGGGCAAGGCGGCCCAGCTGCGCGACAAGGCGCGGCAGATGTACGAGGCGGCCGCGGCGAAGGCGGGTAAGAAGGCGGAGGTCCTGCAGGGGCCGGCGACCTGGCAGCCCGCGGCGACGTTGGAGGGGCTGACGGGGCAGGGCGTGGACGTCGGCATCGAGAAGCGGAAGGCTACCCTGGGTGAGGACATCACGGGATTGCAGGAGCTTCTTACGTACGGCCTGAAGGGTGCGGCGGCGTATGCGGACCACGCGCAGGTGCTCGGGCAGGAGGACGACGCGGTCTACGCGTTCTTCCACGAGCAGATGAGCGCGCTGGCGACCAATGCCACGGACGTGGGCGAGCTGGTGGCTCGCAACATGAAGTGCGGCGAGGTCAACCTGCGGGTCATGGAACTGCTCGACGCGGCGAACACGGGGACGTACGGCCATCCGGTGCCGACGCCGGTGCGGATCCACCCGCTGCAGGGCAAGGCGATCCTGGTCTCGGGCCACGACCTGAAGGACCTCGAGGCGCTGTTGAAGCAGACCGAGGGCAAGGGCATCAACATCTACACGCACGGCGAGATGCTGCCTGCGCATGGCTACCCGCAGTTGAAGAAGTACAAGCATCTGGTAGGCAACTACGGCGGGGCGTGGCAGGACCAGCGCAAGGAGTTCGAGGCGTTTCCGGGCTCGATCCTGATGACGACCAACTGCATTCAGCAGCCCAAGGACAACTACAAGGCGCGGATCTTCACGAGCGGGCTGGTGGCGTGGCCAGCCGTGACGCACATCGCGGACCAGAACTTCAAGCCGGTGATCGATGCGGCGCTGGCGGCGCCGGGGTTTGCGGCGGATGGGCCGGCTGAGACGATCCTGGTGGGCTTTGCCCGCAACGCGGTGTTGAGCGTGGCGGGTGCGGTGATCGACGCGGTCAAGGCGGGCAAGATCAAGCACTTCTTCCTGGTCGGTGGGTGCGATGGCGCCAAGAGCGGCCGGAACTACTACACCGAGTTCGTGGAGAAGGCCCCGAAGGACACGGTGGTGCTGACGCTGGCGTGCGGGAAGTTCCGGTTCAACAAGATGCAGTTGGGTGATATCGGTGGGATCCCGCGGCTGCTGGACGTGGGGCAGTGCAACGACGCGTACTCGGCGGTGCAGATCGCGGTGGCGCTGGCGAAGGCGTTCAACACGGATGTCAACGGCCTGCCGCTATCGCTGATTCTGAGCTGGTACGAGCAGAAGGCGTGCGCGATCCTACTCACGCTGCTGTTCCTGGGGATCAAGAACATCCGGCTGGGGCCGACCCTGCCTGCGTTCGTGACGCCGGCGGTGCTGAAGGTGCTGGTCGAGAAGTTCAACATCATGCCGGTCAAGACGGCGGAAGAGGACCTCAAGGCGATCCTGGCGGCGTAAGATCAGAGCAAGGCTGTAAAGGCCACAAATAAACGGTCTCCGCTGGTTGGGCCATGTTTCTCCTAACCCACTGGCGGGGGCCGTTTTCACATCGCTCGATAACCGACTGCGTTCGCCGAGCGCCGAGAGACAGTGAGCCCCGCAAACCTTCCCACTGGTAGACAGGCCGCACCGAGAGTCGTCAACGCAACCTCCTGGCAGCCAAGGTGGATCGAAGGCACGTACGTTTCCCCTCCGCAACATTCATGTGGAACCGAACCGTACGGAATGTGCGATGCACTACAGACGCAGAACCCAGGCGGAGATGCTTGTACCGACCCGGCAGGGTAGGCGATGGAATCGCCGAGAGTAAGGGTCTGGTGCGTGCCAATGCACGGGACGGACCGAATTGAGCGGGGATAAGCGTTCTACCTGAACCGCCGTATACGGAACCGTACGTACGGTGGTGTGGGAGACGGGGTCGGCCGAAAGGGCGAATCGCCCCCGGCATCCTGAACGGGCTGCCGCCCTGCCGAAGGCCCGTCCGCCTGGTACGCCGCCATAGCCTGCTGCGCAGGGGCTTGTACGCTTCAGGCCCTTCCCAGCCTATCGTGCGTTCGGGGCCGACCCAGCGCCCCTCGTTACACTCGGGGCATCCGCAGGGGGCTTGTAACGGCAACCCGCGGGTCCTGTCACGGACCCGGCTCGTGGCGTCCCTTGGCTGTCTACGGCTGCTCCCGCTTGGGGTGGTAGAGGTGGGTCGCCAGGCCGAAGAAGACTTCGGCGGCTTCCATGACGGTCTCGGAGAGGGTGGGGTGGGCGTGGATGGTGTCGGCGAGGTCGCGGGCGACGGCGGCCAATTCGACG
>JANYLN010000304.1 GCA_025357795.1 Planctomycetota bacterium
GACAGGTGAAAGAAACAAGCCGCTGCAGTTGCTGGGGCAGTACCATGTACCAGGCCGTGAAGAGACTGATAGCGAGGATGCCGTCGGTCAGCTTCGCGAACATAGCGGCGTCCCATTTGCCTATGGCCTGGATCGCACTCATGCAGATCAGCACGATCAGCCCTAGCAGCACCGCGTACTCCACTACGGTCGCCCCGGTGCAGTCGCCGACATCCCTTAGCATCCTCGCTATCAATCTCTTCACGGCCTGGTACATGGTACTGCCCCAGCAACTGCAGCGGCTTGTTTCTTTCACCTGTCGAACCATACGAAACGCTGGCCGGCCGGGCAAACCGATTCGTTATTTTGTTCCCATCTTTCCTAGCCTGCCTGGTCTGGCACACGTCTGATCCCCTTCCTCTCGCATCCACGATGGCTATCGGC
Organism: Planctomycetota bacterium; assembly: GCA_025357795.1. Taxonomy (GTDB): domain Bacteria; phylum Planctomycetota; class Phycisphaerae; order UBA1845; family JANYLN01; genus JANYLN01. The sequence goes on from JANYLN010000304.1 coordinate 424, forward strand.
CCGCCATGCGTGGTGGTTTTGCCAAGGCTTGAGAAAATCCGGGAAATCTCCCGGGTGCTGCCCCAACAAATTGATGCCCGGGCCTTGGCGACGCCCGTAGATCCGATAAAATCTCCCGCATTCATGCTGCATCTGGCGCGTACGCAGCGACCCGACCGCCCCGGAAAGGAAACGAGCACAATGGCAGGCAAGTACGGATACTTCGACACTGACGCGAGGGAGTACGTCATTATCAGACCGGACACCCCCGCCCCCTGGTACAACTACATTTACAATGGCCTGTACGGCGGCCTGATCAGCCACACGGCCGGCGGATTATCCTTTTATAAGGACCCGCGCCACCGGCGCTTCCTCCGCTACCGCTTCAACAATCTGCCCGCCGACCGGCCGGGCCGCTACCTCTACCTCCGCGATGACGCCTCCGGCAAGTACTGGTCGGCCACCTGGGCCCCCACCTGCCCCGATCTCAAGCATTACCAGTATCGCTGCCACGTGGGCCTGGGGTACCAGCGGATCGTCAGCCGCTACAACAACATTGAAACCGAGGCCACGTACTTCGTCCCGCCCGGCGACCCCTGCGAGATCTGGCTGCTGAAGGTGCGGAACCTCTCCAACGAATCCCGCCAACTCTCCGTGATGAGCTACGCGGAACTCTGCATGTGGGGCGCCCTGCGCGACATGACCAACATGGACGCCCCGCGCCACACCACCCGCATCGGACTGCAGAAGGATGGCACGATCCTGCACAGTTCCTATACGGATATTGGCCTGACGCTGGCGGGCATGCAGTTCGTGCAGTTCTACGGCTTTGCCGCCGTCGATCGCAAGTTCCAGGATTACGACATCAACCGCGAGGATTTCATCGGGGCCAACCGCGGCGAGGCCAACCCCCGGACCGTCGAGACCGGCAAACACACGGCCGGGAAGACGCCCACCGGCAACCCGCTGGCGTCCTTCCACAACAAGATCCGCCTCAAGGCCGGCGCTGAGGAGCAACTCGTCTACGTGCTCGGCGTGACCGAAAAGCCCGACGAGTACAAGCCCATCGTCCGCAAGTACACCCGGCCAGGCGCCGCCGAGGCCGCCCTGACCGAAGTGAAGACTACCTGGCTCGACCGATTGCTGGTCATGCAGGCGGATACCCCCGACAAGGGCTTCAACGATGTCGTCAACACCTGGAACCCCTACCAGTGCTACATGACGCTGTACCTGTCACGCTCGATCGCGCCGTATAGCGTCGGCATCGGCCGGGGCATGGGCTACCGCGACACCAGCCAGGACTGCCTGGCCGGTTCGGTGTTCCTGCCCCAACAGACGGCTCAGCGGATCGAAATGCTCCTGGCCAACCAGTTCGCCGACGGCACCGCCAGCCACCAGTTCTTCCCCGACACCGGCGAGGGCGAGGGCGCGGACTTCTACGATGACCACCTCTGGATTGTGCTGACGCTCGCCCAGCACTGCAAGGAAACGGGCGATTTCGGGTTGCTGAATCGCAAGGTCAAGTTCCGCGACAAGGGGGAAGGCACGATCTTCGCGCACATCGGCCGGGCCCTGGAGGCCTCCTGGCGCCTCGTCGGCAAGCGCAAGCTCTGCCTGACCGGCATGGCCGACTGGAACGACTCGCTCAACCCGCCCAAAGGCAGCGAGAGCATCTTTACCAGCATGCTCTTCTGCAAGGCCCTCGAAGACGCGATCGGCCTGGCCGAGCACATCGGGGAAAGCAAACCCGTCCGCCAGTGGCAGAAGTGGCAGGACACGATGAAGGGCCGGATCAATACAACCGGCTGGGATGGCGACTGGTACAAGCGCCACATCCTGCCAGACGGCTCGGCCCTGGGCACCCGCAAGGAAGAGGAAGGCCAGATCTTCCTCGAGCCGCAGCCCTGGTCGATCATTGCGGGTGTCGCCACGCCGGCCCGCGCCAAGAAGGCCCTCCAATCGATGAAGAAACGCCTGCTCACCCCGCACGGCGTGAAGATGTGCGATCCGCCGTACAGCGAGTACAACTGGCGGACCGGCTCGATCGGGATCTTTCGCCCGGGCCTCAAGGAAAACGGCTCGGTCTTCAATCACACCAATCCGTGGGTAATTATCGCACTCAGCCTGCTGGGCAAGGGCGACGAGGCCTTCGACATCTACCGGCGGATCAGCCCGTTCGAGCGTAACAAGATCGTCGACACCCACATGAACGACCCGTACGTGTTCAACCAGTTCCACGTCGCCCCGCCCCACCCCGAGGCAGGCCGCGCCTGGAACGCCTGGCTGACCGGCACCGCCTCCTGGGCCTACATCGCCCTGTCGCAGTACATCCTGGGCGTGCAGCCGGACTACGACGGCCTTGTGGTGGACCCGTGCATCCCGCGCAACTGGAAGAAGTTCACCGTCACCCGCGTCTTCCGCAACGCCACCTACGAAATCACCGTGGTGAACCCCAAGCGCAAGAGCAAGGGCGTCGCTGAAATGACCGTCGACGGCCAGCCCGTCCGCGGCCACAAGGCCCCGATCTTTGCCGATGGGAGGCTGCACAAGGTGAAGGTCGTGATGGGTTAGCGGTACGTGGCCAGTTATCGATCGCTGGCTGCTAACGACACGAAACAACGGCTGGCGGCACACCCTGTGTCGCCAGCCGTTTTCCTGGCGTCAGATCGTCCCCTGCCGCAGGCCCCTCTCGAACAGATACGCCCCGCGTTTCGCATCCGCCGAGCGGGCCACCCAATGGTCCCCCGGCCCCTCCACGCGAACGCCCACCGGCACGTACAGCGAGTACAGTTCCGTCCGTTCCGACCGCGAATACGTCACGGTCAGTTTGCCCTGCGGCAGCGTCAGGTGCAGGCCCAGCGATTTCAACCCCCGCGGCATCCGCGGCTGGATCCGGATCACCCGCCAGCCGGGCTCGACGTGGCGGATCCCCAGGAAATGTTCGACCAGCAGCGGGATCGGCGCCGACGCCCACCCGTGGCACCAACTGGTATTCCACTTCTGGTCCGCCCCCCAGGCCTCCATGCACGCTGTCGCCCCCTCGGCGAGCATGTTCGACCACGACCGCGGATCGTCTCGCGTCATCAGGTCGAAGGCGAAATCGGCCTGCCCCGCCTCGATCAACCCCTGCAGCAGGAAATCAGCGAACCACACCCCGCAGACCATCCCCTTTTGCCGCAAATGACCGAGCACGGCCGGCCGCGTCTGGGCTGGCACGAGCCCCGCGTACAACGCGATCGCATTGGCATGCAGCGAGCTGTGGTTGCTGCCGACGGCATCGACGAACAGCCCGCTGCGCACGTGGCGGAAGGTCCGCACGAACGCCTCCTGCATCGCTGTCAGCCTGCGCGACAGGTGTTCGGTATCCAACCCCGCCGCCTGCTGGATCGACCGGCACGCCCCCAGGAACTTGTAATAATGGCCGTTGAGTACCGTCTGGCAGCCCTG
>JANYLN010000308.1 GCA_025357795.1 Planctomycetota bacterium
CACAGGTCTGCCCCGATCGCATCGACCAGGCCGGTGGCGTCCTCAATCAGGCCGTTGTAGATGCCGGTCATGCCCATGACGATCATCAGCAGCAAGCCCAAACCCGCCGCCGTGAACACGAACCGGCCGAGGTTGTAGCGGATATCCCGGAAGGCCAGATTCATGGCAGGGCGATCCTCCGGCCGTCCAGTGGCGCGGGCTGGCCGCCGCTTGCGGGAACGGCCACAACCATCTGTCCCTCCGATAGACCCTCGACGGCCTCCACGGACGTGAGCCCCTTGAGTCCCAGCTTCAGCGGCTGCCACTGGGCCTGGCCGTCCTTGGCGACGTAGGCCCCGGGCTTCGTGCCTTTCCAGGCAAGCAGACGGTACGGCAGGCTCAATACGTTCTCCTTGCGACCTGTAGCAACGTAGGCATCCACCCGCTGGCCCACGGCCCAGTTGACCGGCAGGTCCTGCACCTGGATATCAACCAGGAACTCGCGAGTCTGACGGTCCACCTCCCGGCCGAGACGAACGACCGTTCCGGGATACGCCTTGCCTGGCTGCGAGCGGAAGATGATGCGTGCGGACTGCCCCGGGCTCAGGGCAGCCATAGCCGTTTCGTCCACCCACACCGATGCCCACAGCTCATCGGTCGAGACGATCTGAAAGATGCACGTGCCGGCCGCGACGACATCGCCAAGGACATGGTCCCGTCTCACGACCAGGCCATCGAACGGGCTGGGGATCACGGCATTGTCCAGCAGTGTCTTCTGATACCGGAGCGTGTTCTGGGCCGTCACAGCCTGCTGCTGAGCCTCCTCAATCGCGGCCGTCGCCCGTTCCACGTCCGCCTGGGCAACTTTCAAGCGTTCGCGAGATGTGTCCACTTCCAACTGGGCGGCCGCCGACTGGCTCTGCAGCTTGGCGGAGCGCTCATCGTTGATGCGGGCCAGCTCCAGCACGGCCTCGGCGCGGGCCTCGTCAGTTTTCACGCGAGCCAGGGTCGCCTGCGCGGTCGCAATCGCGGAATCGGCCACCTCCACCTGCGACTTCAGTTCCGAGTCATCCAGCACAGCCAGGGGCTGCCCCTTCTTGACCCGATCATTCTGGTCCGCCTTGATCTCCACGATCCGCCCAGGGATCTTGGCCCCGACAGTAGCACTGGTGTGAGCCTCCAGTGTGCCGGTTCCCATGACCTCCGCCACGACTGGCTCTCGGGCGATCTGGTAGCCTTCCACCGCGATCGGCCGGAACCGCGTCCAATAGACGCTTCCGCCGGCCACGAGCAGAACCAGCAGGATCTTGGTCATGGCCCAGGTGTAGGCCCGGGCGGAGACGGTCCAGGTCGAGTCCGGTTGGCGGCTCGGGCGACCGCTGACGTCGGCGGGCAGCTCGGCGGGTTCAATCAGGCTCTGTGGCTCAGGGCACATGGGCTATCCCCTTTCACTCGTGTGTGGCAGCTTCATGGCTCTTGGCGGAGCACCATGCTCGGGCTGCGGTTGGGCATGGGGTCCCTCGGACGATTCGGCGTGATGTCCGGCAGGGGCCGGCTCCGCTGCTTGCCCGTGCGGTCCGGCGTGCCCCTGGGCGATGTCGTAGATGCCCTCCACGTAGTGCACGAACTCCACGTACGCCTCGACGAACTCGCGTCCCGCCCCGACACTGCCGTCGGCCTGCTTCTTCGCCTCCGCCGCCTTGGCGAACCGCTCGCGGATCCCTGCGGCGATGGCATCTGTTACCATCTTGACCAACCGGTCGGCGGAACCTGTCTCCAGGGCCTTGTCAGCCCCCTGCACAACCGGGCTGGTTTCCGTGCCGGCCGGCTTCAAGCCTGTATAGGGGGCCCCTTCACCGGCACGGTGAATCCGCACGAGCGTCTCGAAGAAGTACATATCTGCCAGATCCTTCGCCTCGGGCCCCTTTATCCGCACGGCCAGGGTCTTCTGAAACGCCTCCCGGATCTCGCCTTCCTGGTCCTTCTGCACCCACTTGAGTACCGGCGTAATATCGCCTTTGGCCAAGGCGGCTTTGGCCGTCACCACGACCGGACCGTCCAGGGTGTCGCAGTGTGCCCAGGCCATGCCCGGTACCAGAAGCAATCCGCTGATCAATCCTGCTGCCATTCCCACCACTGTCGAGACGTTCTTGCGTGTCTTCATGGTCTGCCTCCCTTACACTTGTGTAATGCCGTGCCAACACGGCCGCCTATTGGTCTTGCTTGCGAATGGCCTTGCTGAAGATCGGCCAAGCCCTTTCGGCCTGCCGGGTCACATCGAACTGCCCGCCGCTCATATGCCAGAGGATCGCGGAGGGCTGGATCAGTCCCAGGAACATGACGGCGGCTGTTTCTGGGGCGAAGTCCGCCTTGATTTGGGTATTCTCCTGCCCTTGCCGGATGATCGCGGCGACCTCGTCGAGATATTTGCGGATGCTGCGGTACGTCCGTGTCCGCCGTTCCGGGTGGTCGGTGTAGAAGTCCTCGGAGAATATCACCCGGGGAATTCCCTGATTCTGGCGGATCAAGGCGACGTGCCGCATGAGCAGTTGGTGTAGCTGTTCGACCGCATCCTGGGTGTGCTCGCGAACGGCATTGACGTTGTCCATCAGCCGGCCCTGGATTAGCTCCTGGACCGCATCGAGCACATCGTCCTTGCTCTTGAAGTGACGGTAGATGCCCGAGGGGGTCAAGCCGACACGTCGAGCCACGGTTCCAACACTCAATGCTTTGAGCCCCTGGGTCGCCACCAAGTCCAGAGCGGCCTGAGCAATCTGTTCCCGCCGCACTTTCGTGGCGACTTTTTCCGCAGGCATATCCAGGCCCCTTATGTGAATGAGCATTCACATAATATACCAAGCAGTTGGCATTCGTCAACCGGCGGTAGGGCGGCGGCGATGTGTATTATCTATAAGTAGCATAATATAAAGCGTTTACGCTATTCGTCCGCGACAGGGGCCATCCAGCATTTGGAAAAACAAGCAACAGTAGCTCCGTGTTGTGAATAGTTATTCACGTAACAAAAAAGCCGGCGAAGGTATGGTGCGACGGCGACTATGACGCCTTGACCGCATACACCTTCACGCTGGCCGCGTAGTCGTTGACGTTGTAGCGGCGTAGCAGGTCGGCCAGCCCCTCGTGCAGCCCTTCGGGGTCTTCGTCGGCTGATCCGCCGCAACAGCAACTGACCGGTTCAGGGTTGGCCGCCGACGCACAACAGGAGGCTTCCGCCTGGTCTGTCGTTTCCGGGTCGGCCGAACCACCACAGCAACCCGAGTTGCCCGCCTGGGCGTACGCGTTGAGGTCAGTCCCGCTGCCGATGACCTGGACATGACTCAGCCCCGCGTCGAGGAGTCCCTGGCGGTAATCGTCGATGAGGATCGCCCCGGCGATGCAGCCGACGTAAGCCATGATGTCCTTGCCCAGGTCGGCCGGCAGGGGCTGCTTAAGGGCGATGTCGCTGACGGCCAGCCGGCCGCCGGGCTTGAGCACGCGGGCGATTTCGCGGAAGACGGCCTTCTTGTCGGGGCCAGGTTGATCACGCAGTTGCTGATCACTACGTCGACGCTGGCGTCCGGCAGCGGCAGGTGATCGATCGTCGCCAGATGGAACTCCACGTTCGCCAGCGGCCGGCCGTTGTCCGCCTTGGCGGCATTCCGCTTCGCCAGCTCGATCATGTCCGGGGTCATGTCGATGCCAATGGCCCTGCCGCTCGAACCAACCTTTCGGGCGGCCAGGAACACATCCAGGCCACCGCCGCAGCCCAGGTCCACTACGACCTCGCCAGGCCGCAAGCTGGCAAAGGCGGTCGGATTGCCGCAGGACAGGCCCATGTTCGCCTCGGCCGGGATGGACGCCAGCTCGTCCGGGGAATAGCCGAAGGCCTGCGCCACGGCCCGCACCCCCTCCTGTTCACTTGACAGGCCGCTGCGGGCGACCTGGCCGTACTTGGACTGGACCACCTTCTCAATCTTGCCGGACATGGTCATCTCCTCTTGTTATTGCCGACTACGAGTCACTTGGGGCAACCGGGCGAACCGGCCGGGACCTTCGCCCCGCTGGCAACGGCTCCGCCGAAGTACCGCCGCTGGAAGTACAGGGACACGTTCACCAGGCCGATCAGGGTGGGCACCTCCACCAGCGGCCCGATCACCGCCGCAAAGGCCACTCCGGAGTTGATGCCGAAGACCGCCACGGCCACCGCGATCGCCAGTTCGAAGTTGTTGCTGGCCGCCGTGAAGGACAGCGTGGCGGTCTTGGCGTAATCCGCCCCGACCTTGCGGCCCATCCAGAAGCTGACCAGGAACATCACCACGAAGTAGATCAGCAGCGGGATCGCGATCAGGCCGACGTTCCACGGCTGGCTGACGATCTTCTCGCCCTGGATGCTGAACATCACGACGATGGTAAACAGCAGTGCCACCAGTGTGATCGGGCTGATCTTCGGGAGGAACCGCTTCTCGTACCACTCCCGTCCGCGACCCTTGACCAGTACGAACCGCGTGATC
>JANYLN010000088.1 GCA_025357795.1 Planctomycetota bacterium
GATCCGAGCGAGCTGGACAACCCGGGCCGGACGTACTTTCTGGCCGACAGCCGCGAGTACCGCGTGGTGCCCAAGAGCGATCCGATCTCCAAGAATCTGCAGGGCACGTTCTTCCACGGCTGGATCGTGGGCTTCGGCAACCAGGTGTACGTCGGCACCCGTCACTCGGGCTTTGCCAACATCGTGTACATGGACGGCCACGTCAACAGCGAGGGCCAGAAGCACGACCCGAAGTGGAACCTGCAGTATAACCCCAACGGGGATACGCCCAAGAGCGACGAGTGGCGTGCGGCGACCTTCATCACCGACATCCGCATCGCCAATATTAAGGGGCAGGCCCACACCATGCCGCAGTTGAACGTTCGCGGCTGGGAGTGGTTCTTCACCGCTACAGGTAACAAGTAGTCGCCGAGGTATCGCAGAGCGGACTTCACGAGGCGGCGGGAGACGCAGGTCTCCCGCCGCCTTTTTCTCTATGCAGGACCTCAGTCCAATGGGAATGGCGACGACCCGACTTGCCAGCCCCTGAGATTACGACACCTTGGAGCCCGGGGCGATCTGACCTTCGACGGTTGCCAGGATCACCGTATCGCGGCTGTCGCTGGAGGCCGCCAGGAGCATGCCCTGGCTCTCGTAGCCGCGCATCATTCGCGGCTGTAGGTTGGCGACGACCACGACGTTTTTGCCGAGCAGATCCTGGGGCTGGCAGTAGCCGCGGATGCCGGCGACGATCTGACGCTGCTCGTTACCGAGGTCGACCTTCAGCACGAGGAGCTTGTCGGCCTTGGGGTGTTCGATCGCCTCGAGGACCTTGCCCACGCGGAGCTGGATCTTGGCGAAATCGTCGAAGGTGATGAGGCTGGCGGCGGCCGGCTGGGGGGCGGCGGCGGGCGGCTGCGAGGGGGCCGGCTGATTGTCTGTGGGTTGATTGCTTGCGGGCACTTGTTCCTGCATGCTATGGATCTCCGTTTCGGTTTGCTGCATATCCTGTCGATCTCAAGGTCGTTTCTTGCGGATAGCCGGCAGCGTATAAGCGGTTGCCGCCTGCCAGCCAACCGCACACGAGTTGACTCTGTTACAGTACTAGCATGCACTTAGATTACACCCACCGGGGCAAAGATGCCAACGCCCCGAGGCTTTGCAGTGGTTGCGACGGCAGGAGACGATCGATGGCCAGCGTGTACCCGCTCCTCTTCGACCCGATCTACAAGCAACGGATCTGGGGCGGCCGAAACCTTCAGCGGCTGCTGGACAAGGACTTGCCGGGCGAGGGGCCGATCGGCGAGTCGTGGGAACTGGCGGACCTGCCGTCGGACGAGTCGGTCGTGGCGACCGGGCCGGAGAAGGGCCGGACGCTTCACGAGTTGGTCGAGCGCTGGGGCCGGGACCTGCTGGGCACGGCCGAGTTATGCCAGGGGCGGTTCCCGCTGCTGATCAAGTTCCTGGATGCCGAGGATGTCCTGTCGGTGCAGGTCCATCCGGACAAGAAGGCGGCGGCAGAGATGGGCGGCGACGTACGACCCAAGTACGAGGCCTGGTACGTCGTGGAGGCCCGGCCCGGGGCGGTCATCTACTGCGGCCTGAAGTCGCAGGTTACCAAGGAGATGCTGGTGGCCGCCAGCCGTGACGGCACGGTTGGCGACCTGCTCAACAAGTACGACGCGAAGGCAGGCGATTGTTTCTACCTGCCGGCCGGTACGGTCCATGCCCTGGGGGCGGGGCTGGTGATCGCGGAGCCGCAGACGCCCTCGGACGTGACCTACCGGCTGTTCGACTGGAACCGCGTGGACCCCAAGACAGGCAAGGGGCGCGAGTTGCACCTCGAGCAGGGGATCCGGGTCACCCGGCTGCAGTACACGACGCGGGACTTCCTGCGCGAACCGGAGGCCCTGAGTGGCCTCGGGGCCGCGCGGGCGATTCGTCTGGCCGTCTGCGAGGCGTTCGTGATCGACCGGTTCGAGGCGTGGCCTGGCACGGAGGTCCCCGTGCGCGGCGGAGAGATGGCAGTATGGATGGTACTGGCCGGGACGGGCCGGCTGGTCGGCCGGGGGTATGATGTTACGTTGGGCAAGGGCAACACGGTGCTGCTGCCGGCCGGGCTGCCGCCTGGCACCTTTCGGGTCGGGCAGGATTGCATGTGGCTGCGAATTAACGTGCCACAGAGTTGAAGATCGTAACGGTAGACAGGGAGTCAGTGATGTCAGAACACGCAGCGGGCAAGATTCGTCTTCAGAAGTTCCTTTCGGAGGCCGGGGTGGCGGCGCGGCGGGTGGCCGAAGACCTGGTGCTCGAAGGACGCGTGCAGGTCAACGGCCAGGTGGTCGATGGTCTGCCGGCCTTTGTCGACCCCGAGGAGGACGACGTTCGCGTGGACGGCGACCGGGTTCGGGCGGTGCCGAAGGTCTACTACCTGATCGACAAGCCCAAGGGCACTGTCGTCAGCAACTACGACCCCGCCGGGCGCAAGAAGGTCGGCGACCTGCTGACAGGTGTCGAGGCGCGGGTCTTCCCGATCGGTCGTATGGAGGTGGATGCCGACGGGCTGCTCCTGCTCACCAACGATGGCGAACTGGCGGAGAAGCTGACGCATCCCAAGTATGGCGTCGAGAAGATCTTTCGGGTCGAGGTCAAAGGGGAGGTCCGCCCGGACGACCTGGTCCGGATCCGCAAGGGCATGTGGTTCAGCGAGGGCCGCACCTCCTCCACCCACATCAACGTGACGTACTCCGCGCGTGACATGACGGTCATGGAGATCTCCATGCGAGAGAGCCGGCATCGGGCGATCCCGCGGATGCTGGCCCGGCTGGGCTACAAGATTCGCAAACTTACCTGCATCCGCATCGGCAAGCTGACGACCAAGGGAATGCAGAGTGGCCAGTTCCGGCCGCTGGCCCGCGACGAGGTCAAGCACCTGTACAACCTGGCGGAGAAGTCGCGTACAGCGATGGAGGCCCAGGCGGCCGAGCGACGTCCCCGGAGAGCGAGCCTGCCGCCGAAGGAGGCCGCCGAGCAGCGGTCGCGGCCGTCGCGGGAAGCGGCCGAGCAGCGGCCGCGACGCGAAGATCGGCCTGGCAAGCAGGGTGAGCGGCGACCCCGCAAGGCGGCGGGCATCCGCAAGGGCGGTGTCAGCAAGCCGGAGAAGGGCCGAGCGGGTGGTTCGGCTGGTGACCGGCGGGGCAGCCGGGAGCGGTAGGCGAAGTCCCAGCGGGAGCAGCAGACAATGCTGGCTCGCGGACGGTGCGACTGATCTTCCTTCGATGATGGAACACCGCTCGGCGATCAGGGATAGGTGCATGGCGGGGCGGGATGTCCGTCGAGTTCACGCAGAGCCGCTATTATGCGTGATACGTGCAGGGAGTACTTTGGATGACAGCGGATTCGGTATGTGCCGCGAGGATCGATCGGCCCCTGATTGGGGCGGTTTACCTGATCGAGCCCGAGTTATCGCCGGTCCGCCAGCAGGCTGCGTCGATCGCGGTTGCCAGGTGCTCCAGCGGGGCGAGCAGGTGGACGTGACCATTAGCCACGCTCAGGATCCCGCTAACCCGCGCCGCGTGCTCATCTGCGCGAGCAACTATGCGAATGAACCGGCGGCCGTGCGTGTTCGCGTTGATGCGACAGGGGGCGTTACGCCGCTGTGGACTGGTGTGGCGCATTGCACTGAGGCGTGCCCGAACGGCCAGGTCATCGAATTCACCGTCCCGCCGCGCGATGTGGCGGGGTTCGTGGTGTAGCCGGCGGTAGCCGGGTCGCGAAGGAGAGCAGGTCCGCCATATCGACGTGGCCATCGCCGTCGATATCGCCGGCCAGTGGCAGACGTTGTGGTGTCGTTCTACGCCTGCAGTTCGACCACATCCTTATCGTGTAGCATGTGGTCGCGCTGCACCTGCTGGCCGTCGTGCACGCCCGTTCCCCAGACTCGGGCGCTTTTGAGCTTGTCGGGCAGGTCGCGATGCACCGTGCCGGCCATATCCAGCACGTTGCTGCCGACCTTGAGGATGAACGGGGCGTCCATGTCCGCCGGCTTGCCCGGCGGCTTGGCATAGACCCGCATCACGTGCAGCAGTTCGAAGAGGTCCTTGGGCAGGTCGGTCACGCCCTCGCCGGTGGTGACCGAGCAGGGCTTGATCCGGACGCCGACGTTGAAAAACTCCTTGAGCATCTCGATGTTGTCCGCCGCTGCGGGATGGTCGCACTTGTTGGCCAGGATCAGGCAGCGCTTGGGCTTGGGCTCGGCGGGATCCTCGGGCATGGCCGGGTTCGGTTCACTGACCGGCTTGAGCTTGCGGGCCTTGATGAAGTTCAGGCAGGCCTCGGCGTCCTCCAGGATCGAGCCTTCCGAGGCATCCAGCACGATGACGACCGCGTCGGCCGCATAGACCGCGCCCGCCATGCCTGTCGGGGCCTGCTCGACCGTCAGCGGGGGGGTGTCGATCAGTTGGATCGGCACATCCTCGTGGTGGCACATGCCCGGAACGGGCAGGGGGGTGCTGAAGGGCCACTCGGCGATCTTGACGGTCGCCTTGGTAAGGGCCCCCACGATACTGCTCTTGCCTGTGTTGGGCGTACCGATGAGGATGACCTGGCCGGCCCCCTGGTGGGGGATGGCGAACGGATCGACCGCCCCGGTAGCCTTCTTGGGCGCGGCGACCACGTCCTTGGCCTGGCTGATCTTGCGTTTCAGATCGGCCTGGATCTTGGCGGTTCCCTTGTGCTTGGGGATGGTCCGGAGCATCTCCTCCAGGGCGATCAGCTCCTCCTGGGGAGTCTTGGCCTCACGGTAGCGCTGTTCCGCTTCAAGGTAATCTGGTGTAAGGTTTGCTGGCATAGTAGGAGATTATAAGCCAGGATGGCCGATTCGTGAACGGGTCCGGGCGAGTACGAACCATTTAGTCGGACAAGTTGTTATGGACGAGCAGGTACAACCGGACGCGCGGACCCTGAAAATGGTCATCGCCTATGACGGCACGGATTTCTGCGGCTGGCAGCGACAGTCCGGCCAGCGAACCGTCCAGGAGGAGATCGAGCAGGTTCTCCGCCGGGTGCTGCGGCATCCGCTGAACATCCAGGGGGCCGGCCGGACCGATTCGGGCGTCCATGCCGCCGGGCAGGTCGCCAACGTAGTTACCACCAGCCCGATCCCTGCCCATAACCTGTACCGGGCCCTCAATTCCCGACTGCCGAACGATATCGCCATCGTGCGGGTCAGCCAGGTGCCTGCCGAGTTTCACGCCACCCGCAGCGCCGTCAGCAAACTGTACCGCTACCGGATCTGGAACGACCTGGCCAAGCCAGTTGAACACCACCTGCAGCGCTACACGTACCACTACTGGCGCGGGCTGGAGATCGGCCGGATGCAGGAGGCGGCCCGCCATCTGGTGGGCCACCAGGATTTTGCCGCCATGGCCAGCAAGAGCGGCCAGCCGCGGCGGACGACCTGGCGGACGATCTACCGCTGCGATGTCTACCGCGTCGGTCGGGAGATCCGTGTCGATGTCGAGGGCAGTGGATTTCTGTATAACATGGTCCGCAATGTCGTCGGCACGCTGATCGAGGTCGGCCGCGGACACTGGGATGTCGAGCGCATCCCTCGGATTCTCGAGAGCCGCGACCGGGGCAATGCTGGCCAGACCGCCCCGGCCAACGGCCTGTGCATGCAGTGGGTCAAGTACCTTCCTGGCGTGTACCGGCCGCACCCCAAAGAGCGCGACGCCGAGTACATCGATGAGGCGGAGCGGGGTTGTCCGGACAAGGCGGCCCCGCCGGGACCGGCCGCCGAGGAACCGCAGGCTGCAGCCGACCTTGCCGGCCAGCAGGGCATGGGTGAACCATGAACCCAGGTTTGTTGTGTCAGAGAAGAAGGGACTAACATGATCCTCCATAGGAATCAGAAACAGGCGAAAAAGATCGAAAACTGCCACGATGGTACGGGTGTGCTGTGGTGTGTGGAGATGCTGGCTGACTACAAGAAGACAACGGATGGCTTCAAGTATGTTCATGACAACGTGCTGGAGCCAGGCGCCTCCATCGGCCAGCACCTCCACACAGGCGACGAGGAGCTGTACGTCATCGTGGCGGGCCAGGGCGTCATGAGGGTTGACGGCGTCGAACAGTCAGTGCAGGCGGGCGACATGTGCCTCACGCGGCACGGCCACAGCCACGACCTGACCAACGGCAAGGACGGTCCGATGCATTTTCTCGTCATATGCACAAATGCCAGCGTTTGATCGTTGGCTGCTGGGCACTGGCAACTGGCTATTGGCAACTAATTATGAAAGTCTGTCACATCATTACGCGGATGATCCTGGGCGGGGCCCAGGAGAACACCTTCCTGACCTGCAAGGGGCTGCAGGAGCACGGCTGGGACATCACATTGCTTTCCGGGCCGCAAACTGGGGCCGAGGGCAGTTTGCAGGAGCGCAGTCGGCAGGCAGGGTTTCGCTTTGAAATCGTCGAGTCGATGTTGCGGCAGGTCTCCCCTCTTAATGACTGGCGGGCCCTGCGGGCAATGCGGGCCTGGTTCGAGCGAGAAAAACCTGACATCGTGCACACCCACTCCAGCAAAGCGGGCATCCTCGGCCGGATCGCCGCCCGCCGGGCCGGTGTGCCGATCATCATTCACTCCGTCCACGGGATGAGTTTCAACCGCACGCAGAGCCCCTGGATCCAGCGGGCCTACCGCGACCTGGAGCGCTACTGCGCGAAGTTCACCGACAAGATTATCACGGTAGCCGATGCGATGATCGACCAGACGGTGGCCGCGGGTGTCGCCCCGCGCCAAAAGTGCGTGACGATCTACAGTGGGATGGAGATGGACCGTTTCGACCCGGCCCTGTATGACCGGGCCACGATCCGCGCACGGTTCGGCATTCCGGCCGGCGCCGTAGTCATCGGCACGGTGGCGCGGATGTTCACGAACAAGGGCTACGAACAACTCCTGCCTGCGATGCCGAAGATCGTGCAGCAGGCGTCCAATGTGCACTTCCTGTGGATTGGCGACGGGCCCCACCGAGAGCAGTATCTGCAGCAGGTTTCGCAGATGGGCCTGCGGGACCGCGTCCACCTCAGCGGCCTGGTCCCGCCGGAGAAGGTGCCGGAGTGCCTCTGCGCCGCGGACCTGCTCGTCCACGCCAGCCAGTGGGAAGGACTGCCGCGGGTGGTGGTGCAGACCTTGCTGCTGGAGAAGCCAGCCGTGGCGTTTGATGTGGACGGCACGCCCGAGGTGGTGCTGGACGGGCGGACGGGGGCGCTGGTGCGGCTGAACGACATCGAGGGACTGGCGAAGGGGGTGGCGTGGCTGGCGTCGGACGCGAATTTGCGGCGGCAGTTGGGGCAGGAGGGGCGGGCGTTGTGTTTGAAGCGGTTCGACTGGCACACGATGGTCGAGCAGACCGAGGCGGTGTACCGGGAGTTGGCGGGGAAGAAGGGGATCGGTTGACCAGGGATTCTGCTTGACATTGCCAAGTGGTCAGGACAATCTTTGACGTGCGCGAAGCATATGTCGAATCGTGAGGGACAGATTGTGAAGCGGCAATACAACGTAATCGTCGAGCGAGACGAAGACGGCTACTACGTGGCAACGGTCCCGGAGCTGCGCGGCTGCCACACGCAGGCACGGTCGCTGGATACGCTGATGAAGCGGGTGCGGGAGGCGATCGCCGTGTGCCTGGAGGCCCAAAAAGGTTCACCCGCGGCGAATGAGTTTATCGGCATACAACGGGTCATGGTCGAATCATGACCCGCCTGCGACGGAGCGGCAAGCAGCTGATCAAGGCCCTGCGCAAGGCGGATTTTGAGGTACTTCGGGTCCGAGGAAGTCATCCTCTGTTGCGGCACGGCAACGGACGCATGACAGTCGTACCCGTGCATGCCGGTGAGGTGATCGGGCCGGGGCTGCTGCACAAGACCCTCGCCGAATGTGAGATGACCCGCGACGAGATCCAGGGCCTTCTCTGATCCTGTCTGATCCTGTCGAGCGAACCTTCCTGACGGTTGGTGGCTCTACTTTGTAGTGGACCTCTGGAGAGGGCATTGTGGCAGGAGCCATGGACGATCTGCTGGAGCGGTGCCGCCGCCGCGGCGACGAGGACGCGGTGCGGGCCGGCTGCCCGGGACCTGGCGGCCGCGATCCTGAAGGATCGGCACCTGGCGGAGGACGCAGTGCAGGCGGCCTTCGTGGCGGCGCTGGGCAAGCTGGGGCAGCTGCACGAGGCGGAGGCGTTCCCGGCGTGGCTGCGGCAGATCGTGCGGACGCAGGCGCACCGGATTCTGCGCAAGCGCCAGGAGCGGTGCGAAGAGGTGGTAGAGCCTGTCTCGAACGAGGCGCCGCCGGAGGAGCACTTGCAGCAGCGCGAGCGGCAGGAACCCGCGCGACTGACCGCCAGCGTCTGGCAGCAGACATCCACCGGGAACAGGCCCACATGGTCTTGGATGAAGGCGAACTTCATGTCTGCTCCCTGGCAAAGAACGCCGCCGCTTTTTTTAAATCTCCCGCTCCATCAGCAGCCGGGCATTCTCTTTCCGCAGCCGCTGGATTTCCGCCGTCAAGGCCCCCGGGCCGCTGGGGGCCAGTCCTGCCTCCCCGGTGAACTTGGCCACCCATCCGCGCACGCAGGTCGGATCGACTCCCAGGCTCTTGGCCGCCAGGGGAATCGTATAGCCCTGCTCGTGGACCAGTTTGACCGCCGAGATCTTGAACTCTCGCGCGAACTTCCGTCGTCCCATGACGTGCTCCTTTGGATAGATCCTATCTTGCGGCGCGCCCACGAATCATGGGGAAGCTCAGGGCGTTGTTTCTGGACGGCTCGTATGGTGTTGCCGAGGAGCGTACACGCACGTGGGTCCGCGAATAGGGGATGGCGGTGATGGGTAACCACCGTGAAGAAGAACATGCCACCGGGCTGGAATGCGCGACGGTATTCGGGCATGCGAACATCGTAATGTGGGAGTCTGAGATACGGAAGGGATTGTGGCGGGTGCAGCCCGCCCTACATGGCTAATGCCTCCCGTACGCGAAATACGTATGAGCCCGCGCTATATGGCGGCCTTGATCGCGGCGGCGGCGGCCTTTGCATCCGGCTGGGCGATGACGGCCTGGCAGACGGCGAGGGTCTGGGCGCCGGCGGCGAGGATGTCGCGGGCGTTGCCTGGGGTGATGCCGCCGATGGCAACCAGAGGGAGGTTCACCTGGGCGGCGACCTGGCGCAGCGTTTCAGGGCCGGCTACGTGGTTGTGGGGTTTTGTAGCGGTGGGGAAGATCGGGCCGACGGCGATGTAGGTGAGGCCTTCGGCGGCAGCGGCAAGGGCCTGTTCGAGGGTGTGGGTGCTCTTGCCGATGATCAGATCCGGGCCGATGATTCGGCGGACGGCGGCGACGGGCAGGTCGTCCTGGCCTACGTGGACGCCGTCGGCGCCAGCCACCACCGCGATGTCCGGGCGATCGTTCAGGATGAAGAGGGCATCGTAGCGGTGGCAGAGGGCGGCGAGGGTTTGGGCGCGGCGGAGCAACTCGCCGTCTGGGAGGGACTTCTCGCGGAGTTGAAGGGCGTCGGCGCCGCCTGCGAGGGCGGATTCGGCGACCGTCAGCCAATCGCCGCGGCAGAGGTCGGCGGTAATCAGCACGTACAGCCGGATGCGGGAAAGAGCGGCCTTGGGTTGCAGCCGCCGCACCAGCCGGGTGTGCAGCGTGTAGGCGTTGTAACGGAGTTGCTTGAACTGCGAGGCGATGGCTGGATCGAACAGCTTCGAGTACTCCTCCAGGGCGCGGAGGGCTTCGCTAAGTCGGCCGAAGGCGGCATTGATCACAGCGGCGCCAGTTGAGCGGAGGGCCTCGGCCGGGGTGGTCATGACGGTGCCGACATCGCCCGGGGTATCGCGGTGCAGGCTGAAGCGGCCGGCCACGGGAAGGGCCAGGGCCGCGGTTGTTAGATCGTGCCGCAGGGTCTTTGCTGCCTCGGTGAGGGAGGCGTCATCCAGCAGGAACCGGGCGGCGTCCTCCAGGACGCGGGCGGCCTCGCGGGCCCGGTTGAAGTTGGCGTCCAGCAGGCGGACCAGGCGAATAGTCGACGGTTGGTTCTCGTCCATTGTCTATATACCTCGGCCGGACATTATACGGTCGATCCACTGGGGGCGTGAACACGTATATAACTGGACCGGATGTGCTTATAATTTGGCCGGGCAAGGTGGGCAATATAAGGAAAGGCATGGCCATGAACACGATAGCCGCAAGAGTCGGAGTTGTGCTGGCGTCGTTCCTGTTGTGCGCGACGAGTCTGGCCCAGGACAAGCCGGCGGCCGGCGGGACCGTGGTGACCGGTCCGGTTACGCTTCGCTTCTGGGGTCAGGCGTGCTTTACGATCACGGCGGGTGGTAAGACGCTCCTAATCGACCCATACAAGCCCGCGCAGGTCGGATATGCCGCGTTCGAGGTCGCCCCGGAGGTCGTGCTGATCAGTCACGAGCATTTCGACCACAGCGACACCAGATGGATTAAGGGCAAGCCGCTCGTGCTGCATGGGTTGGACAAGGCCGGACAGGTGGAGGCAATCGACCAGGCCGTCGGCCCGTTCCACATTCGGACGGTGCCGGCCCAGCACTGGCACGAGCCCGCCCAGAAAGCCCGGGGCAACGTGGCGATCTTCGTGATCGAGGTGGCCGGCCTGAAGATCATGCACCTGTCGGACCTGGGCGAGAAGCTCAGCGACCAGCAGGTCCAGGCGATCGGCCGGCCTGACGTGCTTCTGGTGCCCGTAGGCGGCTACTTCACCATTGATGCCGAGCAGGCGCACGAGGTGGTGCAGCAGCTCAAGCCGCGGGCGTACGTGGTACCCATGCATTACCGCACGCCGGCCCTGGAGGCGTCGCTTAAGAGCCGGCTGGCCGAGCCCACGGCGTTCGTTCGGAAGTTCGGTGAGCAGGTCGTTCGGCTGGACGGCAATGAGTTCAAGATCGACCCGACCAGCCTGCCGACGGAGCTGAAGGTTCTGTTAATGGATTATCGGCCTGCCCCGGCGAGCACACAGCCTGGTGCCACGCGGCCGGTGGGCCAAGGTGTAACGAGGTGAGATGATAGCCATGCGCATATTCAGCAAGGTCTTGATGATGGCAGTGGTATTCGTTGGTGCAGTCCCGGCATTGGCCCAACAGGAGCTGCTCCCGGCGGAGCCGCGGAACCCCGGGGTGATGTCGGCGGCCCGCAAGAAGGCCCTGCGTCGCACGCCGGTCGTCGAGGCGGTCGAACAGGTCCGCGACTCGGTCGTGAACATTTCCAGCACCCAGATCGTCCGAACCAGTCCCTTTGGTGAGTTCTTCAACTTACCGCCGGATGCCGAGCAGTTCTTCGGCTCATCGCAGCAGAAGGTCCAGTCCGCCGGCAGCGGTTTCGTGCTGCATGCCAGTGGCTACATTGTGACCAATGCGCACGTCGTCGGCGGGACCAAGCAGCCGAAGGTGACCTTCGCCGACAGCCAGACCTACGACGCCCGCGTGCTCGCAGTGGACGAGGAACATGACCTGGCGATCCTGAAGGTCAGCGCCGAAAAGCCGTTCAAAGCGGCTGTCCTGGGCACCAGCAGTGAGCTGATGATCGGTGAGACCGCCATCGCGATCGGCAACCCATTCGGCTTCCAGCATACAGTGACCGCCGGCGTGGTCAGCGCGGTCGACCGGGTGCTGCGTTTTCCCGACCAGCGCTCGCCGCAGGGCTCGAAGGAGTACAAGGGGCTTATTCAGACTGATGCCGCCATCAACCCGGGCAACTCAGGCGGGCCGCTGCTGAATATCCTGGGCGAGGTTATCGGCATCAACACGGCATCCGCGGCGATGCCCAGAACATCGGCTTTGCCATCCCGGTCGACCAGTTGCGGCAGTTCCTGCCGGGTATCATGGACGTCGAGCGGATCAACCGCGTCCGACTGGGCGTGCACTTCGAAGGGGTTGGCCCGGCGAAGATCACCAAGGTCGATCCGGGCAGCCCCGCGCAGACCGCGGGCCTCAAGGCCGGCGATTTGATCTTCGCCGTCGATGATCGGCCCGTCGCGCAGGATATCGACTTCTTCGTCGAGATGATGGAGAAGAAGGCCGGCGAGGACGTGACGCTCGTGGTCATGCGCGACGGCAAACGGCACAGGTTTGTGGTGCAACTGACAGCTCGGCCGGACGGCACGCAGCAGGCCTGGCGCAATCTGGGAATGCGGCTGCGGGAGATATCGCCGGAACAGGCGGCGAGGCTGCGCCTGTCGTCATCCGAGGCCTTGTTGATTTACGAGGTGCACGAGGCCGGGGCGGCCTATGAGGCCGGCATCGAACCCGGTGACATCCTGTTGCAGATCGGGCGGGTGGCTGCCAAGGATCTGCAGTCGGTCGCCGACGCCCTCGATTCGGTCAAGGCCGGCCAGCCCATCGATCTGCGGATCCTGCGGGTCCAGCAGTCGCGGTTCGGCACGCGAATGGAGACTTACAATGTGCAGTTGAAGGCGAGGTAGAACGGTCGCCGGTTGTCAGCTGCTGGTGATTCGTTGTGACGGCAAGGGCAATGGCCGGCATAGGTTGGGCGAGCCCAACTCGTTTCGAGTATCATGCCCGCGGCGAAGGGTTCCCTTCGTCGCGGGCATCTGTTTTCGGGAGAGTCATCCAGTGAAGATCGTTGTCGCACCGGACAGCTTCAAAGAGTGCCTGTCGGCGGCTGCGGTTGCCCAGGCGATCGGTGAGGGTCTGCAGGCGGCGTGGGCGTCAGCTGGGCCCAGGGACGAACCGCTGGAAATCGTGCCGGTCCCGATGGCCGATGGCGGGGAGGGTACGGTCGAGACGGTCCTCGCCGCAGGCGGCGGCGAGCGGCGGATCGTTACGGTGACCGGGCCGTTGGGCCAGAAGGCGCAGGCGTCGTATGGGCTGTTGGCGGATGGCAAGACAGCTGTGATCGAGATGGCCTCGGCGGCGGGGCTGCATCTGGTACCGCTGGAAAATCGCGATCCGACGAAGACGACGACCTATGGCGTGGGCGAGGTGATCCTCGCGGCGCTGGATGCGGGAGCCCGCAAGGTCCTGATCGGCATTGGCGGCAGTAGCACGACCGACGGCGGGACCGGCTGCGCCCAGACGCTGGGCTGGCGGTTCCTCGACGAAGTGGGGCAGGAGATCCGCGAGCCGATGGCCGGCGGCCTGTTGGCCCGGGTCCGCCGGATCGACCGCGGCAGCGTGGATCCACGGCTGGCGGTGACCGAGATCCTGGTGGCTTGCGACGTCGACAATCCGCTCACAGGACCGCAGGGTTCGGCGGCGATCTATGGGCCCCAGAAGGGGGCGACGCCCGAGATGGTGCGGTTGCTGGACGAGGGGCTGGTCCATCTGGCGGGGCTGATCCGCCGAGACTTGGGGATGGACGTCGAGCGGATGCCGGGGGCCGGGGCCGCCGGGGGACTGGGCGCGGGGCTTGTGGCCTTCTGCGGCGCAAGGATATGCCGGGGTATCGAGTCGGTGGCCCAGACGGTCGATCTGGCAGGCAAGGTGGTTGGAGCGGACCTGGTGATCACTGGCGAGGGGCGGCTCGACAGCCAGAGCCTGCGCGGTAAGGTCATCTGGGGGGTTGCCAGCGTCGCCAGCCGTTTCGGTGTTCCGACGGTGGCGATCGCCGGGCAGGTATCTTCCAGCCAGGAGGATTGGTCATCTTTACTTGCCGGTTGGTTGTGTATAATCGATCGTCCAATGCCATTGCAGCAGGCCCTGGTGGAGGCACCGCGGCTGCTGCGCAATGCCGGCGAGCAGGTCCTTCGACTGTACTTGCTGGGAAGAACGAACCACTAGCCACTGTTGCCAGGGCGATAGACGATGGACGAATTCCGTTACAGAGACGGGCAGCTCTACTGCGAACAGATTCCGGTCAAGGACATTGCCGCCACGGTCGGCACGCCGACGTACATCTACTCGGCGGCCACGCTGCTGGGCCATTATCGGAAGATGGCGGAGGCATTCGGCCTGCTCAAGCCGACGATCTGTTACTCTATCAAGAGTTGTCAGAATCTCCATATCTGCTCGATGCTGGCGGATAACGGCTGCGGCTTCGATGTCGTCAGCGGCGGCGAGCTGTACCGCGCCCTGCAGGCCGGTGCGGACCCGTCGCAGATCGTCTATGCCGGCGTAGGTAAGACGGACCGCGAGTTGTGCGAGGCGATCGAGGCCGGCATCGGACTGTTCAATATCGAGTCCGAGGCCGAACTGCAGAACCTCGCCAGCATCGTCGCCAGCCGGAATGCCCGCGTGTCGGCTGCGCTTCGGATCAACCCGGACGTTGATCCCAAGACGCACGCGTACACATCGACGGGCAAGAAGGAGACTAAGTTCGGCGTCGATCTGGACAAGGCCCACGAGCTGTTCAAGGCGTGGAACAACCACAAGTCCGTACATCTGCGCGGCGCGCATCTGCACATCGGTTCGCCGGTCTACACGGTCGAGCCGTATGTCGAGGCTATACAGAAAGTTCTGAAGCTGATCCACTCGCTCAAGAGCGAGGGCGTCGTCATTGACTCGCTCGACATCGGCGGCGGGTATGGCGCCAACTACGGGATTACCGACTCGCCCTCGGCGGCGGACTACGCTCGTGCGATTGTGCCGCTACTGAAGAGCGAAAACCTCAAGATCTACATCGAGCCGGGGCGAAGCCTTGTCGGCAACGCCGGCGTTCTGCTGGCCCGCGTGCTCTACACGAAGGAAACGCCCGCCAAGCGGTTCGTGATTACTGATACGGGCATGAATGACCTGATCCGCCCGAGTTTGTACGGTGCGTTCCACTTCATCTGGCCCGCCCAGGTTGCCAAGGAGTTCGTGCCTGCCAGCCGGGCGGAGAAGCTCGATCTGCCGGGCCTGCTGGAGGTTGACGTGGTCGGGCCGGTGTGTGAGTCGGGCGATTTTCTGGCCAAGGGCCGGTGCTTGCCGCCGATGGAGCGCTGCGACCTGCTGGCGGTCTTTACGGCCGGAGCGTACGGCATGGTGATGTCGAGCCAGTACAACAGCCGGCCCCGCGCCGCCGAGGTGCTGGTCCAGGGGGATCGCTGGCGGGTGATCCGCCGGCGGGAGACTTACGAGGACCTGCTGCGGGCGGAAATTGAGGTGGAGTACTGACGGGGGCAAATCCGAACCATACCTCAAGGACCAGGGGATGTTCCCGGCGGCCTGGTGTGGCACGGGTTGAACCGCACGGCGGTTTGGGAGGCGATCTTCAGCATTCCGGTCCACGTGTCAGAAGCGACTCGTCGCGTGCGTTGGCGCGGGTTCTCGCTGCAACCCCAGCAAGTCTATTAGGCGCTTGGCATTGCGGAAGGCGTGGCCTCCGACGTCGTTGTTGTAATAGACGTACACATCGCGGCCCTGGCGGGTGAAGTGGCGGATCAGGTCGGCGTCTGTCTGGAGCTGTTCCTCGTTGTAGTTGCCGCTGTACTGGGGCGTGCCGTGCCGGCGGATGTAGACGAACGGCGAGGCGTCGTTGGTCTGGTTCGTCGGGACCTTCCAATCGCCCAGCACCAGCGCGACGCCGTGTTTGTCGAGCAGAGAGCGGGTCTGGTCGGTCAGCCAGGATTCGTGCCGGACCTCGAGGGCGACTCGCAACTCCCTCTGGCCAATCTTCTTGGGCAGCATGTTGAGGAAGACCTCAAGCCGATCGAGGTCGATCTTCATCATCGGCGGCAACTGGACCAGGATCGGCCCGAGGTTACGCCACATCGGCTCGATCCGCGTGAAGAACAGCTGCACGTCGGGGGCACAGGTTTCTTTAATCTTTCGGATGTGCGTGATCCATCGCCAGCACTTGACCGCGTAAACGAAGTCCTTGGGGGCAGTTGCGGCCCAGTGCGTCACGGCCGCCTCGGTCGGCAGCCGGTAGAACGAGGCGTTGATCTCGACGGTGGGGAACCGCTCGATGAAGTAGGGCAGCCAGAGGATCTGCTTGAGTCGCGCGGGATAAAGGACCCCGTTGGACCAATGCTTGTACATCCAGCCGCTGGTGCCGATCAGAATCTGGCCCATAGATGATTCTACGGCGAGCCGGCGGGCTTGCGCAGGAAGTACAGGTCGATCCTGGCGCTCTTGTTGCCGGGATGGCGATTGGGCCACATGCCGATCGAGAGTTCGAAGCCTGCCGCCTGCGCGGCCGTGGCAAAACCGGTAGCGCCATCGCGCTGCGGGTCGGCGAAGACCGCGATCCCACCATATGTTAACAGGGCATGGGTGCAACTCAGCAGGGCAGGGTGGTTGCGCTTCTCGTAGAGAACATCGGCTCCGATAAGAAGGTCGGCGTGCAGATCGGCCGGGGGGTGCCGCCAGTCCAGCAACCTCGCATCGAAGTCCCGCAAGCCGTTGGCAACGGCATTGTGCGTCGAGTAGATGAGGGCATCGACATCGTAATCCGTGAAAACAACCCGCCAGCCTAGCAGGCCGGCGGCAATGCCCGTCAGACCCAGCCCGCAACCTAATTCCACAGCCGCGTGATGTTTGCCGATTGGGTGCAAATGGCTGGCCAGCATGTAGTCGGCAAGCCCGGCGGAGGAGGGCCACAGGTCTGACCAGTACGGCATGTAGTCGTCCGTGTCGAAGCGTTCCTCGACACGGGGCTCAGCGAGCAGTTGCTGGGGGTCGGTCGGGCCGCTGAGGACCAGCCGCTGGCCTGCGGGAGCTGGCTGATAGCTCTTGAGCGGATAGCCGCGCAGGTGGCGCCTTGCCAGCGTAGCGGCATGGGCGGGACGATATTGGTTGTCCGGCTGGCCAGCGGGGCATATCATGCCCGCAGTCGCATCGATCGAAGCACTAACGTGAGACACAAAGCAATTCCTTCTCGAGTGAGACTGCGTACCGTCCGTCGACTTTCGTGCTTATAATAGCGTGAGTGCGGCGGCCGGTTGAAGTACCTTTCAAACATTGGTCTACTTTAGTCGGAAAGGGCTGGGAAATCACGTCATGACTACGCAGCCCCTGATACTAAGGCTCCGGCAGTTTGATCCGCTCTATGCCTCGCATCTGGCCAACTGGGTCAAGACCCCTGAGGAACTGCATCTGCTGGCGCCGGCCACCGAGCCGCCCCTGACGGCGGCGAAGGTCCGTGGCTGGCACAAGAAGGGGGTGCATCCCTTCCTGGGCTGGCTGGATGATGAGGATCAGCCGGTCGGCTATGGCGAAATCAACGCCATGCCGTACACCGACGGACAGATGTGGCTGGGCCACATCCTGGTCACGCCATCGCATCGGCACCTGGGCCTGGGGCGGCGCCTGGTCCGCGGCTTGCTGGAGATCGCCTTCGAGGAGTTCAACGCCTGGAACGTCTGCCTGATCGTCTTTCCGGACAACCTGCCGGCCATCCACTGCTACGAGGCGGTGGGCATGACCGAGGTCGGGCCGGAACGGTGGCGGCATCCGGAGACGGGCGAGATCAGCCTGCTGCTTCGCATGGAAATCGGGCGCAAAAAATACCAGGCGCTGTTGCGTGGACAGCGCCCGGTATCAGAGTGAGGAGGCCGCCGATTTTTTCGTTGCGTGGTCGGTCTCGCCGACCTCTTGCAGCATTGTCCTTGGTTGGACCAAAAGCCCTCATCTCCCTCCCGAGCCTGTAGCGCGATCGATCCCTGGAACTAGACCCCGGCGATGCTGCCAATACCCGCCAGTACGATCATTTCCAGACCCGAAAGCATTGTTATGGGACTCCGGCAAGGCATAATCGGTCTGCGACGGACCATTGGGCGGAGGCGCGAAAAGACGCTTCGTACAAGATATGGGAGGGACGGGGGTCTGGGAAGCTATGGCCGGTTGGGTATGATTGGGCAATCGCACGCGTAAAGCAGAGAACCTGTCGGATATATTGGGACACCCGCATGAGCGTCACATTCGACGTTGTCAGCATTGGCACGCTGAGTCGTAACCCATTCTGGGGCGAGGACCAGCCAGTCCGCACAGCGCACGCGACGTGCACTCTGGTCCGCGATGGCAACACGACCATCCTGGTCGATCCATCCCTGCCAGGGGAGGCGTTAGAGCGATTGTTATCGGACAGAACCGGTTTGAAGCCGGCCCAGATCCAGGTGGTGTTTCTGACTACCTGGCGGCCCGTGCATCGGCGCGGGTTGCACCTGTTTGAGGGGGCCGAGTGGCTGGTCAGTCCGCAGGAGCTGCAGGCGATGCGCAAGCATCTGGAGAAGCTGGCGGGGCAATACAAGGTGGCTGGCAAGCAGCCCGACCGGATGCTGGCGGACGAGGTGGACCTGCTGCGGCGGTGCAAGTCGGCGGCCGATAAGCTGACGCCTAACGTGCACCTGTTTCCGACTCCAGGGGCATCGCCTGGCTCGGCGGGGCTGCTCGTGGCGGCGCCGCTAACGACGGCGATCATCGCGGGAGACGCGGTGCTCACGCGGGAATACTTGGAGCGAGGTCAGGCTTACGAGGAGAGTTATGACGTTGGGCAGGCCCGCGAGTCGCTGGCCGACATACTAGATATTGCGGATCAGATCATTCCGGGGCACGATAACTTGTTTATTCCGCCTATTCGGCGATAATATAACACTGCCGTGGTCGATAGTAGGGCGCCCGCTGCGGCACATGCATTTCGGACATATTTGAAAAGAGCCTTACTAGTGCTGATAAACTGCATGGCGTCCGATAAGGGCCTCAAGTTTATCAGGCGTAGAATCCGATGTCCCAGAACAGGCATGAGTCCGTCTGGGCTAAGACAAGCGGGCTCTCCGCCACCCGATTCGGCTACGGATGGCTGATCGGCGTTAACGGATGTTAGAGCGGACCTGAGTTCTCTGGTCGGGGCGCCGAGGGTACAGGGATGCGCGTTATTGCGGTGGCTAATCAGAAGGGCGGCGTCGGCAAGACGACCGTTGCGATCAATCTGTCCGCCTGCCTGGCAAAGACGGGGCAGCGCACGTTGCTGGTCGATCTGGACCCGCAAAGTCATTGCGCGGTCGGTCTGGCGGTGCCGGAGGATCAGATCGAGCAGTCGATTGCGGAAGTGCTCATGCCGGACGAGGCGGGCCGACCGGTTCAGATCTCCGAGATCACCTGGGAGATCTGTTCGCGGCTGGAGCTGGCGCCGAGTCGGCTGGACCTGGCGGCGTTCGAGCCGAAGATGGCCGAGGCCCCGGATCGCGACAGTCGGCTGCTTATGGCCCTGCAACGAGTTAGGGAGCAGTATGACTTCTGCATCCTGGACTGCCCGCCGCACATTGGCCTGCTGACCTTCAATGCCCTCCAATCCGCCGATGAGGTCATTATCCCGGTTGATACCGGTTATTTTGCGATGCAGGGTCTGGGCAAGCAGATCGACGATCGAGCATCTGCGCAAGCAGACGGGCAGGTCTCTCAAGATCCGCATCCTCTCCAATATGTATGACGTGCGGACGAAGTACGCCCGCGAGGCGTTGGCCGAGCTGCGGCGGCACTTCGGTTCGCTGATGCTGACGACGTTTATCAACTTCAACACCAAGCTGCGCGAGGCATCGAGCCTGGGGCAGCCGATCAGCGAGTACGAATTTAATTCGATGGGCAGCAAGGACTTCATGAAGCTTGCCCGCGAGGTGATCAGTCTGGCCGAGCCCAAGGGTGTGTCCAGTGCCCTGCTGGAGCAGGCGGATGATCTGGCTGCGAAGGCAGAGAGGCTGCTGGCGACCAGCAAGGTCCTGATCGGGCCGGGTCGGCGGGCGCAGAGCGGCAACGGTACGGGCGTGGCCACGCACGAGCAGATCCACGAGCGGATCGAGCAGGTGTACGGCGCGCGGCAAACCCCGGAAGGGGTGATCTTTTCGACGCATGCCCCCGACGCCAAGAGAGTTGCGATTGCCGGCGATTTCAACCGCTGGTCGCCCGAGCTGCATGTGATGAAGGCTGGGCGTCTTGCGGGCGATTTTGAGTTATCGATCAACCTACCCACAGGTCGATATAGCTACCGGCTCGTTGTTGATGGCCGGTGGCAACACGACCCCGCCAATCGGGCGGTCGAAACGAATCCATTCGGCGAACTGAACAGTGTAGTTGAGGTTTGCTAAATGGCCGATAGCCGCCCTGGCGGCATCGAGAAGATCGCACACCTGTTCATCGCAGGCAGCGGCGCGGGCAGTTTGCGCGCTCGGGATAATTCCCACCTGCGGTGGGGCAGCCCAAGTCCTTCGGCTGACGGTGGTAATGGCAACGGCCAAGGCCATGGCGAGGGGGCGGGCGGCGCGGGGGTGCGGGAGGGTCTGCCTTCGTCGCAGACCGCCGCCGACAAGATGTCCTCCACGAACGAAACCACGGCGTCCCCCGGCGCTGGAATCTCGTCCGATAACGCAAAAAGCGCCCGCAACGGCGCCACTGGGCGCTCGCCGGATGGTGCTGAGCCGGTCGCAAGCGATATGGCGGGCGGGTCTGCTGTCGATTCCGGAGCGGCTGACTCTGCCACCAACGGCGCCACTGAACCGGTGGCGGGCGAGGGCGGGCAGGGGGAATCCGGACAAGATGTGGGTGCCACCAACGGCGCCACCGGGCGCTCGCTGGGCGAGGGCGGCGCGTCGGACAGCGACTCTGTCAAGGGGGGCGGTTCGGCGCCCTCGCAGGCGCTGGGGGCGATGCAGGCGCTGCTGTGCCGGGCGAAGGTGGCGGCGGTGCTCTCGGGGCACATGGGGCCGCTGGCGGGGCCGGCGGCGGAGCTGTTCGCCAAGACGCTGGCGCGGGAAGGTTCGCGGGTGGCGATGCTGTATGGGCCGGCGGACCTGGCGTGTCTGCACCGGTTTACCGCGACGCATATCGAAGATGCCGACGCCGGCCGTAACGGCGGCGGTCGATCCAACGAAGCCAATTCTGTTGATACGACTCCTTGCGACGTGCTGCTGCTGCCGGACTGGGTGTTCCAGTTCGACCTGTGGCCTATGACGCGGGGCATGCACGCGATCTGCCTGGCGTACGGGGCGGGCTCTGAAGGGTTGATGGCGGCGTATGGGGCTCTGAAGGGTCTCATTGCGCGGTTCGGCAAGCCGGAGGAGTTGTTCCTGCTGCCGTTCGGCTGCAACGAGCAGGAAGAGACGTGGGTGCACGAGCGGCTGGCGGAGATGTGCCGGCGGTTCCTGGAGATGGAGCCGCGGCTGGCGCACGAGAAGCCGGACATGCGGGTGCGGGCGAGCAAGCTCCTGCCGATCGAGGGTGGGAGCGAGGGCGTCAAGCAGGTGTTTGCGGCGATCGGGCAGCCGGTGCTGTCGATCGTGCCGCGCCGTGGGCGGCCGGTCGAACCGCGAACCAGACGCGAGGCAGAACCCAGACTCGAACCGGACCGCAGCGAGGCGGAAGGACCCGTCATGGCGAAGCGTGTAGTGCCGGACATGGATGTGGCCGGGGAGGTGACTCCGCTGGTGCCTGTGGCGGCGGTGCCGCGCGAGGGCGAGGCGGTGCTGCGGGCGCTGATCGAGCACTCCCAGGCGGACCGCGGGGGCTATTTCGACATCTGGAGCCGCAATGGGGTGGCCGGGACGATTGTGGGCAGCGAGGGGCTGATCGGGGCGGCGGGGGCGACGGCGGACCTGCTGGGCTTTGCGTTGTGGCTGTGCCGGCAGGCGGGGGAGATTGACGAACTCACGTCGATTACGATTGCGGTGAAGGAGACGGACGACTGGCTGGTGGAGGCGTCGCGGGCGATGCCGATCCCGGTGCGGTGGCTGACCTGGCGGGCGTTCCAATTGGGCGGGCAGTTGGGGCTGGGGTT
>JANYLN010000315.1 GCA_025357795.1 Planctomycetota bacterium
GACAGGTCGACCGGGCGATGGTCGAACGTCTGTGGCAACTGCGCGCCCATACCGACCACCGGATTGAGCCGATCGCCTGCGGCGAGGCCGAGTGGGCCGCACCCCTCACGGCCCGCGTCATCATCGAAGTGGCCCACCGCGAGGGGATCGAGATCGCCGCCTGAGCATCGTCGCACTATTCTGCGGACCTTGAGGCCGCCTCAGGTACTGGGAGGGAGCCCCAGTACACCCTCCACGATGCGGAGGGCGGCGTTGCCGCCCAGAGGCCCAATGCATATCGCGTCCCCCGATTCAAAGACCCGACGCGACTACACCGAGAATCGAACAGGCAAGTTTAGCACGCACACCATCGTCTCCCTCGTGCCGCTATA
Source organism: Planctomycetota bacterium (assembly GCA_025357795.1). Classification (GTDB taxonomy): domain Bacteria; phylum Planctomycetota; class Phycisphaerae; order UBA1845; family JANYLN01; genus JANYLN01. The sequence continues at coordinate 372 of JANYLN010000315.1, forward strand.
CCTTACGCGGCCAATAATGACACATCCTCGAAGGTCTGGAATCTGAGCGTCATCAGGGTCTGAATCGCGGTGCGGTGAGTCGAAGGGAGTTCTTTGAGGCACTGGTCAATGGTCTGGCGGAATGCAGCGAACGAGGTTTGATGACGCGAGTTGAGCACGGACTTCTTGACGAACTTCCAGAGGCGTTCGATGAGATTGAGATTGGGCGAATACGAGGGCAAGAAAAGCAACTCAATCTTCAAGGCGGCGGCCAGGTCCCGCACAAGTTGGCATCGCTGGTAACGGGCATTGTCCATCACCAGGGTAATGGGGATGTCCAAGCTCAGGTTCGCGATCTGGTGCAACAGTTGACAGACGGTGGTGGCTGTCACGTAGGTGTCGTTGGTCACGGCGATCAGATCGTGCGTGACCGCGTTGAAGGCCCCCAATACGTTGTAGCGTTGCCGCCCCGAGGCCGCCCTGACAAACAAACGCGCCGCGCACCACATCCAGCCGAGGAAGCTGGCCAGCACGAAGTGGGCCGCATCCACGAAGAAGACCGCCCGCTGTCCCGACCGGGCCTGTTCCAGACGCGGCTCAAGCTCCGTCTTTAAGAAAAGCCGCCTGTTCGGCGGCATGCGCAGCCAGCGTCTGCTTGGGCGGCAGGGGCACCGCCGCGACCTTGCGCCAACGCAGGCCCATCGTCTGGTGCAGGAAGTGACGCACCTGCGTCGGGCCGCGCCGCACCCCGGTCAATTGCTCGATCCGCCGACACGCCTCGCCCACCGTGTGCGGCGGCCGCGCCGTGAACTGGGCCTCCAACAACTCCCGGTGCGGCGTCAGGGCGCCGAGGCGGGCCTGCCAACGGAACGTCCGCACCGCCGACAGACCGCCGTCCTCGTACAGGTCCAGCACGCGCTGCACCGTGGCCCGGGACACGCCCGCCAGTTCTGCAATCAACGCGTGCTCCTGGTCGTGCGCTTTGAGCCAGAGCATCTCCATCCGTCGCTGCACCAGCGGATCGACATGCTCAAAACGGTCACGTTCGATTTCGCTCAACACGTTGGGAGGGAACTGGAAATGACGCATCCGTGTATCCTTGCCCGGCGGGCGTGGCGGTTATGGCCCTCGTCCAAAGAGCTTCATTACCCAACTTCCATCGGCCTTTTCCCGCCCTGCACTTGTGTCATTTCACCCCGGGCACAGAATAGATCATGCTTGAGATGCGATCCGTCAGTAAGAGTTACATGCATCGCGGCAAGTGCATCAAGGCGATGGACGATGTCACGCTGGAGATCCAGCGGGGCGAGTTCGTGTCCATCGTCGGTCCCAGTGGCAGCGGCAAGAGCACCTTCGTGCTCGCCTTGGGCGGTATGCTGTCCCCGTCGGCTGGCCAGGTCCTGATCGACGGGCAGTCGCTGTACGACCTGGACCCGGAGGAACGGGCCGCCGTGCGCAAGCGAAAGATCGGGTTCGTGTTTCAGACCTTCAACCTGGTGCCGTACCTGTCCGCCCTGGAGAACGTCCAGATCCCGCTGTTTCTGGCCGGAGCCAATGAAAACGATCAGCAGAGCAAGGCGGCGGCCCTGTTGGAGCGGGTGGGCCTGGCCGATCGACTGGACCACAAGCCCTCGGAACTGAGCGTGGGCCAGCAGCAGCGTGTGGCACTGGCACGCATGCTGGCCAATGACCCCGCGATCATCCTGGCCGATGAGCCGACCGGCAACCTCGACCCGGACACCAGCCATGCGATCCAGGACTTCCTGGCCGAGATCAACCAGGAAGGCCGAACCGTGGTGATAGTCACGCACGACCCGACTGCCGCACGCCGGGCCGGGCGGATGCTCCGACTGGTGGATGGCAAGGTCTTCTCGGATGAAGCAGTCCTGGCGAAGGAGTAGGTGCATCGTAACAGAACGCATCTCGCAGAAGTTGTCCTTCCTCGATCGATACCTGACGCTGTGGATCTTCCTGGCGATGGCGGTGGGTGTGGGCCTGGGTTACGCGCTGCCGTCGGTGGAAGGCGTCATCAACTACTTCAGCGTGGGCACTACGAGCATCCCGATTGCCATCGGCCTGATCTTGATGATGTACCCTCCCCTGGCGAAGGTGCGGTACGAGGAACTCGGCGACGTGTTCCGCAACTGGCGGGTGCTAGGCCTGTCGCTGCTGCAGAACTGGGTGATCGGCCCGATCCTGATGTTCGCCCTGGCGATCCTGTTTCTGCGAGGATATCCGGAGTACATGGTCGGCCTGATCCTGATCGGCCTGGCCCGCTGCATCGCCATGGTGATCGTGTGGAACGAACTGGCTAAGGGCGATACCGAGTACGCCGCGGGCCTGGTCGCCTTCAACAGCGTCTTCCAGGTACTCTTCTACAGCGTGTATGCCTGGTTCTTCATCACGGTGCTGCCGCCGCTGTTCGGCCTCAAGGGCAGCCTGGTGCAGGTCAGTATGGGCCAGATCGCCCAGAGCGTGTTCATCTATCTGGGCATCCCGTTCCTGGCCGGCATGCTCACGCGGCTGGTGCTGGTCAAGGCCAAGGGCAAACCCTGGTACGAGCGGTCCTTCATCCCGAAGATCAGTCCCATCACGCTGGTGGCCCTGCTGTTTACCATCCTGGTGATGTTCAGCCTCAAGGGCGAGCTGATCGTGCGGATCCCGCTGGACGTGCTGCGGATCGCCGTGCCGCTGCTGATCTACTTCGTGGTGATGTTCC
>JANYLN010000010.1 GCA_025357795.1 Planctomycetota bacterium
TTCTCAGTTTTCTCGCTACGCAACCGGACGAGTTCTCGTTCCACTTCCTGAAGTCTATGAAGGGCATCCAGAGTCAGGCCCATCGAATGTTTCTTCCCTTGCTAACGTGACGGTAGCCCACAACATACCAATCTTACCTTAGCACTGCATTATCTGTCGAAACGCGGAGACTCGCAAGCGCGTCCCGGAACAAGACCGTCGGGGGCAGGGCAATCGCATGTACACCTAACAACAGGCGAACATGATAGCCCATTCCCATAGAAGATCTACTTTTCAGGGGTTTTGATACCCCAAGTGGGGTGGTAAACCCATGAAAATCTGCCACTTTTCTTCGCATGCGATTGCCCTGCCGTTGGGGGCTTGTGACAAATGTATTGTTGGCAGGCGGTGATGGCAGGCCCTATGATTACCGTAAGTATCTGAAAGGAGCATGGCTTACGCCCTCGCGTGTGTCGCCCGGTGCGATTGGCAGGTGTGCCATGATTCAGCGAAATGATGAGTCTTTGCCGGCGGCGGGAGAGGGTTGCCCGCTGTGCGGCTACGTGATGGAGGGCTACCAGTGCAAGCTGGTTTGCCCGAACTGCGGATACCGGGAGGATTGCTCGGACACCTTCCTGGCGGGTCCGAGGGAAGCCCCGCGGGAATATCGCGACGAGCCCGAATCCAGCCAGCCGGTCGATGAGGATGAGTGATCCTCTTGCGGGCGGCCTCAGTTGGCAGGCAGGCCGAAGATTGGGGCCTTGACTGCAGGCCGTCTTGAAGTTGGTTGGGATCCCGCCTGGATTTTGTCGCGCAGGACTACCCACTGTGGGTTGGCTGGGTCCGCCTCTAAGGCTATGCGGACCTGTTCGCCGGCGGTATCCCTGTTGCCAGCCGCGAGATATAACTCGGCGGAGCGGGCGGCCCGCTGGGCCTTACCCAGATTGCCCGACGTTTGTTTGGCGGCCTCGGCCAGGGCGGCGGCTGCGCCGGCGGGTCGATCCTGCTGTTCGAGCTGGTCGGCGAGCAGGGTGACGACGTCGGGGCCGTAGACCCTGGCTTCGAGCAACAGTACGTTATCGGACCGGCCGGCGCCGCGAACGGCGTCACTAAGATGGTTCTGGGCGGTTTCGAGCTGGTCCATGTAGATGGCTGCCTGCAGCACTTGCAGGGGGAGGAACCGGGCGGCCGCCTGGCGGTCCTTCACCAGGGCCATCCCGGCGTCGAAGTGTTTGCGGGCGCTGTCGTAATTCTTGCGGCAGGCGGCGATCCCGGCGAGGTTGAACTGGGACTCCTGGTCATCGGGCTTACGGTCCAGGACGGCCTGGAACTCTTTCTCGGCCAGGTCGTAGTCGCGAATTTGCAGGGCGATCTGAGCGACGGCCATGTGGGTGTGCACTTGGTCGGGGGCCAGTGTGAGGGCCTGCTTTGCCAGGGGCAGGGCCTGCTTGTAGTCTTCGGCTTCAAGCAGGGGACGGACCCGATCCAGCAGGGCCATGGCCTTGTCGAAAGTCGCGCGGTTTCTGGCGGCGGCGGCCGGATCGAGCAGGGATGTGGCGGGGCCGTGAACCCGGCCGGTGAACCAGATCACTATGACGCCCGCCAGCACGATAGCCGCTAGCGCCGGGAAGAACCACGCTTTACCTTGCGAGGGGACCTTGTCCTGCGTGTCGGTTGCCATTCTTGCCACGGGATTACCTCTAATTCGGGCCGACAGGCGGATCCGCCCATGCGGCCGGGTATTTGCGTATTGTGCGGGAAAGGTTAGCTATGCACAACAGCGACGGCCAAGCCATGGCGAGGCGCGAGGTCCGGATTTATGCGGGGCGGCACGCGGCGACGGCAGGGCTGGCCACCTTGCATGCGGCTGCACGAACGAAGCCTTCGAGGTCCTGCCAGTCCCAGGTTTCGCGGGGCACATCGTTGCCCTTGGCGTCTATGACCGCCGCGCCGTAGTGATCGACCAGGGTCCGGGCGGCGAAGCGATCGCACATCGCCTCCTTTTGCCGCAGGTTCCGGCCCGCCTGCTTGATCAGCCAGTGGTAGAACTCGTGCAGGAAGACGTACAGCACGAGCTGGGCAGCATCCCCGACGACCACGTAAAGGCCCTGGCGGAACCAGAAGCGGCCGCGGGTCTTCGCCTTGGCGATGCGGGAGGCGATGCGGTACGGGTAGCACACGTGCTGGCCTATGTTGATGAAGAGCCTGCCGGAGTTGTAGTAGCATGCGCCACTGAAGTCGGCCGAGCGGCTGTAACGTACGAGGACCTTCACGCTGTCGTGCGACCAGCCGGCGACGTGCCGCAGGAGGGTCACCTCCAGTTCGGCCGAGCTGAGTTGCGTGCGATTGTGCAGAATCATGCGTATCCCAAACCCCGGGCAGCCCTTGCGCCCGCTGCGTACGGTCAGGCAGTAAGCCCAATCCGTCGACGTCTGTCAAGCTGATCCGGCTGAAAGATGGTCGCGGCCTGCAGACATATAGAGTGTCGCAGAAGACTTTGCGGCGAGTTGGCCTGGCAGGCGGCTTGTCATCGGGCGACACGCGGGCTCCGCATTGGTGGACCCGCTTGGCCGGCTTGGCCGCATCGTGTATCATTGTCCGACCTGGAGTAGTCTTACCGGAGGCTGTTAGCCGGTAGAGGGTTGCAGTCACGCGAACGTCAGCGGCTTCCCGGCGCGGGGCCGGTTGGCAATTGGGTATCGATCAGACCATCGCTGGTGCGCTTGCCGGGGCGTCGGCGCTTACACGGTGCAAGGAAGCGGATGAAAGCATTACCAAACTTTCGGAGGGCCTTGGGCTACATCTGGCCGCAGAAACGCAGGCTGGCGATGATGCTGATCGCGGTACTGGGCGTGACGGTCTTTTACGCCGTGAGTATCTCCTCGATCCTGCCGCTGCTGCAGGTGATGTTCTACCAGAACGAGACGCTGCCGGACTGGTTGTACCGCTCGGCCGCGGAGCATCGCCTGGGCGCGAAGATCGCCGTCGACGTGACCGTGCTGGAAGATGGCACGCAGGTGGGCCTGCAGCGAGGGTCGGCCAGCCAGCCAGCCAGTAGCGAGCCTGGCATCGAGATCGAAAACGTCAAGATCCGCGAGGAGACCCAGGCCGGACCGATGCAGAAGGCCGGCGTGGGCAAGGGCGACCGCATCATCGCCGTCAACGGCCAGCGGGGCACGCACTACGACCTGTTGCCGGTGGTGGCGGCCCTGCCGAACGAACAGCCAGTCAACCTGTTGGTGGTCAAGGCCAGGAGCGACACGGTCGTTCCCCTGCAGATCGTCCCGAAGAATGCCCAACTGCACAGTTCGCTGTCGCTGTGGGTGGCCAGCAAGATGCCGGCTGGACGCGATGCCAAGACGCGTTTCCGCACGCTGGCATGGGTGATCGCGGGGTTGCTGCTGGTGACCACCTTAGGGGGGATCTGCAAGTTCTGGCACGAGTACACTGTTGGTGTGATGGTTGAGCGAGGGCAGTTGAACCTCCGCCGGGACGTCTTCAGCCACGTGATGCAGTTGCCGATGTCGTGGTTCGGCCAGCAGCAGGCCGGCGACACGATGAGCCGCGTCGCCCGCGACTCCAGCGTGGTCGAGATGGGCATGAAGATCCTGTTCGAAAAGATGCTCTCCGAGCCGCTGAAGGCCCTTGGCGTGCTGGTGGTCAGCCTGACGCTCAACTGGCGGCTGATGGTCGTGGTGTTCCTGATCATGCCGGCGGCCGGCTGGGTGATCTGGGTGCTGGGCAACAAGATCAAGCGGGCCCAGCGTCGGGCGCTGCATGCCTGGGGCCAGTTGCTGGACCTGCTCGACGAGCGGATCGCAGGGATCAAGATCCTCAAGGCCACCCATTCTGAGCGCCGCGAGAGCCTGCGATTCTTCCGCCGGGCGCGCACGTTGTTCGGCCAGCAGGTGAAGATCGCCAAGGCTGATGCGGCGACCAGTCCGCTGCTGGAGTTCGTGGGGGCGCTGGCTGTGTGCACCTTCGTGCTCTACGGTGGCCACCTGGTCTTTACGGGGGATATGGAAGCGCCGGCATTCTTTGCCTCGATGGCATGCCTGGCGGGGATGCTCGCCCCGATTCGCCGGATCGCCAACGTCAACAACCGGCTGCAATCGGCGGAGTCCGCGGGCGTCCGCATTTTTGAGATCCTGGACCTTCCGTGCGAGAAGAACGTGTCTGGCGCGGTGGACCTGCCGGCGCTCAAGCATGCGATCGAACTGCGCGACGTCAGCTTCACGTATCCCGGCGCGGAGCGGCCGGCCGTGCAGGACGTTACCCTGACCATCCAGGCGGGCGAGACGATCGCGGTCGTCGGTCCCAACGGCTCGGGCAAGACGACGCTGTCGAACCTGCTCCTGCGGTTCCTTGATCCGGCCAAGGGCCAGATCCTGATCGACGGCGTGGATATCCGCCAGGCGACGTTGCGGAGCCTGCGGACGCAGATGGGCCTGGTGACCCAGGACACGGTGATCTTCACCGACACGATCCACGGCAACATCGCCTACGCCGATCCCAAGGCCAAGCGCGGGCGGGTGGAGGCGGCCGCCCGGGCGGCCCACGCCGACGACTTCATCGCCAAGGTTCACAGTGAGGTCGGCGGCCGGGAGCAGGTGGGCTACGACGCGATCGTCAGCAACCGGACGCTCTCGGGCGGCCAGAAGCAGCGGATCGCCATTGCCCGGGCGGTGCTCAACAATCCCGCGATCCTGATCTTCGACGAGGCCACCAGCCAGGTCGACGCTGACAGCGAGAAAAAGATCCAGGAGGCCCTGGCCGAGCTGACCCGCGGGCGAACGACGCTGATCATCGCGCATCGCCTGAGCACGGTGATCAACGCCGACCGGATCGCGGTGATGGACAAGGGGTGCATTGTCGCCGCTGGGACGCACCAGCAGTTGCTGGAGACGTGCGAGCAGTACCGGATCTTCTGCAACGCGCAGCTGCAGCCGGCGTGATGATGGACCGTTTCTCCTTCGAAGGAGAAGATGTGTTCGCTGTTGTTAGCCCTTCAGCGGAGCCGGGGCGAACGGTTCAATGTGTCTGGGGTGCAGGAACGCCAGCCACAGCCTGCAGACGGGGCGTTTCCAGATCCGGCGAATGGCCTCGGCATACATCCGCAGTTGACCTCTGTACAGGTCAATCCGCCAGCGGAGTTCCGCGCCTTCGACCGCATCGGTTTTAAAGTCGGCGATTTCGATGCCGTCGGCGGTAACCCAGAGCACGTCGATCACGCCTCGCACGATGCCGCAGTCCGCCAGGTCATCGCTGCCGCTGCCTGGGGCGAGCAACTGCGGTTCCAGCCGCATCAGAAACGACATCTCGCGGCGGACGGTCTTGTGATTCGTGCGTAGCTGGCGGCCCAGGTCGGTTTCGTTGAGGAACCAGTCCACGCTGCGCAGGTCGATCTGTTCGGCCTCTACCGCACTGAGCAGTCTGCGCTCGACGAGTCGGGCCAACTGTCCCTGCAGTGACTTGCGATCCGTCGGTCCTGCCAGATCCACTCTTTCGAGGAACAGGTGCGTCGCGGTCCCCTTTTGGCGAGCGGCATCGGCTGCGCCGACGGGACGCAGCCTGCGCGGCACGCCGAAATTGCCGCTCGACGGTTTAACATGGGCCGGACTGGCGTGCCGTGGGCCTTCGTCCCCGTCATCATCCCACTGGAGTCGGCCCTTCAGCTCGGTCACGGGCGTGATCGCCGGGACGCGTGTCAGTTTGTCGCAGGGATACGTGCCGGTCAGCCGGGCGATCGTTTGCTGGGCCTGTTGGGGGCTCTTGCCCGCCTTGTCGTCCAGTGCCGCGAGCACCTGGGCGCTACTCAACCGGGCCGCTGGCTCGGCGATCTGCCAGGTATCCGTGACCTGGCGAGGATAGACGAGCAGCGCCGCGGCGCTCTGGCCGGTGGTCCCGGTTGGCTCCTTGGCCTCCCGCCAGTCGAAGAGGTGCGGTTCGTCCGCATGCTCCTTGGCCGCCAGCGCCGGCACGACCCAATCCAGCGGGCAGTTTGCATAGCGGACCAGGTACCGCGGCAGCGGTCCTGCCCAGTCGCGCCAGAACTGCCGGCACTCTTCGAGCCACTCGCTCGCCTTGCGGCGCGGCGTGCCGACGAGGATGAGTCGCTCCTTTGCACGGGTCATCGCCACGTAGAGGACCCGTAGTTCCTCCGCGCGGCTCTGCCTGCGGACCCTGCCGGCGGCGAGGAGCTTGATGAGCGTGTCGCTGCGGACCATTCGCTGGGGGGCTCTGGCCTCGATGCCGAGTGTGCCGGCGCGGTCGAGGACGATCGCGCTCTTGAAGTCCATGTCGTTGAACTGCCTGGCCAGATCCGCCAGGAAGACTACCGGGAATTCCAGCCCCTTGCTGGCGTGGATGCTCATGATCCGCACGACGTCCTGGGCCTGGGAGACCGCCGTGGGTGTGGTCGCCTCCTGGCCCGAGCGGATCATCTCCATCACGAAACTGACGAACCGCCGCAGTCCCTGCCTGCTGAACTGCCCGAACTGCCGTGCGCGCTCATAGAGGCTGGAGAGGTTTGCACGACACTGGGGCCCGTCGCGCAGGAGCGTGACGTACTCCAGCAGGCCGGTCTCCTGGTAGATCGAGGCTATCACTTCCGCCAGGGGCTTGAGCCGCGCCTCGTTGCGCCAGCGGTCGAGCCTGTCGAGTTGCCGGGCGACCGTGTGCCGCAGGGTTGCGTTGGCGCCGCCTTGGGTGTAGGCCCGCACCGCCTGGTGGAATTCGAGGTCCGGGCGGGCGAGGCGCATATCCGCCAGGTCCGCGTCGCAGAGGGGCGGGCCGAACAGCGGGCTTCGCAGCACGGCCGCCAGCGGGATGTCCTGGCGCATGTTCTCCAGCACCTGCAGCAGGCAGAGCATGTCCTTGATCTCGCGGCTGGCGAAGTAGCCGCTACGGAGTTCCGCGTAGACGGGGATGCCGTAGCGCCGGAGCGTGTCGGCGTACACGGGCGCTGACGTCTGCGTCGAGCGGAGGAGAATTACCATATTGCTGTAAGAGAGCCCGGCCGACTCTTTCAACTGCTGGATCCGGCGGGCGATCAGGTAGGCCTCTTTCTCGCGTGCCGCCAGCGCTTCGACGTCATCCTGGCCGGGGTCCTCGCCGGCGGGTTGGGCGTCGTTGCCTGCGCCTGCCTTGGCGCCATCCAGCAGATGCAGTTCGACCGCGGGCCCGTCGAGGGGCGCGAAATCGCTGCGACCAGGCTTAAGCATTGCCTGGTCGTCGTACGCGACGTCGGTCTCGTTCTCCTGCATCAGTTTGCCGAAGACACGGTTGATGAAGCCGAGCACCTCGGGCCTGCTGCGGAAGTTCTCCTGCAGGCTGATGCACCGGCCTGCGAGTCGCCCCTGGCCGATGCACTCTTGCCGCTGGCGGAACAGTTCGGGGTCGGTCATGCGGAAGCCGTAGATGCTCTGCTTGACGTCGCCTACCACGAAGAGGTTCGGCGTGGGCGGGTCGGCTGACTCGCGGCTGACCAGGTGGACGATGGCTGCCTGGATCGGGTTGGTGTCCTGGAACTCGTCGACGAGCACGACATCGTAGCGCTGCTGGTAGGCCCGGGCGATGTCGCTGGGCTCACCTCGTTCATTTGCCAGCAGCGTGACCGCGTGCTCCTCCATGTCGCTGTAGTCGATCTTGCCGATGCGGCGCTTCGCCTGGCCGAAGAGTTCCTCGAACTGGTTGACGAGCCAGAGCAGCAGTGCCGCGTAGTCGGCCGTGATCCGGATGCCGTGGCTCCAGGCCTCCGCGCTGGCGAGCCAACGGCTGCAGAAACGTTCCTTCCAGTGGTCGTGGAGCCATTTCGCCCAGTCGCGGCAGTTCTCGGGGACGTCGCCCCAACGGCCTACCTTGGTCCAGGGGAGGTTGCCGGCGCTTTCGATCCAGGTCCGCAGGCCGGCTGGGGTCTTGATCGCCTCGAGGTCCGCCCGCAACTGTGTGACGTAAATCTGTACAGCCTGGCCACTGTCGAGCCCCTTGTGTTCGCCTATCCGGGCGTGCAGCGCCGCCAGGTGGACCTCGCCCATTTCCAGCAGCAGGTCGATCTCATCGAGCATCGCGGTGCGCAGATCGGAGAACTGCTGGCCCGTCAGCGTGCCGCCGGTTTCCAGCGTATAGGCCGCCAGGGCCCGTGCCTGCCACTCTGCGCGTCTGGCCGGCGGGAGGCTTCGGAGGTATTCGTGCAGGTGCTTGACTTGGCGGCGGATCCCGTCGTCCTTACCCTGGCCATAGTTCGCAACGAACCGCGCGAAGGACTGGCTATGGGCATCCTGGCCTGTATAGAGTTGCTCGAACAGCTCGCCTAGCACGTCATCCTTGAGCATCTGGGCCTCGTCGTCGCCGAGGACCGCGGCGTCGGGCTCGATGCCGGCTGCGCTGAAGTTCTCTCGGATGACCTGCAGGCAGAAGGAGTGCAGGGTCGAGATCGAGGCGGCGTCCAGGAGGGTGAGCTGCCTGAGCAGGCGGCTGCCACCCTTGTCCTCATAGAGATCCCGCAGTTTCTTGCGGATGCGGTCCCGCATCTCCAGGGCGGCGGCCTCGGTGAAGGTGACGACCAGCAGGCGGTCGATTTCGATCGGGCTCGTGCCGGCCACCAGGTCGACGCACCGTTCGGTTAGCACGGCGGTCTTGCCTGTGCCGGCTGCGGCGCTGACGACGAGGCTGCCCGACCGGTCGTAGATCCCGGTTCGTTGCGACTGGGTCCAGGGCGTTGTGTTCCTGGTGGTGGTCATGTTCTTCGCTCGGTTGCGCTGTCAGGTGCTGTCCCCGACGACCGGTTGTCGTACGCCGTCGGCCTGTCCTGCATTGCGTGCAGGGCTCCCAATATCTGCTTCGTACTGCCGCACCGCTCGATCACGCGTCGCTTGTTGAACTCTGGCGCAAAGCGGCAGAGATCGTCATACACGCAATGGTTGCACGCGATGTCCTGCCCCATCTCGTAGGGCCTGATGTCGAACTGGCCGTCCAGGATGTTGTCCACGGTCTTTCCCATCTCCTGCCAGACGTGGTCCACGAACCGCTGGAAGTCTTCCGTGGATGCCGCGGGTGTATTGGCGTAGGGTTCGCCCGTGTTCTTCAGGCGGATCTCCATGGGCCACGGGTCTTCGGCCTGGCCATCGCGGAACGCGCCGAGGCAATCGCTGTTGGTGAAGCCCTTCAGTTGCCACTGCTTGCCGTCGGCGGGTGTTGGGGGATCGAGCAATTCGCCCGGCTGCACCTTCTGCCAGTCGGGCAGGATGTTGAAGTAATACATTCCCGCGGGCTTGGCGGGGCCGCCTGCGATCTTGCCCGCTGTGCTTGCCATCGCGGCCGCCTTGAGGTAGGCGATCAGCTGGACCTGCAGGCCCGCAAGGGCGTGGTCGAGGCGGAACTTGTAGCGGCTGGAGCGCTTGTAGTCGATCACAGTGAGGAGCCGTTGGCCGTCTATCTCGGCGATGTCGATGCGGTCGATCTTGCCTCGCAGGATCGCCCGCCTGCCCTTGGGCGTGTCGATCTCCAGTGCGGGCAGGCCGTCTTTCATTCCGAAGGTCGCCTCAAGCAGGGCGGGCTCGAACTGGCTATTGCGCCACAGGCTCACATGGCCCCGCAGGGCTGCGCTGATGTCCGCCTTTGCCCGCTGCAGGAGGTATTGCTCTTTGCCGCCTGCGAGGGCTAGTTCCTGGACCACCGCTGCGAGTTCCTCGTCGGTCGCCTCGCCTACCATCTGGTTGAGCACTTCCTGGCGGATCGTCCGCAGGGAGTGGCCTTGCCGGCGAATGCGTGTGGCGAGCGTGTAGAGGATCCGGTGGTAGAACGACCCCAACTCGACGGCGGCGAGTTCGAACTCGGGCCGTTCCTTCAGCCGGAGTCCGTAGCGGGCAAGATATCGGTACGGACACGCCGCGTACTCCTGCAACTGGGAGACGCTGCAGGCCAGCGTGTCCCCCAGCAGCGGGATTGCCTGGTCGGCCCGGACAGTGCAACTGTTGCCGTAGTCGCACGCGGACGCGACGCGGTGGACCCTGTCACTGAGGGCGAGGTCTTCGCGCATCCAGTTCCACATGGCTGTCCAGTTGGTCTTCCACTCGGGGGTGTGTTTCGCGCCGTCGCCCGCGGCGACCTTGCTGGCTGTCAGGGCGATCCCCGTGGCTGCCTGCCAGATCGTGCCGACGTCTTGCACGTCCAGGCCGTTTAGCGGATCGGCCAGCACACGGGGTTCCAATCCCGGCAGGACCATCTGCAGGGCCCGCAGGTAGGGCGATGGAGCGAGCGCCTTGCCGCTTTCGTCGGCGGCGGCGTAGCTCAGCCAAACGTAGCGGCTGGCGCGGGTGAGGGCGATGTACACCAGCATCCGCTCGTCGAAGAGGCGCTGCTGACAGGTAGCGAGTTCCACTTGGCTGTTGAGGCCGCTGATCAGTTTGCGTTCCGTGTCGGACAGCAGCACGTCCTGGCTCGGGCGGTGCGGGAAGAGCCCCTCGTTGAAGCCCAATACGAATGCCGCGACGAGTTCGGGTTGGCGGCTGCGCTCCACGCTGCCGATGACCACTTGGTCGACGACCGGCGGGATGAGCGGCAGGCTGAAGGCCTGCAGGCCGGCCTCGATTGTTGCCTGGAACTGTTCGGCTGTGAGTGGTTCGTCGCCCAGCCCCGCGACCAGGTCGTCCAGCAGTTGCACCAGCAGGCTCCAGACCCGCACGTGCTGCTGTCCCAGTTCCTGGCCTGCGGCATCGCCCTTGAGGACTGACAGCCTTTGCCAACGTGCCAGCCGCTGCGGCACCTTGAGGCGTTCCAGCGATTTGTAAAGACGGTCCGCCCAGTCCCGGCCCGGCTGCTTCTTGTTGCTGGCGGGGTTTGCCCAGTCCCGCAGGAGGTCGCAGACGATCCGGCGGGCGTAGTTGGCCTTGGTGAGGACCTGCCGTTCGAGCGGGTTGGGCTCGGGGGCGTCCTCCTCCGCGCCGACGAGCCTGCGGAGGTAGGTCCATGAGCCCTTGCACCAGTTTGCCCAGCCCTGGATCCCATGGGCCAGCACGTAGTTCTCGACGAGGTCGGCGCGGTCGCGGGGGATCGGCGTCAGGCCGCTTTTCAGGAGGCTGGCGGCGGCGTCGATGGGCCAGTCCTCGACCAGCAGCCTGAGCAGCGCCCGGACCAGTTCGACCAGCGGATGGTGCGACACGCCTCGCCTGCGGTCGAGGAAGTAGGGGATGTCGTGTGCGGCGAAGACGGTCGCGAAGAGGTCGTGGTAGGGCTCGAGGTCGCGGACGATCACGCCGATCTGGCGGTAGCGGAGGGCGTGGCCTTGCGGGGCGACGCGGGTGAGATCGGCGATCTTGCGGGCGACGGCCTCAACCTCGGCCCGGCGATCGGGGGCGGCGACGAGATCGAGTTCGATGTCCTTGCCGCGCTGGGGGGGCTTGATCCGCGGAGTGGTGGCAAAGAGCTGGGCCTCGACGTGGGCGAGCAGGGGCCTGGCTGCGAAGCGCTGCTGCTCCGCCGGCGCCAGCAGTAGCGGCTCTTCGATGGGGACGCCGGCCTGCTCAAAGGTCTGCCTGAGCTGCTGGCAGGTCTGCCAGGTACGGTAGAAGAGGTCGTGCGGCTCGGGAGGCTGACTGCGCTGGAAGGTAGGCGGGTCCATGAGCAGGGCGATCTCGACGTGGCCTGCGACCTGGGCGAGTTTGGCCAGAGTGTAGCGCTGCTGGACGGAGAAACTCGCGAAGCCGTCCACCCAGACTAGCGAGCCGCGGAGCCATTCGAGGGAGTGCAACTGCTCGGCGGTCTCGGCGAGCAGGGCAGCGGGGTCGGCCTGCTCGTGCTGGCTGAGCCACTGCAGGTATTCGTTGTAGAGCAAGGAGAGGTCGCGGAGTTTGCCGGCCAGGAGGGCGGAGGGGACGGCCGGACGGAGGACGGAGGGGCTTTCCACCTGTTCGGCTGTCTGCTGGAGGTGGCTGGCGAGGATGCCTTGCTGCATGAACTCGACGAGGCCAGCGGCGACTTTGGCGGCGGTGCCGGGGCGGTCGGCGACCCTGTCGAGGACCTGCAGTTTCTGGCGGTTGCGGATGAGCAGGTACTGCAGGATCATCTGGCGGCCTATCTGGCCTACGACCTCGCGGTCGGCCAGGCCGGTCTCGGCGAGGACGACCTGCTGCAGGCGGCGGAAGCTGAGGGTGTGGTAGCGGCTGGCGCCGAACAGGTCGGGCACGGCGAGCAGGGTCCGTTCGGTCTGGACGGCGGCCTGTTCAGGGATGAAAAGGACCAGGTCCGGCCCGCTGATGGGGTCGGCCCGCAAGTGGTTTCTGATCGCCTCGAGGCTGCGATAGGTCTTACCGCTGCCTGCGCGGCCTAGTACGAAGCGTACCGCCACGGTCCCTCTCTCCCGCTGTATGTTCCTGTGCAACGGCAACAGCCGCGTCCGAAGATACCGCAGGTGTTCTACTGGCCGGGCCTGCTTCTGGCAAGAGAGAGGCGGGCATTGCTGAATGCGGGGTCGCATGCGGAGGATCTGGCGGATTGAGGCCAGGGGCCTGCAAGACCTGATCGGTGGCCCCGGGGAGCCCGCTTGATTGTGACGCCTGGCGCCCCACAGCGAAGGTGTGGCGTGGTGCTGCGCACTCCCTGGGTTGTGGGCTGGCGGGTCGGAGGGAGACGTTTCATAACTCTCGTCTGGTGGTGAAATGGCATGTCTGGGTATTAGGAACGTCTGGTTTGCAGGGTAACGGGTCATGGGTTCGCCAAGGCGACACAAGGGTAAGCAGGGCAACGTTCAGAAGCATCGCGATCGGGTGGCAGGGCGGTACGACACGATCTATGACAATGCGTACTGGCGCTGGGGATGAGGGATCCGTTGAGCTGCGTACCATCGCTGACAGGCAGTTTGGCGGGGATCGCCAAGTCGCTGACGGCCGGGGGCGTGCTGATCGCGACGGTCGATCACATGCGATGATCCGGAGAGGGCGCCGAAGCTGGAGGAGATCGAGAGGAAGTTGCACCGTAACCCCTCGATGCTGGGGCGGTGCAGCCACCTGCCGTTCGTGGCGAAAAGGCCCGGGGCAGCGGTCACGACAGGAGTGAGCGCCGAGTCCTGCGTGCCAAGAGGTAACAAGGGCCTCGATGAAGATTGTCTTCTGACCAAAGAAAGCACCCCCAGGCCGGAGGAGAACGGTTGTGGGGGTACGAGGCACGAGCTTAGTTGAGCGGCGGATTCCTTCAGAGGCTATCGGCGCGGTCGCTGGCGCCGGGTTCGTCGGAGGTGCCGACGGCGACGGGCTGGACCTGGATTTCCGTGAGCGACTGCCAGAGGCACTTGGGCTTGTTCAGCATGCCCATCTGTTCGAGGCTGAGGGCGACGTTCCGCCAGAAGCACTCGTTCTGGTCCTGCGAAAGGCCTTGGCCGAACTGCTCCGCTGTCAGTTCGAAGCGCTGCGACTGGCTGAACAGGACCGACAGGCCATAGTGCGTATCGAGGTCGATCTTCTCGGGCCAGATGGTGCGGCGGAGCATGCCGGAGGTCGCGCTGTCGCAGCCCGGGCCGGCCAGACCCAGGCGGACCAGGGCGAAGGTGCAACCCGGATAGGTCTCGACGACCTTGGCGTAGATCTCGCGGGCCTCGTCGGGTTGCTTGTCGGCCTCGAGCAGCATCCCGAGGCGCAGCCATGCGCTGGCATCGTCCTGGTGGGTCGCCAGCCAGGCCAGGTGAGTCTGGATGGCGCGTTTGAGTAGTTCGCCCTTGTGGATGACGCGGCTCTCGCGGGACTGGTCGGTGCTGTTCATGTTCGCGGCTTCGCGGTCGCTGGCGGTGTGCAGGCGGACGATCTCGGCCATGAGCACGGGGGCGTTGGAGGCGATGCCGCGGGCAAGTTCGAGATCGCTGCGGCTCTCGGCATCCTTACCGACGTAGGAGTGCGCCAGCGCCAGGCCGACGTAGGCCATCAGGATCATCTCGTTGATCTCGATTGCCTTGCCGAGCCACAGGCCGGCCTCTTCGCGATCGTTGGCCTGGATGTGACAGGCGGCAATCTTCGTGGTGGCTTCGAGATAGTACGGGTTCACGTTCAGGGCCTGCCTGTATTCCTCGAGGGCCTCGTCATTGCGGTGCTGCCGCATGTAGAGGTCGCCCAGGCGGACGTGCAGGTCGGCAAAGTTCTGGCCGCTGGCGATGGTCCGCTCGAGGTGCGAGATGGCCTTATCGATATTGCCCTTGTGCTCGTGTTCGTCGGCCTTTTCCTCGCGGGTCTGCCAGTTGTCCGCGAGCAATTTGAGGGCCTCGTCGAAGGCCTTGATGGCGCGGGTGGGGTCGTCGGCGAGCAGGTGCAGGGCGCCCAGACGCGTCCAGTTGGGCAGTTCCAGCGGGTGTTGCGTGGCGAGGGCTTCCGCCTGCTGCAGGGCGGGGGTGTAGTCCGCCTTGGCCAGGGACAGGGCCATCATGCGGTATCGCGAAGACTTCTGGTGCGGCTGGAAGTAGAGCGAGTGCTGGTAGAGGGTCAGGGCGCGGTCGGGGGCGCCGCTACGTTCTTCCAGCAAACCGAGTGCGTAGTGGAGCTTGGCGTCCTTGGGGAAGCGGTTCTTGGCGACCTTAAGGTACCGCCTGGCGCGGTTCGCCTGGCCCAGCATGTCCAACGCACAAGCCATGCCGATGATCGCGGAGGGGGAGCGGTCGCGGTTGGAGATCGCCCGGTCGAAGTGGAGTTTCGCCTCGCCGCCGGAGGAGTGCTGCAGGGCCGCCACGCCCGCCAGGACGTGGGAGTGGGTCCGTCGGGGGGCGGCGGTACTGGCAGGCTGCTTCACCTGCTTGGGGGCGGTGTCCTTGAGGTAATCGCGGAAGACCGGCCACAGGGAATCCGGCAAGGCGCGTCCAAAACTCTCCAGTATGTAACTCATACAGCGTGTCCTCGCAGTGCGCACCGCGTGGTGCGTTGGGCCGACAGACGCGGCCTTCGTGTGTGCAGGTAATAGCTTGTTGTATGTAGACGGAAGAACTGCGTGGCGGGCAGCGTCCTGGCACCGCAGGACCACGCTGTCTGGCCTGGTTTGGACTTCCTTGGCCGAGGTTTGTATCGGTCAAAGCCCTTGCCAGCATTACTAAGCCGCACAAGTCTCGCCGGGACAGGGATGACGGGGCCAGAGGCGGGTTTTTATGGTGACGTTTTGCCAGGCGAACGATAAAGCGTGTCGAGTTCGGTTTTCCGAAAGTCAGTGGATGACGGTTGCCGGAAGTGCTGCGGCGACCTATTCTTGCCGGAATAAGTAGCAAGGAGGCGCTGCCGTTGGATGTGCAAGCACTGCCAAAGTTGACCCGCCATACGTACCGGTTGGAAATGCTGCACATGGCGATGTGGGGTGGTGTGGTGGCGATGCTGGAGGGGGGCATCGCGGCGGTCATCATCGCCAAGACCTTCCACGGCTCGCCCTTCCAGATCTCGGTGGTGCGGGCGACGCCCGTTGTGACCAATATGCTGAGCATCGGTTGGGGGATGCTGGCGGTGACCCGGCCGAAGGTGCCTTTGTTAATGGTGGCCTGCGGCGGGGCGGTCGTGGCGATGGCGGGTACGGCGCTGGTGCCGGCAGACCTGGCCTGGAGCGGCTGGCTGTTCGCGCTGCAACTGGTGTTGGCGCGGATCTTCCTGTCGGGCACAGCGACGCTTCGGACGGCGATCTGGAAGGCGAATTACCCGACGGCGGTGCGAGGGCGGCTGGCGGGCCGGCTGCAGCTGCAGGGTAGCTTCTCGCGGCTGGTATCGCTGTACTTGTCGAGCTGGGTGCTGGACCTGGATCCCGCCAAGACGAACTTGTGGGTGCCGCGATGGCTGGCGGAGTGGCTGCACCTGGACATGGCGAGACATCTATGGCGCGTGCCGGATCTGCTGGTGTACTGGGGTGGGCCGGAGGCGTATCGCTGGCTGTACCCGATGCTGGCGATCGTGGGCGGCGTGGCGATCGTGCTGTTGAAGTTCATCCGCGTCCGCGGGGACAAACTGCTGACCCGGCAGATGCTCAATGAGGGCGAACTCGGGCCGATCTCGCCGCGGGCACGGGCGCTGGAGCCGTATAGCCTGACAGCCGTACTCACGCCGGTGGAGCCCATTCGGCGGATGATCGAGATCCTCAAACGCGACAAGGCGTTCCGGATCTACCAGACCGCGCAGATGTTCAGCGGGGCGGGCAACCTTCTGATAGACCCGATCCTGGTGGTTATCTTCACCCAGAAGTTGATGATGAACTACACGCAGTCGACCCTGATGCTGGACATTGTGCCGATCGTTTTGTCACTGTTTACGGTGACGCTCTGGGCGCGGCTATACGACCGTTGGGGCCTGCCGAAGTACCGCGTGATCAACGGGGGGTTCTGGACGATCCGGATGATCCTGACGGCGGCGGCGGTGGTCTGCACGCAGTACCTGCTGGACGTGCCGCACGGCTATGCGCTGGTAGTGGGGATCTTCGTGTTCGCCCAGGTGCTCAACGGAATCGCCCAGGGGGGCGGCGGGATCGCCTGGAACCTGGGACATCTGCACTTCGCCAAACCGGAAGAGGCCGAGCTGTACATGGGTCTGCACGCGACACTCACGGGCGTCCGTGGATGGCTGGGGTTCGCGGGGCTGCCCTTGTACGTGTGGGGCGGCTGGCCTGTCTTCGCCGTGGCGGCGTTCATGAGCCTGATCGGGTTCGTCCTGTACTTCCACGGGATGACGACACGCTTTGGGCTGGGGGCCGTGGAAGAGCCGGTGGCAGGAACGACAGGGGCCAGGGCGTAGGTCCCCGGATGCGCCGGGTGGCCTCCACGCCATCGAGGTGGGGGCATGCGATGTCCATGACGACCACGTCGGGCCGCAGAGGCAGGGCCATGTCGACCGCCTGGATACCGTCGGCTGCCTGACTGACGACTTCAAAGCCGGGCTGCGTTTGCAGCAGTCTCGCCAAGCCGTCGCGGACCACCTTGTGGTCGTCCGCTCCGCCTTGTCTGAACGTCGGTAGTCTGAGAAGTGCTCGTATGCGCCCTCGAGCCTATTGCTGAGATCCGGATCTGGATACCATGCAAACAGCCCGTGCCTAAAAGGTTATCACGGTAGTCGGGGTTTCGGAAAGCCTATATCGTTTCTTCTTCGCTACGTGAGGGCGGCATGCTCGCGGGACTTCTGCCAGGTCGACAAGCAGGGACCCTGTTTGGAGTTCCGGCGTACGGCCATGGGCCTTTGGGCAGTTTGTGGCCGTTGATCGGCTCCGGTATACTGCCAGCTGTCGTTCGGTGCGGGTCAAACACGAAACGCGCGTTGCGGAGTGAATAGCCATGGCACGAGATCCATTCGGGTGTTTGTGCCTGCTTGCGGCGGCTGCGTGCATGGGTGCGACCCTGGCGGGCTGTACGCAGCAGGTGGGCGATGCGGCCCTGTTCCAGCCCATGCGCACGCTGCTGAAGATGAAAGAGCCTGTACGGATTGGTACGACCCGCGTCCACATGAACCCGATGGTCGCGGCGCCGTGGCATCCGCTGGAGCAGGCGCTGGCGAAGAAGTTCGGCCGGCCGGTGCAGGTGATCGCCTATCGGCCGTTCCAGATCCGCAGCCAATTGGAGCGGGGCTATCTCGACTTTGCGATCCTGTCCGCGACGGACTTTGCCGAGATTGGTGGAGACGAGAGTTGCCTGGCAATTGCCCGACCGGTCAATTCGCTCGGCCAGGACTTGCGGCACGGGCTGATCATCGTCAAGAGAGATTCGAAGATCCAGGCCCTGGCGGACCTTAAGGGGCAGCGCTTCGCCTTCGGGCCGAGTTGGGACGCGGTGTCGCACCTGGCGGCGGCGAATGCCTTCATGCAGGCCGGCCTGGAGCCCAGCGATATCGTGCGCGAACTGCTGCCGCTTCCGCTGTCGCGCCGGCATCACCTGGACTCCTTCGAGGTCGCCAAGGCTGTTGCGTACGAGCCGCTGCTGCCGGCTGGGGCGGTCGACGAGGTGGACTATGCGAGTTGGCCCGAGAAGGGCGGCTCGATCATGTTCCAGACTGTCAGCAAGGACAAGTTCCGCGTGGTCGCCCGGACCGTGGATTTGCCGGAAGGCCCGATCGTCGCCAGCCGCAAGGCCGACCCGAAGCTGGTCGAGGCGATGAGGGCGTACCTGCTGGGCGGGCAGGTGCCGGACAAGGCCCTCAAGGCGATGGACTGGCAAAAGCTCGTGCCTGTCTTGGGCGGGGAGTACGCCGGGGTGGCTGACATGGTCCGCAAACTCCGCACGGCCGGGTGGGTCCGCGAGGACGTGCCCGAAGCCGCGCCGGCGAGCGAGCCTGTGGCGAGAACGGCTGAATGAGAATGGCAGTCGCGCCGGCGATGCCGGTCTGTGGAACGATTCGTTCCAGGACTTGGTTTTGAAGACCACGCAGGTGCTATCGCATAAGAAGTATTCGCAGGTCGGGCAGGAAATCCTTACCCGGCCGGCTGTGTTAGATGGACGCGACGGATGAATAGTGACAGAAGAATCGTCGAGGCGGTGGGTTTGGGCTGGGACCTGCACCGGTTGGAGGCGGGGCGGCCGCTGATCCTGTGCAACATCACGATCCCCTTCGAAAAGGGATTGTTGGGTCATTCGGATGCGGACGTTGGCCTGCATGCGGTTACCGATGCGCTGCTGGGGGCGGCCGGGCTGGGCGATATCGGCGAGAAGTTCCCCCCCAGCGACCCGAAGTGGAAGGGCGCCGACAGTGGCAGACTGCTCCAGACGGTCCTGGAAGATGTGAAACGGGCGGGCTGGCACGTTGTCAACGTCGATGTGACGATTGTCGCCGAGCGGCCGAAGATGACCCTCCACAAGGCCCAAATGCGTCAGCGGCTGGCGGAACTGTTGGATGTTGGGCCCGAGCGGGTTAACATTAAGGCGAAGACCTCCGAGGGCGTGGACGCCGTGGGCAAGGGTGAAGCGATCTCGGCATACGCGATTGTGGGCCTTGGCCGAGCGGATGCCGGCTGCGCCGGTGCGTAAGACGATTTGAGCGGAGCGAGAGTGATGGCGATACAGGTATACAACACGCTGACGCGTCGCAAGGAACCGTTCGAGGCCGTGCAGCCCGGCAAGGTGGGTATGTACGTCTGCGGGCCGACGGTTTACAAGCCGTCGCACCTGGGACACGCGGTCGGGCCGATCATCTTCGATACGATCAAGCGCTACCTGCAGTACCGGGGCTACCAGGTCCGCTGGGTGGTCAATGTCACCGACGTCGATGACAAGCTGATCGTCGAGTCGGCGAATCAGAAGACCACCGTATTTGAGCTGGCGGAGCGGGTGACGGCTGACTACCTCGCCAATCTGAAGAAGCTCAACGTCGTCGGCATCGACGATCTGCCCCGAGCAAGCGAGTGCATCCCGGAGATCATCGAGATCGTCCAGCGACTGATCGACCGCGGGGCAGCGTACCCGGTCGATGGCGACGTCTACTTTGACATCATTAAGGACGAGGACTACGGCAAGCTCTCCAACCGCAAGCCGGAGGAGCAGGCCAGCGGCACGCGAGAGGGGCTGGTCCTGGGCGGCAAGCGGAATCCGGGTGATTTCGCCCTGTGGAAGGCCTCCAAGCCTGACGACCCAGACGAGGTGAAGTTCGATTCGCCTTGGGGCAAAGGCCGGCCAGGCTGGCACATTGAGTGCTCGGCGATGAGCAGCAAGTACCTGGGCCAGCCGTTCGATATTCATGGCGGCGGAATGGACCTGATCTTCCCGCACCACGAGAACGAGATCGCTCAGAGTGAAACCGCCCGCGGCTGTCAGTTTGCCAAGTACTGGATGCACAACGGTCTTACGCGGATCAACACCAAGAAGATCTCCAAGTCGGACCCGGAGATGCAGGACCTGCTTCGCCGGCTGACGCTGAGCGCCCTGCTGAACGAGTATAGTCCGGAGCTGATCCGCTTCTTCGTCCTGCAGACGCACTATCGCAGGCCGATCGATTTCTCGAATGACGCGATGGAGTCCTCCAACAAGGCCCTTAGTACGTTCTACCGGTTCTTTGAGCGGGTGGAGCGGATTACCGGGACGAGCCCGTACGACGTTCCGTTCAAGCCGGAGGGCGCGGCCGGGATCGCGGACCCGGTTGCCGGGGCCTTCCTCAAGACCGTCGCGGAATACAAGCTGCGGTATGAGGAGGCGATGGATGACGACTTCAACACGGCCGGCGGCATCGCCGCGCTGTTTGAACTGGTCACGTTCATCAACCGCTTCGCGGACGAGCAGCAACTCGAGGCAAGCAAAGGCGTTAAGGCCGACGCCGCCCAGTCGCTGCAGTCCGCCGCGGGTACGGTGATCTTCCTGGGCCAGTTGCTGGGCCTGTTCAGCGAGAAGCCGCCCAAGGCGGAAGAGTCGCTTGGGGGCGAGCTGACAGCGAAGCTGGTCGAGCTGCTGATCGACGTGCGTAACAAGGCTCGCAAGGCCAAGCAGTTCGAGATCGGCGATCATATTCGGACCCAGCTGGCTGCGATGGGCGTGAAGCTCGAGGACCGGCCGGACGGTACGATCTGGCGGATGGAATAGAACGGCAGTTGCCAGTAGCCAGTTGCCAGTGAAGAGCAACGGCAATGACGATGATTTGCCGTCTGCGAGGCTGTGATGAGGATTTGCGGCATTGACCCCGGTCTGCGGATTACCGGCTACGCCGTGATCGAAGCCGAGGGCGCAAGGGTGAAGCTTGTCGAGGCTGGCGTGGTCCGGCCGGACAAGGAGTGCACGCTGCCCGTGCGCCTTCGCCAGCTGTCGCTCGAAGTTCATGACGTCTTCAGCGAGCACCGCCCCGATATCATTGCTGTCGAGAAACTGTATAGTCATTATGCCCACCCAGTTACAGCGATTCTCATGGGCCATGCCCGCGGTGTGATCCTGGCCTCGGCCGCGCAAGCCCATATAGAGATAAAGGACATCGCCGCTACTCAGATAAAGCGTTTGCTGACGGGCAATGGCCACGCCAGTAAGGTGCAGGTCCAGGGGGCCATCATGCACGTATTGGGCCTCAAGGAGACCCCCGAGCCCCCTGACGTAGCGGACGCCATCGCTATCGCCTTAGCGGGCTGGCGGTTGTCGGAGAGCTCGCGGCTTTCGAACCGGTCGGGCGGGTAAGCGATCTCACCTAGGCCGCCTCTGAACCTGCCGAGCATGCCGCGTGTGTGCCGGCGGAGTTTCTGATACTTCCGGCTTGGAATCAGGGACTTGTTAGGGTAAACTAATAAGCCATAGATATAGTGGTCCGCAGATCTGGCAGGTACCAATGATTGCGAAACTGACGGGTATTCTGGGCGAGGTGGGTGAGGACCGGGTCCTTGTGGAACGCGAGGGTCTTGGCTACGAGGTGCTGGTGCCGGCGTACCTGGCGGTGCAGTTGGCGGATCGGATTGGTCAGCCTGTCACGCTGTACACGATGAACTACCTTGAAGGCAGCGCGAACAGCGGCAACCTGATTCCTCGGCTGGCGGGCTTTGGCAGCGGTGCCGAGAAGAATGCCTTTCAGCAACTGTTGGGCGTCAAGGGCTTTGGCGTGCGAAAGGCGCTTAAGGCCTTGGCGGTGCCGATCGGGCAGGTGGCGGCGGCGATCGAGCAGGGGGATACGGTCTCGCTGTCGCGGCTGCCGGGGATCGGCAAGCGGACGGCTGAACAGATCGTTGCGTCGCTTCGGGGCAAGCTGGCGGCGATTGCATTTGAGGACAAGATCCTGGCCAATCTGAACGGTTCGGCGGCGGGCCGGACGCAGGCTACCCTGAACCCGTCGCAGCGGGATGCTTTGCAGGTGATGATCGCGTGGGGTGACCGCCACCAGGATGCAGAGAACCTTTTGCGAAGGGCGGCAGAGGTTTACAAGGATCTGAAATCACCGGAGGAGTGGGTCCGGGCGGCCTACAAGATCAAGGCCGGTGGTCTATAAGTCTATAATCGGGCGACTTTTGCCGGAAGATGTAGAGTTGTTGCAGGTGAGTAATGTTGATGGCACGTGAACGGATCATCTCATCGGAAAGCACGGGACACGAGGAAGAGCAGGTCAACTATGCGCTGCGGCCTCGACTGCTCGACGAGGTCGTTGGCCAGAGGCAGGTGATCGAGCAGCTCAAGATCGCGCTGGAGGCCGCCAAGGGGCGCGGCGAGGCGATGGAGCACGTCCTGCTGGATGGCCCGCCTGGCCTGGGCAAGACCACGCTGGCGCATGTGATCGCCAACGAGATGGGCACGAACGTGCGTGTAACCAGTGGCCCGGCCATTGGTAAGCAAAGCGACCTGATGACGGTGCTGACGAACCTGGAGCCGGGAGAGATCCTGTTTATCGACGAGATCCACCGGCTGGCGGCGGCGGTTGAGGAGTTTTTGTATCCGGCGATGGAGGATTTTCGGGTCGATTACACGCTGGAAGGCGGGTTGGGCGGGCGGACGATCAACTTCAAACTGAACCAGTTTACGATGATCGGGGCGACGACGCGGGCGGGGCTACTTACGGCGGCGCTGCGGGATCGGTTCGGGATCCACTTTCATCTGGATTTCTATAAGCCAGAAGAGCTTAAGACGATTCTGACGCGGTCGGCAAAGATGCTGGGTGTGGCGGCGGATGACGATGCGCTGGAGCTGATGGCGGATCGGAGCCGGGGGACGCCTCGGGTGGCGAACCGGCTCTTGCGGCGGGCGCGGGATTATGCACAAGTGCGGAGCGATGGGCACCTTACGGCCAAGGCTGCTGAGCAGGCGCTGGAGATCCTGCAGATCGATACGCTGGGGCTGGACGATCTGGATCGGTCCTATTTGCGGACATTGATCGGGATGTACGAGTGTGGGCCGGTAGGTGTGGAGGCCTTGGCAGCGACGATGGGCCAGGAGCGCGATACGTTGGAAGATGTTGTGGAGCCGTATCTTCTGCAGATTGGGTTTGTGCTGCGGACGCGGCAGGGGCGGTGTGCGAGTCGGGCGGCGTGCAAGCATATGAAGATGGCTTACAAGCAGCCGCAGGCGGAGGCGGAGGATGTGGCGGGCCTGTTCAACGATGATAACCAACCATGATCTAAGGACTTGTGAGTAAGGCCCCAGTTCGATCGTAAGCCGCTGATTGCCAGCGGCTTTTATTTTTGCCCGCAAACCCTTACAAACACCTAACTTGACCGCTATACTGCGGTGCATCGGACGCTGTTCTGTAGTTGTTGGTGGCCAAGGCTGCAGGAGATGTCGGATGGCGGGGCGGGTTGGCAAAGGGTGTGGCAAAAAGGAGTTGGGCCGGCAGCTGGGATTGTTTGATCCGGTGGTGGTGGACGGCAGAGGCGGAGGCACGGAGCAACGGCAGGAGAAACCGGAGCCGGCTGGTATGCCACCAACGGCGCCACCAAACAGGTCTGGGCCAAGCGAGCGCAGCGTGAAGATGGGCGGGATGCGGGGTTTAGGCTGGGTGAAGCTACCGGGGGCGAAAGCGCCATTTCCGGCGTCACTGGTAGTGATGACGGCGGATCGGAGCCCGCGGGTTGAGAGCCGGCGGATCGAGTTGCCTACGTTCGAGCAGCGGCTGATCATGCTGCTGGACATGGATGCGTTCTTTGCGTCGGCGGAGCAGGTGGCGCGGCCAGCGCTGAAGGGCAAGCCGGTGATCGTGGGCGGGCTGGTGACGGATCGCAGCGTGGTGGCGTCGGCGTCGTACGAGGCGCGGGCGCTAGGCGTGAAGACGGCGATGCCGATCGCGCAGGCGCAGAGGATCTGCCCGCAGGGGGTGTTTCTGCGGGGCAACTACGAGATGTATTCGTCGCTGTCGAAGAAAGTCATGGAAATATGTAATACCGTCACGCCGCTCGTGCAGCAGGCGAGCATTGACGAGGCGTACATGGACCTGACTGGCACGCAGAGGCTGTATGCGACGGCTGGAGCACCGGCAGGGGCGCGGCCGATGGCACCCAAAGCCGAGGCGCGGAACTGGCCTGTGGGGCTGGCGGAGAGGTTGCTGGGGACGATCCGGCGGGAGACGGGGCTGGGGGCGACGATCGGGATCGGCTCGAACAAGCTAGTTGCGCGGATGGCGATGGAGCATGCCAAGCCGGGCGGGGTGTGTTTCGTGTGGCCCGGGTATGAGGCGGCGTTCCTGGCGATGTGCCCGCTGGCGGACATACCGGGGATCGGCCGACAGACCGCGGCGATGCTGGCGGACTACAACCTGCGGACGGCGGCGGATGTGCAGAAGACGGGGCGAGAGCTGCTGGTGGTGACGTTTGGCGAGCGGTTCGGGCAGATGCTGTACGACTGTGCGTGGGGACGGGGCTCGGCGCATCTGGATCTGGCGTACGCGCAGAAGTCGATTAGCAGAGCGACGTCGTTCGAGCGGGACACGACGGACATGGGCTACATCAAGTCCATGCTTTACTACCTGACGGAGCGAGCGTGCCGGGCGCTGCGGCAGATGGGGCAGGCGGCCTGGACGGTGTCGGTGAAGCTGCGGTACAGCGACTTTGCGACGGTGGACAAGGCCCGGACGCTGGGGGAGCCCAGCAACCACGATGACATCGTGTACAAGGCAGCGGAGGAGTTGCTGGAGAATCTGTACAGCCGAGCGGTTTCGGTGCGGCTGGTGGGTGTGCAACTGTCGGGGTTTACCGGGGCGGACCAGGTGCAACTGCAGATGTGGCAGCCGGAGCAGGTGCGGCATGGGCGGCTGTATGAGATGAGCGATCGGATCCGGGACCGGTATGGGTTCTGCGCGTTGATGAAGGGGCCGACGATCGAGTTGATGGGCAAGATGGAGCAGGATGCGGCGGGGTTGAAGCTGCGGACGGCGTGTTTGACGAAGTAGGGCGGTGGTTATTTACGCTGTGTGCAGGCCTGGTTGAAGCCTATCGCGGGTTGGGCTGCTGTTGCGGGAGTGCAGCGGTAAAGAGCCCGGACGAGGATCTGGCGGACAGGTGCAACCTTGTGGTCATCCGGCCTGTATTACTTCAAGGCTACCACAATGTTGGCACGAGGGTCCGAAAACCGACGGGGGAGGGAGCGATTGCTTCAGGCGCTTAACTGTTTGTCCGACAAGAACAGAAGCAGCGGCGTCTGCATCCAGTGGGGCGATACGCTTGAGGTCGTATACAAACAAGTTGCCTGAGGCGGAGTTTCGGATACCATGATTAAACGTGCAAGTCATCCTTGGCGAAGATTCCATGCCGGGCAGGATTTCGGTGGGACCCGGTTGGCGCAGTCCGGTGGTGGGATGCGGAGGCTGGAGGGCAGAAGTGTCGCCATCGAAGCCGGTCTACAGTACTACCTTCGCTGCATCAATGAAGCGCCTCTGCTCACGGCCGAGCAGGAGCACGAGTTGGGGAGGAAGGTGCACGCCGGGATCGAAGCGGGCGAGCAGCTCACTGACGGCGAGATCGACATGGCGACCTTCGAGCGGCTGCAGCTCGAATCGCAGGAGGCCCGCACGGTGATGGTGCGGTCGAACCTGCGGCTCGTGGTCAATATTGCCAAGCAGTTCGGGAATCGGGGGCTGCCGCTGTCGGACCTGATCGAAGAGGGCAACCTGGGGTTGCTGCGGGCGGTCGAGGGGTATGACCCGTCGCACGAGACGCGTTTCAGCACGTATGCCAGTTGGTGGATCAAGCAGGCCATCAAGCGGGCGCTGATCAACAGCGTCCAGTCGATTCATATTCCGGCGTACATGGTCGAGGAGATCAGCCGGTGGAAGCAGGCGACGGCGGAGCTGGAGGACAAGCTCGGCCGACCGGCGACGATGGAGGAGATGTGCCAGCATCTGGAGATCAAGCCGCGCAAGGCGCGGATCATCCGCAAGGCCATCCGGGCGATCAGCAACCCGGCGCGGGCGACCGAGGAAGAGGAAGGTCTGACGCTATCGGAGATGATTGCGGACGAGAAGACGCCGCGGCCTGACGAGTTGTTGTTCAACGAATCGGATGCCTCGTCGGTGCGGGACGTACTGGCGAAGCTGGATGAGCGGGAATCGACGATCCTGCGGCTGCGGTTCGGGCTGGACGGCAACCGGCTGATGGAGTTGACGGATGTGGCCGGGCAGGCGGAGGTCGAGGTCCGCGAGATATGCGAGCGGGTTAACCGGGCGGTTCGCGACTGCGGCGACGAGGTGCTGCAGAAGGCGATCGGCCTGATGTTTTACGCGTCGCGGCCTGAGGCGACCCTGCTGGACAGCCTGGCCGAGCAGTTGGGCTGCAGCGTAGCGTTTCTGAGGCAGCGGCTGCAGTCGCTGTACGACTCGCTGGAAGGCGAGGAGCACGCGTGGGTGGGCATGCGGTTTGGGCTGGTGCCGCAGGAAGGGATGACGCTGAAGGAGATCGGCAAGAAGATCGGTCTTACTCGCGAGCGGGTCCGCCAGATCGAGCACGGGGCCCTGGAGAAGATGAACCGGATGATGAGTGAGGAAGAGGATCGGACGGTGGGGCTGAGGACGGAGTAACGGCAAGGGCAAGGGTTATTCGTTATTTGTTAACGGCAATACCTATCTCGCTGTGACAGCGACGGGCCGCGTGTGGCAAAAGACTCCGAAAATGGACCGGTTGGCAGGTGAAGAGCCTGCCAGCCGGTTTCGTCTACTGGCAAAGTGCGGCTGGGTTCGTATACTCTTGCGGGCGAGGATGGTAGTGGCGCGGCCGAAGGTGTTTGGGCCGGCCAGGTTCGCAAGTAACAATTGGCTACTGACAGAAGAAAACTTGTAGGGCAACTCCAATGGAAATAGCACTGGTTGGGCCTCCACTTTCGGGCAAGAGCACCCTGTTTCAGGCGGTCAGCGGGCATGCCCCGGGGCACAGCGGCGTGGAGAC
Source organism: Planctomycetota bacterium (assembly GCA_025357795.1). Taxonomy (GTDB): domain Bacteria; phylum Planctomycetota; class Phycisphaerae; order UBA1845; family JANYLN01; genus JANYLN01. Next base: position 26,719 of record JANYLN010000010.1, read on the forward strand.
GCGGGCGATGGTCAAGGTGCCCGATCCGCGGGTGGACTGGCTGAGCGGGAAGTTCGCCAGCAAGAAGACCACGTACGCGACGTTCAACGTGCTGGACATGCCGGGCTTCTCGCAGGAGACGCCGAGCCAACAGGCGGAGTTCCGCCGGCACATGGGGTCCCTGCGCAGTTGCGACGGGCTGGTGGCGGTGGTGCGGGCGTTTGCGGGGGCGGACGTGCCGGCGTACCGCGGCAAGGTGGACCCGATCCGCGATATCCAGGAACTGCGGACGGAGCTGATGTTCGCTGACCTGGAGCAGGTCGCCAACCGGATCGACCGGCTGAAAAAGCAGCTAACCAAGCCAGTCAAGACGCAGGAGCAGGACAAGCGGGAGCTGGATCTGCAGGAGCGGTGCCAGAAGGCCCTGGAAAACGACATGCCGCTATCCGAGGTGCTGCGCGACCCGGAAGAGGCCAAGATGGTCAGTTCGTTCGCGTTTTTGACGCAAAAGCCGCTGCTGGTGGTGTTGAACGTGGCGGAGACGGAGGCCAGCAAGCCGGTCGAGAAGGAAATGCTGTACGCGGCGGCGACGATCAATCTCAGCGCGAGGCTGGAAGCGGATCTGTCGCAGCTGTCCGGGGACGATCAGAAGACGTTCCTGGCGGAGTACGGTCTGACGGAGCCGGTCCGCGGGCGGTTCCTGCAGGCGTGTATGCAGGCGATCGGGCTGGTGTCGTTCCTGACGTGCGGGGAGGATGAGAGCCGGGCGTGGCCTATCCGCAACGGGACAACCGCGGTCGATGCGGCGGGGACGATTCACAGCGATCTGGCGCGCGGGTTCATCCGGGCGGAGACGGTGGCGTACGAGGACCTCAAGGCGGCAGGGGACATGAAGACATCGCGGGCGAACGGGAAGATCCGCCTGGAGGGGAAAGAGTACGTGGTGAAGGATGGGGATATTTTGAATATTCGGTTCTCGGTTTAGCGCAGGGGGCGGTGTTGGTTGTTATGTGGTGGTCGGTAATTGTTGACGGGAACGACTACAACGATCACGGCAGAGAGGGCGGCTGTGCCACAATAACAGCAACAGCCACGGCCCCGCTGAAGCAGGAATTTGAACAAACGCGTCCCTTCTAGGACACGGCGGGGTTTAGCGGGCGGCGGTGCCGGGGCGGGTTGGGCGGAGGCGCTGTTGCTGGTACTGGGCGGCGCGGGTACGGTCGGGGGAGTTGCCTGAGCCTAGCAGGGTATGGATTCGTGTGTCGCCTTGGGCGGGCTGGAACATCACCCAGGCGGTTGGCGGGTCCATGGCGCCATCGACGGGCAGGCGGGTTTGCAGGGGCTTGTGGCCCAGCGAGCGCAAGGCCGAGAGCAGGCGGTGGCGGGTCAGCTGGCCCCAGTCGGCGATGAGGCGCGGGTCGATGGCGGGGTCGGGTTGGGAGGCGGCGGCGCGGGAGGCCCAGAGGGGGAGTTCCGTTTCGCTCGCCCAGGTCTTGGCCCAACGAGTCAATTCTTCGCGGTTTACCTTCTGCAGTAAGTCGGGGGAGCGGTGCGCCAATTCCAGGTAGAACGGGTAGTTGCCGAGCACGTGGCGGTCGTAGTGGGCGAGGTTGAAGAGCCTGAGGGAATCGCCTGCGCCGGCGGCGGCGAGCATGCGGCCATCGGGGCTGAAGGTTAGCGACCAGGCCAGGCGAGGGCCGGCCTGGAGGGTGGCGATGCAGCGGCCCGAGGGGAGTTGCCAGAGGCGGATGGTGCGGTTGTGATCGGCGGAGGCGAGGGTGCGGCCATCGGGGCTGAAGGCGAGGGAGTAGGTCGTGCCGGCGGCCCCCTCGATGTCGGTCAGGCGGTTGGAGGCGAGGTCCCAGCGTGTCACGCCGCTGTCGGAGGCGTAGGCGAGGGTGTGGCCATCGGGGCTGAAGGCGATGGTGCGGATGCGGCCATCGCGGCTCTGGATGCAGGCCTTCCAGTCATCGGCGGAGTCCCACACTTCGATAGTGTTGCCGGACACGGCCGCGAGGCGTGACCCGTCGGGGCTGAACGCGAGGCTGGAGACGCTGGTGGCGGGCTGGGGACCGGCGTGCGTTTTGACGCACTGCAGGGACGAGGTATTCCAGAGGCGGATCTGGCCGTCGGCGGCGCCGCTGGCGAGGCGGTGGCCATCGGGGGAGAAGACCAGGCAGAGGACGCGGTCGGTGTGGCCTGTGAGGCGGGCCAGTTGCCGGCCGGTGACGGCGTCGTGCAGGACGATCTCGTGGCCGTCGGGCCAGGCGAGCAGTTTGCCGACGGGGCTGCAGGCGAGGGATTGCTGGGCGTCGGCGAGGTCGGGGTTGTCCCAATCGACGGCGGGGGCGGTCGCTGGGGCGGGCAGGGCGTTGGCGATCGCGGCGGTGCACTGGCCGGTCGAGAGGTCCCAGAGGCGGACGGAGCCTCGCTCGTCGCGGGAGACGAGGGTCTTGCCGTCGGGGGCGAACCGTGCGGCCAGGACGCTGCCTGCGTGGCCCGGGAGGGCGAGCATGGGCCTGGCGGCGGAGACGTCCCATATTTTTAGAATGCCGAGGGTGCTGGCGGTGGCGAGTATGTCACCGTGGGGGCTGTAGGCGAGGGTGACGACGGGCTTGAGCGGCTCGGCGAGGCCCTCGACGTGGGCGGGGATGGTCGCGGTGCAGCGGCCGGTCGAGAGGTCCCAGAGTTTCACGTTGCCGTGGATGTCGCCGGCGGCGAGGGTGCGGCCATCGGGGGCGAAGGCGACGGAGTGGATCCAGCAGCCGGAGTCCTCGAGGCTGGCCAGGCAGGTGCCGTCGGAGGTCTGCCAGAGGACGATGGTGCCATCCCAACTGGCGGAGGCGAGGAGGCGGCCATCGGGGCTGAAGGCGACGCAGGAGACGGTGTCGAGGTGGGTATCGAGCGTTGCCCGGGGCTGACGGGTTTCGACGTCCCAGAGGATCACGGTGTGGTCGAAGCCGGCGGAGGCGATCGTGCGGCCATCGGGGCTGAAGGCTACGCCGGAGACCGGACCTTTGTGGGCGGAGAGGGTCGCCAGGGGCTGGCCCGTTGCGAGGTCCCAGAGGATTACGTCCCTGGCTGCGCAGGAGGCGAGGGTGTTGCCATTGGGGCTGAAGGCGAGGCGGTTAGCCGGGCGGCAACTTGCGGGAAGGGCCGTGCTGAGGCCTGAGTCCTGGGTGGTGAGAACGGCAGGACCGGGGGGGGGCGAGAGTTTGGCGGCGCAGCGGCCTGTGGCGGTGTCGAGGAGGCGGACGGTCTGGTCGCTGCTGATGCAGGCGAGGGTTTGGCCGTCGGGGGCGAAGGCGAGGGAGGTCACGTCGGGGGCCTGCGTCAGGATGGTCGAGGTCAGTTTGCAGGCGGGGACGTCCCAGAGTTTGAGGGCGCCGGCGACGTCGGCGGTGGCGAGTTTTGTGCCATCGGGGGCGAAGGCCACGGAGCAGAGCGGCCTGGTGGAGGCGAGGGCCTTGGCGAGGCAGGGCTGGGTTGCGTAGGTTTCGCGGAGGGCCCAGAGGGACTGGAGGTCGCCCGGCTGCTGGAGGAACTCGCGCCAGAGGATGTACTCGCCCTGGGCGATATCGCCTGCGAGGACGAGGCTGCGGCCCTGTTCGATGCGGCGGGTGTGGAGTTCGCCTGCGAGGTCGCGGGAAGTGCTCTCCGCCTGCTGGCGGGCGGCGACGGCCTGGGTTGAGGCGGCGTGGGCGATCTGGCGCTGGTGTTCGGCGCGGGTGTAGAGGGACGACATCGAGACCGCGACGACCAGGGCGGCGACGAGCACGGCGGCGACGATGCCGACGGGGAGCTTGTAGCGGCGGAGGGTCTTTCGCAGGACGTACCAACCGCTGTCGCGCTTGGCCTCGACGGCTTCGCCTGCCATGTAGCGGCCTATGTCGGCGGCGAGGGCGCCGGCGGAGTCGTAGCGGTCGGCCTTGTCCTTGGAGAGGGTCTTGAGGACGATGGTCTCGAGGTCATTGCGGATCGCGCGGTAGATGGTGCTGGGGCGGGCGGGTTTGGCCTGGGCGATGTTCTTCAATACGTCCGCCATCTGGCCTACGACGGGGTAGGGGTAGCGGCCCGTGAGGGCTTCGTAAAGGATGACGCCGAGGGTGTAGACGTCGGTGCGGCTGTCGACGTCGCGGGGGCTGCCGAGGGCCTGCTCGGGGGCCATGTAGGGCAGGGTGCCCAGGACCTCGCCGCTGACGCTGAGCAGGAGGGATTCGGCGTGGGGGGAGGCGTGGGTGGTTTTGGCGAGGCCGAAATCCAGCAGGTGGGGTTCGCCCTGGGTATCGACGAGGATATTGCTGGGCTTGAGGTCGCGGTGGATGACGCCGCGCTGGTGGGCGTAGTTGACGGCGAGGCAGATCTTCTGCATGAGGCGGAGGCGCTGCTCGACGGGCAGGTCGCGGGCCTTACTGTAGCGGTCGAGGCGTTGGCCTTCGATGTAGTCCATGGCGAAGTAGTAGCGGCCTCGGGAGAGTCCGCTGTCGTGGATGGCGACGATGTTGGGGTGGGAGAGGCTGGCGGCGAGTTCGATCTCGCGTTCGAAGCGTCGCCTGTCGGAATCGCTGGCAAGGGGGCCTTCGAGCAAGACCTTGAGGGCGACGGTGCGACGGGTGCCGACCTGGCGGGCCTTGTAGACGACGCCCATGCCGCCGCGGCCTATTTCTTCGAGGACCTCGTAGCCTTCGATGAACTGCAGGTCGGGGTTGAGGCCGGGGGTAGCGGGCCTGCTGGGGCGGTCCTTATCGAGCAGGGCGCGGACGCTCTCGAGCAGGACCTCGTTGGCGCGGGCGTCATCGACCCATTGGCGACAGCGGGGGCAGTCGGCGAGGTGCGCGCGGATCGAGGCGGCGCTGTCGGGGGGGCAGGTCCCCTTGACGTAGGCGTCGAGTTGCTCTTCGGTCGGGCAGTGTTGTTCGTGACTGTCAGCCATATCCTGTCGCGTTCTGCTGCGCGGCCTGGTTGGGGCGGCGCGTCATATCTGAAATCGACTTCGATGAGGTCGGGACCTATTCACTATTGCAGGCCAGCGCGGGGAACCTTTCTTACGGCCGGCCTGGGTGGGCGGTTACGGGCCGGCAGTGGCCGGCGGGTCACTCCATTTCGGGCAGCAGTTCACGGATTCGTTTGAGTATGCGGTGCTTGGCAATGAAGACCGCGTTGCTGGTCATGTCGAGCTGTTCGGCGACCTTTCGGGCGGGCAGGCCTTCCTGGGCGAACAGCTCGAAGGCGCGGAAGGACCTGGGGTCGAACTCGGTGCGGACCTGCTGGAGGCAGTGGCGGAGGGTAGCCTCGCGCCACTCCTGTTCCCAGACCTGTTCGAGCTGGTCGTCGGCGGGCTGGCGGGAGAAGAAGTCGGTCTGGTCGGCGGTATTGCCCACATCGATCTGGCGGTGCTTGCGTTTGTCGAAGGTATTGAGGATCCAGTGGCGGGCGATGCCGAAGAGCCAGTGGCGGAGGCGGCCCTTTTCGGGGTTGTACTTGCCCTCGCGGTAGGCGGTGAAGAAGGCCAGGAGGGCCATCTGGGCGGCGTCCTGGGCGTCTTCCTGACCCAGGCCGGTTCGACGGGCGGTGCGGACGATCATGGGGCGGTAGCGTTCGGTGAAGGTCTTCCAGATGGCGTGGTCGGCGGGGTTCTTCAGGCGCTCCAGCAGGAACGTGGTGGTTACGGCGGTGAGGGGATCGGGTGTCGGCTGTTCCTGCGGCATAGGGGCATTCCCGGCCAGGGCGGCGAGCGGCGGCGAGGCATCGCAGCTACGACTCAAGCGATGCCGGGTGCGGCTCGGGTCCTTCTATTGCGACACTATACCGCAGGAGTGCGGGTGGGCTCAAGGCGGAAAAGCAGGAGGGGGTGCTGGGGCCCAAGCGGCAGACGAGCAAAAAGGGCGCGCCAAAGCACACCCTTGATAGATCAAAGCGTCAAACCTGGGTTTTTCGGCCTGGAGGCTTAGCGGATGATCCACTTGCTGAGGCGGCTGGGATGGTCCTCGAGGAGGACACTGTCGATGTCCTCGTTGAGTTCGAGGAGGTTGTACTGGGTGACCTGCCCGATGTTGTGGGCCCGCTCGGCCGGAGACTCCGTAAGGGTCGCACAGCCAGTCAGGGCCACCGGAACCAAGATCAAGCCAAGCAAGGCTACAAGTGACTTGTTCATCGTTGCACCGCTCCTGGACACGGCCCAAACACAAAGAACCCTGGTACTGCTTCGAGCATCTTTTTACGACTGACAGATTGTAAGTTCTGGTGGAATCTGTGTCAACGAAAGCTATTGGCATTTCTGACATAACGGCATGTGGGACGGCATTTTCCAGTACGCAGGGGGTCGGTACGCAAGCGGCCCCGTCAGTAACATGACAGGGCCGCGCGGAAATCGTCCGCCTGTGTCACCAAGCGTCACTGGGGGGCGGGCAGGTTGCTCTGGATGTTCTGCAGCTGGTTCTGGCGAATGAGGGTGCCGAAGGGGTTGAAGGTGTTATCGATGCTGCTGTTGTTGGTGCCCACGCTGGCCCGCTTGGCGTTGTTGTTCAGGAAGTCCAGGCCGGTCACGTTATAGGTCACGACGGCCGTGGCACCGGCACGGAGGAAGATGTTCTTGTTGAACCATTCCTCGGCCCGGGTCAGGGCGGTCTCGGGGACCCAGAGGATGTCGCCCGGGGCGAGGGTGATGTTGGGGTCCTTGCCCTTCTGGATGCGTTCGACGTCCAGTTTGACGTGCTTGTCAGTGCCATCGGGCATGCGGCGGATGAGGGTCATATCCTTGGGGGTCACGTCGGTGCGGATGCCGCCGGCGGCGGCGATCACCTGGAGGACATTCATCTCGGTGCCGGGGGGGTTCATCTGGACGTGGGGGGCCATGACGAGGCCGCCTACGAAGATGGCGTTGGGCTGGGCGGCCTGGACGATGACGACGTCGCCATTCTGCAGGGGTTCCATGGTCAGGGTTTGCTGGAGCTGGTCCGGTTGGAACAGGTTGAACGTCATCTGCTGGTCGGGGCTGCGCAGGCGGCGGAGCAGGACCTCGCCGCTGGCGACGTTGGAGGCGCCGCCTGCGCCGGTGATCGCGTAGAGGAGGTTGCGCTGGGTGCGGGGGAGTTGGACGAGGCCGGGCTGGCTGACCGCCCCGGTGACGAGGACGGTGACGGCCTCGGGCTTGACCAGTTCGACGTTGATGGCGGCCTGCCGGTAGACACTGGGGACGTATGCGTTCTGGATGGCCTTTTCGACGTCCTGGAATTCCATGCCTTCGACGTGCACGCGGCCTACGATGGGCAGGTCGATGTTGCCCTCGCGATCGACGCGGACGGGGATGGGAACGACGACACCGGTCTGCTCGACGCCGGTCAGGCGGATGCCGAGGACATCGCCCGGGCCTACGCGGTAGGGGCCCATGTAGTGATCACCCATGGTCTGGGCGGGCTGCGTAGTGGGTGGGGCAGTGGAGACGTGCGGGGTCTGCTGGGCCTGCATGAACTGCTGGAGCGAGATGCGGTTGTCCGAGCAGCCGAGCAGTCCGGCCAGGGGCAGCAGGAGGGCGACGACTGCCAACGGAATCCACAGCGAGGTGACCGACCCGCGAAACTGTCCAGGGTTTTGCATCGTGTTCATGTCTGCGACTCCTGATTTCGTGTGTGCGGGATGTGCCCAGCCGATGCTTTATTGGCTGCCTGAGGGCCGGACCAGCTGTAAGTCAGAGTCCTCAGGGGCAGCGCGTCCTCATTGCGTAATTCTTTGTACGCAATCCGGCACAAGTCAAACGGTCGCATCAAATTAGGCAAGGGTTCTTTCAGAATTGGGGAGGGGCCGATCAGTGGGCGAGTGGGTCAGCCGGCCGGGAGGAGGCGGGTTGGGATTCGGCCGGGCGGGTTGCCTGAGCGGGTCCCTGGAAGGACTCATCGGCCAGCAGGAGCACGACTTGCTGGGTGGTCAGCCTGCGCAAGGGGTCATCCAGCAGGTAGGCCTGGAGGGTGTGAGGACCGGGGGCGATCTGGCCGAGGGTGAGGTTCACGCGGAGCATCTGGCTGGCCATGGGCAGGAGAGTCAGCGGCAGGGGCTGGGGGCCGGCGCCTGAGAGCGGGAGGGTCGTACCGTTGAGGCGAACGATAGGCCAGACGCGGAGCGGCTGGTTGGAGGTATTGCTGATTTTCAGGATGGTGGGGGTGACGCAGGAGAAGTAGGTCAGGCCGTAGCCCGCCATTTTGGGGGTGAAGGCCAACTGGTCGGCGCTGTTGAGTTCGAGGCGGGCGGGCAGCTTGGGGGTGAGCTGATCGGGGCTGCCAGCCTGGAGGGTGATGGCCCCTTTGTCGGGCAGGTCGAAGTTGATCTGGCAGGCCCAGAAGGTGCCGAGGTCGAGGCAGCGGAGGATCGTACCGCCCGTGGTGGAGGGCTTGGTGCCGTTGGGGTCCTTGCGGACGCGGATCCAGAGGCGGCAGTCATTCCAGGAGCGGTTGAGGCTGTTGGCGACGTTAACAGTGACGGGGTCCTGGGAACCGTCGTTGAGTTGGCCGAAGGTTACGCGCATGTGGCCTACCGGCACGGAATACTGCTGGCGGGCGTCGGAGTAGTCGGCTGGGTAGATGTAGCTGACGCGGTCAACGTGGACCTCGATGACGCGGTAGTGGGAGTTGCCGGTGGCCTTGTCGCGGACGGCGGTGCTGGACTGGGCGGTGCGGATGTAGTGCAGGCCGGGCAGGCCATTGAGCAGGGGGGCGAACTCGCGGTAGTCCCAGTCGGCCTGGCCGCCGCAGATGATCATTTTAAGTTTGAAGTCGCGGACGGCCTTTTCGGCGAGATTGGCTTCGCGCAGGCGGCGGAGGAGGCCGAGTTCATCGCTGTGGGTGACGATGAAGTTGAAGGTGCGGTTGCGGTTGGCCTCGAGGTCGTGGAGGACCCAGCTGATTTGGTCGTCGTCCTGGTCGATGGGGTGGCTGCCGTGGTCGAGCAGGAGCAGGCCGTGGTAGTTGCCATAGTCGATGATGCCGACGGGGCTGTTGGCGACATAGCGGGTGAAGGAGGCTTCATGGTCGTGATCGCCGCAGAGGAGGTAGACGGGGGCATCGAACTGAGCCATGTAGTCGAGGACGCGCTGCCAGTCGGTGGGGTGGTCGCAGAGGCGGGCCCACTCGGTGTAGTCGCCGGTGGCGACGATGAACTCGGGGGCCAGGAGGTTGACCTCCTCGGGGATCTGCGGGTCGAAGTCGATGGCGGTGGGGTCGCCAATGTTCATATTGGACAGGTGCACGAACCGGAAGTTCGTCTTGAAGGAGGCGACGAGGGAGACGCTGCGGCGGTGGGTAGTCTCGCGGCCCGCGGCGGCCAGGACGAGGTCGTAGAGGCCGGGGGGTGTCGAGGTGGCGACGGTCATATCGGAGCTGATGTAGCCGTCGCCGAACTTCTTGAGCAGGCCGCTGGGCAGGAGTGGGTAGCGGAGTTTGGGGAACTGGCTGTTCTGCAGGAACAGCCGGGGGGGCTCGTCCTCGGGCAGGCGGAGCAGGCAGGTGATGGCGCCGCCCACCTGGCTGAAGACGGGGCGTCCCTGGGTGGGGGCGATGATCTCCGTTTCGATGGGGTCGGCGGTCTTGGGGCGGACCTGGGCGGGCCGGGTGGTGATGGAGGCGGCCCAAGCCCAAGCGGTTGGAGCCCCAAGCAGCGTGGCCGCGGCCAGGAGCAGGGGGGCCGTACGTCGCATCCAGGTTGAGGCGGAGGATCTTCGCATAGAGAGGGATCATACCTCCTGATCCGAATCCGTGCTATCGGCAACATGGACGCGGCCGGGCGGGGTCGGTAACATCTGGGGCATTATGGCAGAGCAGGCAAACATGATCGAATCGAAGATGGCAGCGGGCGTGGGGCAACTGAGCGACGCGCAGAAGTGGATGGCGGCCACGGTTTGCGTGGTGGCGGCGCTGGGGATGCGCTACGCGGGGCTATTGGCACTGTGGCCGCGGGACCCGGGCTTGCCGGTGTCGCTGCTGACGTGCCGGCATCCGGGGCTGGCAACGCTGGAGATGATGGCGATCGCGGCGGCGGCGTCGGCGCTGGTGGTGGCGGTGATCGGCAAGCGGCTGGCGGGCATGGGGGTGCTGGCGGTGGGGGCGGGGTTGCTGGCGATCGGCTGGAGCGATGCCGACTGGCGGCCGACGATAGCGTACATCCAGCAGGCCAGCGGCGGCTGGGGGGCGATGAATATTCGGCTGATCGGGGAGACGCTGGGCTGGGGGGCGGTGATCCTGGCGGG
>JANYLN010000082.1 GCA_025357795.1 Planctomycetota bacterium
GCATGCAGTTCTACCGGGCGGACCTGGAGGTCCAGACCCAGTTGCGGGCCTCGTTCCCGCCCACGCCCGAACATGCCGAGCGCTTCCGCCAAACGGTCCGCCAGGACATCGATCGCAAGTGCCTGGGCATCGCGGCGTACCTGGTTGGCGATGAACTGCACTACTCCTATCCGACGGTGATCCTGACAGGACACAAGCCCGGTTGACGCGCCGGCCCTCGCTCGCATCCACGGGCCGTCCGCGGGGGGGAAATCGGAGCCATCACTTATCCCGGCCTCCTTGCCCCTCGGCACCGTGTGAATCGTGCTGGGAGAAGAACAACTGCGCACGACCCACAGGGAAAGGCCCTGGCAGGAAATGAAGGAATCCATATATGCGGATCTTTCTTTCATGGCGACGGCTAGGACTCGGCATTGGACTGGTGCTGGGTTGCGTTTTCATCATCCTTGCGGCAATGATGCTGCGCAGCTGGTTCTATGCGGATTCGCTTATGTGTGTAATGCGCACTCAGCAAGGCTATATGGTAACGTCGTACTGCGGGAAAGTGTTTTACTCAAAAATGGAAGGCGCTTTCGCTTATCCACACACCGATGTGCGCTCGCTTCGAACAACTGACCCTGTGGCCCGGGCTACTGCTATTGGGGATGACTCTCCGATGTTCTGTGGGTTCGCCTTCCGGACGGAGGCGTGCCAGATCCCTCCACTGGGCGGCAAGGCTAGCATGTTTCCGGGGTGAGGGGGGTACCGGATGCTGTGGTCTCTGCCATGATCCACTCCTTAGATTAGCGCCAGCCAGACAGCCGGGGCCCTGCCGGGCATGGCTGCGTGGCATGGGGAGTATACCACGGCGGAGGCCCCATCGAGAGGCGCGGCGTGATGGATCCTTCGCGGCTCGTCCCATAACATAACCGAGGCGGATCGTGAGGGGTTGGGCCCCCCTGCCGTGCGCGGGAGTTGTGGGGGGCCGTCGGGGTTGGGATTGTAACGGGGGTGCAAACGTGTTTACAACGTGTTGATCACTACGCTAAAGTAGTGTCAGGGAAAAGGTTCGGCGACAGGCTTTGCACGGGAGCTGGCAAATGACCGATCTGGCCCAAATGAAGCGGCACGGCGATTTCTGGGTTTCGAAGCTGGCGGTGGTGGTTGGGGACGTGCAGATTGCTCCGGAGTGCAGCATCTGGCATTTCGTAGTTCTGCGCGGGGACGTAGCGCCGATCCGGCTGGGGCCGCGGACGGTCATCCAGGACGGCTCGATCCTGCATTGCCAGGTTGATCAGCCGCTGGAGATCGAGGGGGACGTGGTGATCGGCCACAAGGCGGTGGTACACTGCCGGCGGATCGGCCGGGGGACGCTGATCGGCATCGGGGCGATCGTGCTGGACGGGGCGCGGATCGGGCGAAACTGCATCATCGCGGCGGGGTCGCTGATTCCGCCTGACGCGAACATCCCAGACGGCAAGGTGGTCATGGGGATCCCCGGCGAGATCGTGCGGGACGTGACGGCGGAGGACATCCACAACATCGAGCATGCCGCCAGTAAGTATATCGAGCTGGCGAGGCAGCATGCGGAGGGGGTTTTTCCGAGGCCGTTTTAGGCAACAGCCACGCCACGAGAGCCACGGATTGACGCGGATGGACACGGATCACAACAACCACGGCCCCGCTAAAGCGGAAACTCGAACAAACATGCCCCTGAAGCTGGAACGCGGACAGTCCTACGTCGAGCAAAGACGTGGCACGGCCTAAAGGCCGGACTACGAACTGGGCAACGGCGCGGGGCCATCCAGCCGATTGGCAGGTAACGGGGAGCGGTCAGTTTCGCGAGGTTGGCAGGCTGGGCGGGGCTGGCGTGGGGGGGCTGCGTCTTGCGAGGTACTGGCTGGCCAGCACGTAGGCGCCGAAGAGCACCAGCGAGACGATCAGGCCGGTGGCGGCGGATGAAACGAGGCGGGCGCCGCGATTGACGGCGGGCTTGAGGATCTCGGGGTCCTGGGCGGCCAGGACGGCGGGTTGCAGGGCGGCCTGCGTGAGGCTGACCTGCTTGCGTTTGGCGGCGTCGAGGGCGCTGCTGGTGGCGGCGATGCGACGATCGAGGTCCTCGAGCTGGGCGCGGAGCTGGATGAGTTTGGCGCGGCCCGGATCGGCTTCGAGCATCTTCCGGGCGGCCTCGGTCAGCAGGGTCATCAGCCTGTCTCGCTGGATGCCGAGTTCCTCGCGTTCGGTCTCGGCCTGCTGGACCTGCCGGTCGTAATCCTGGCGGCGGGATTGGGCATCCTGCTGCTGGACCTGCTCGACGAGGGCCTTCTGGCGGTCCATGAGCCGGCGGGACAGGCCGGACACGGCTGTCAGGGCGGCATCGAGGCGGAAGTTCACGGCGGGGCGAAGGCTGTTGAGGGTTTCGTTCAGGTCGTGCTGGGTCTTCTGGACTTCGGCGAAGCGGGCGCGCAGGCGCTGCTGCAGGACGGTGCGACGAGTCACGTCGACGCCGCCGGCGGGGATCTTTTCGAGCAGGTCGTCGATCTGCTTGATCTGGGCCTCGGCCTCGGTGGTGAGGGATTCCAGGGCCTTTTCCGACTGGGCATGCACGGTGACGAGGGAGGCGGCCAGGGCGACGTCCTCGGATTTGGCGAGGGCGCCGGCGAGGTCGTCGATCTGCTTGCGGGAGCGCTGGACGAGATCCTTCAGCCTGGCGGCCTGCTGGGCGATCCGGGAGGTCTCCTCGCGGAGGGCCTGATCGGTGATGCGCTCCTGCTCGCCGGCCAGGAACGTGGCGAAGGCGCCGACCTGGTTGTCCATCTGGTCGCACTTTTTCAGGGCGCTGCCCAGGAGGCAGGCCAGCAGGGTCCGCAGTTCGGTTGCGCGGGCGATCACCTGGCCTCGCACCTCCGCCAACTGGACGTCGGCGGAGGAGACAGCGGCGAGCCGCTCGGCGGGCAGTTCGATGCGGGTGCCAGGGGGAGTCCGCTTGAACACTCGCAGGCGGGCCGCGACATCCGCGGCCTTGCGGTTGGCTTCTTCCAGTTCGTTGCGGGTCTTGTCGGCGGTGGCGAGGGCCTCCTGGTAGGCCTTGACGTGCGGCTGGTATTGGGCGGCGTCGGCGGCCAGGGCGGTGCGCTGGGCGGCGAGCTGCTTGCGCTGCACGTCGCTGGCGTCGGCCTGATCGATGCGTTCGCGATCCTGCTGTGCGCGGGCGGCGTCGTGGATGGTGCCTTCGAGTTCGACGCGGTATTCCGCGAGGAATTTGCGTAAAGAGGCCTGGGACTGCTCGGGCGCGACGGTCAGGAGTTGGACGGTCAGGCGGGCGGACTTGGGATCGGCGACGACGGGCGGCCTATCGGCGGGGAGCGAGGCGCCGGGCACGCCGGCCGCGAGGAGCCTGCCTCCGAGGTCGTACTGGAGCCTGGTCAGTTCGGCGTGGGCAGCCAGGGGGGACTCGGGCAAGAAGGCGAGGCTGGCCTGCATGCGGTAGCGGGCGGGCTGCGCGCGGAGCAGTACGAGGCCGACGAACAGGCCTACGAGCATCGCCCCGGCGGCGGCGGCGAGGGTGCGGGTGCGATCCTGGCGGGCGGGGGCGAACCTGCGGGGGGCGGCGCCGCGACGGCGGGCCTGGACGGCATGGGCGGCCAGCAAGGCGAGTTCATCGGCGGGGGCCGGCGGCATGGGCTGATGGGAGACGAGGCCGGCGGGGGTGGCCTTCTGTGCCTCCATCCACTCATCCAGGCGAGTCTGCAGGGCGTTGCACTGGTGAGCGAGGTCGTCGCGATCCGCCACGGCCTTGTGCTTCTGCTTGCGTTCGCGGACGAGTTCGGCCTGCAAGCCCTCGAGGCGTCGGCTGAGAGAGACGACCTGCTCGCGGGCGGCGGTGAGTTGTGCGTCCGGGGCGGCCGGGGGGTCGTTCGGGGCGGCCTGTTCCTGTTTCAGGGACTGCTGCGTGCGGTGCAGGTCGGCTTCGAGGTCGGCGAGCTGGCGTTGTTTAGCGGCGAGGCTCTGCTGCAGCTGGGCGGCCTGTTCCTGCTGATGGCGGAGGGATTCCTGATGGGCGAGCAGGTCGCGGCGCTGCTTGTCAAGATCGTCGCTGCGGGTCTGCAGGTCGGCCTGCTGCCGGGAGAGAGAGAGCTGTTGGGCGTCGAGGGCGCGGGTCTGCTCGTGCAGACGGTGCTGGTCGGCCTGGAACTGCAGGGTTTGGCGCTGCAGGTCGGCGTCGCGCTGCTTGAGACGGGATTGCTCGTCGCGAAGGGCGTCCTGCTGGCGTTTGAGCTGTTCGTGGGCACCGCCCAGATCGTGGGTCTCCTGCTGGCGTTGGAGTTGCTGCTCGGTCAGGCTGGCAGCGCTGGTCTGCAGGTCGGCCTCGTGACGGTCGAGGGAGAGCTGGCGGTCATCGAGGGTTCGCTGGCGGGCCTGGAGGTCGGCCTGACAGGCATCGAGGCCCTGGCGGCGATAGTCGAGGCGTTCGGCCTGGGCCTTGAGGTTCCGTTCGGCCTGATCGAGTTCGGCGGCGTGTGTGGCGAGGGCCTGCTGTTGGGCGTGCAGATCGGAGTGTTGGGCATCGAGAGCGCGCTGGCCTGCGTGTTTCTGGTCGTCGAGGGCGTGGCGTTCCGCCTGGAAGGATTGAACGGCGGCATCGAGTTCGCGCTGGCGGGTGTCCAGGTCAGCCTTGCGCTGCTCGAGGCTGGCCCACTGCTGTTTGAGCTGGCGCTGGTCAACGGCGAGTTGCACCTGCTCCTGCTTGAGGCGGCCCAGGACCCGCTGGAATTCGGGGTCGGTACCGGCAGGGACCGCCGCCTGTTGTTCGG